>JAFRHH010000038.1 GCA_017433405.1 Clostridia bacterium | reverse complement strand
GTTGGCGCCGATCAGCGTCACGATTTCCCCCTCGCTGACCTCCAGCGAGATGCCCTTGATCGCATGAATGGCGCCGTAATACACGTGCAGATTATTGACCTTCAGCAGTGGAAGCTGTTCCTGTCCGCTCATGCCTTCGCCTCCTCTGTAGTCTTCCGCTCATGCATATCCTTCCACCCGGATGACGATTTTGATTCTGTCTCCTCCGTAGTCTTCTGCTTGCCCAGGTAGGCCTCGATGACCGCCGGGTTCCGCTGGATTTCCTCCGGCGTTCCCTTGGCGATGATCCGGCCGAAGTTCAGCACGCAGATATCCTCGCAGATGCCCATGACCAGGTTCATATCATGCTCGATCAGCAGCACGGCGATCTGGAACCGGTCCCGGATCCGGAGGATGTTCTCCATCAGCTCCTCCGTCTCCTTCGGGTTCATGCCCGCCGCCGGTTCGTCCAGCAGGAGCAGCTTCGGATGGGTCGCCAGCGCCCGCACGATTTCCAGCCGGCGCTGGGCGCCGTAGGGCAGGCTTCCGGCCCGATGATCCGCCAGATCCGCCATATCGAAGATATTCAGCAGCTCCATCGCCTTTTCATGCTGGGCCTTTTCGGTTTTCCAGTACTTCGGCAGCCGCAGGATCCCGCTGAACATGCCGCAGCGGATCTGGTTGTGCAGCCCGATCCGCACGTTCTCCTCCACGGACATGTTGCCGAAGAGGCGGATATTCTGGAAGGTCCGGGCGATGCCCGCCTTGTTGACGTCGACCGTCGTCATGGACCCCATGTCCCGGCCCTCCAGCGCCATCGTGCCGTGGGTCGGCTGATACACCTTGGTCAGCAGGTTGAAAATCGTCGTCTTGCCCGCGCCATTGGGGCCGATCAGGCCGGCGATCTCCGTTTTGCCCATGATCACATTGAAATCATCCACGGCCTTCAGCCCGCCGAACTCAATGCCCAGGTGGCTGCATTCCAGCACGGGGATGCTGCCCAGATCCCGCTCCGGCACGATCGCGCCGGAAGGATAGGGTACCATGGGCGTCTTCGAACGAATCTTTTCCTCACTCATGACCGCATCTCCCCCTCTCCGCTCCGGGCTTCCCTCCGCCGCGGGATCAGCTTTTTCCACAGGCTCTTCATCAGCGGGTTATTGCTCAGCAGCATCGCCAGGATCAGCAGCACCGCGTAGGCCAGCATCCGGGAATTCTGCAGGAAGCGCAGCCGCTCCGGCAGAATGGTCAGCGCCGCGGCGGAAATCACCGATCCGGGGATATTCCCGATGCCGCCCAGCACCACGAAGACCAGCACGTTGATGGATTCGTTAAAGCTGAACTTGGTCGGCACCAGGGTCGCCATGCTCAGGCCGTAAAGCGCCCCGGCCATGCCGGCCAGCACCGCGGCCGTGACAAAGGCCATCATTTTATATTTCGTAATGTTAATGCCCATCGCCTCGGCGGCGATCCGGTTGTCCCGGGCCGCCATGATCGCCCGGCCGGACCGGGAATTTGTCAGGTTCAGCACGACGGCCAGCGTGAAGATCACCAGCACGAAGCCCGCCGCGAAGGTCGAAATCGCCTTGACCTTGACCGCCCCCATGGGCCCGTTCAGCAGCAGGGTTCCCGGCAGGTCGTTCTTCAGGAAGCCAAACCGGAGCGCGCTGCCGTCCACCGCCACATAGACGCAGTTCATGACGTTTTTAATGATCTCGCCGAAGGCCAGGGTCACGATCGCCAGATAGTCCCCCCGAAGCCGGAGCACCGGAATCCCGATCAGCGCCCCCATCACGCCGGCCACCACGCCGCCGACGACGATGGCCAGCACCAGCCGGAGCGTCGGATCCTCCATCCCGAAGCCATTCAGCAGCCAGCCGGAGGAAACGATGCCGGAAAAGGCCCCGAGGCTCATGAAGCCCGCGTGGCCCAGGCTCAGCTCGCCGCTGATTCCCACCACCAGGTTCAGGGAAACCGCCATCACGATCCAGCAACAGATCGGGATCAGCTGTCCCTTCAGGCTGCGGGAGATGGTTTTATTATCGATCATGACGGTCAGCAGAATGAACAGGGCGGTCAGCACCCCGTAGGTCACCAGATTCGTGATCAGCCGCGCTTTTTTCGTCTTCATGCCACTCACCTCACACCTTCTCCCGTACAGCTTTTCCGAGCAGCCCGGTCGGCCGTACAAGCAGCACAATAATCAGCACAGCAAACACGATGGCATCCCCCAGCTCCGTGGAGATATAGGCCTTTCCGAGGATTTCGATGATCCCCAGCAGCACGCCGCCCAGCATCGCCCCGGGGATGGAGCCGATGCCGCCGAAGACTGCCGCCGTAAAGGCCTTGATCCCGGGCATGGCGCCGGTGGTCGGCTGGAGCACGGGATAGGTGGAGCAGAGCAGGAGCCCCGCGATGGCCGCCAGGGCGGAGCCGATGGCAAAGGTCATGGAAATCGTCGTGTTGACATTGATCCCCATCAGCTCCGCGGCCCCCCGGTCCTCCGAAACGCAGCGCATGGCCTTGCCCATCCTGGAACGGGAGGTAAACAGCGTCAGTCCGACCATGATCACGATATTGGCCGCGATGGTCACCAGCGTCTCCCCCTTGACGGACAGCCGGCCGCCGAAGAGGCTGATGGTTCCCAGGTCAAACAGGCTCGGGAACACCTTCGGGTTGGCGCCCCAGATCAGCAGGGCCGTGTTCTGCAGAAGATAGCTCATGCCGATCGCCGTAATCAGCACCGCCAGCGACGTGGCCTGGCGCAGGGGCTTATAGGCCAGCTTTTCAATGGTGATGCCCAGCAGGGTGCAGACCAGCATGGCCAGCAGCAGCGAAAGGAGCGGCGGCAGATTCCAGTACTGGGCCGCGCAGAAGATGATATACGCGCCCACCATGATGACGTCGCCATGGGCAAAGTTCAGCATCTTCGCAATGCCGTACACCATGGTATACCCCAGGGCGATAATGGCATAGATGCTGCCCAGGCTGATTCCGTTAACCAGGTAGGACAGAAATTCCATCCTTGTCTCCTCCTCTGTGAACGCTCCTCCGGAGCGCGGGGACCGCTCCCGACACATCACCGGGGCGGCTCCGCTTCCAAAGTCTTCCTACTTTTTACCACATCGCGGCCCTTTTGTCCATCCGGCTTCCCAAAGTCCGGGCCCCGGAGCGCGGGGGCGGTCCTCCCCGCGCTCCGCCGCGACGGCTGAAAACAGGAAATCCGGCCCGGGAACAACCCCGCGGCCGGATCGAAACGAATTATCCGTCAGTTATCCAGGCCCACATAGGCGCCATCCCTGATCACCATGGCGGTCGGGATCTTTTCGACCTCGCCGTTGGCGCTCCAGGTCATGGTGCCCGTCAGGCCGGCAACCGTGATCTGCTGCATGGCAGCGATCAGCCGGTCGCAGAGCTCCTCCGCGGGCTCGCCGGTCTTGGCTTCCGCCAGCTTCGCCGCTTCCACCAGCGCGTAGACGCAGTCATAGCCGTCGGCGGCGAACTGATTCGGAACCTCGTTATAGAGCTCCTTGTACTTGGTCACAAACTTCACCGTCAGGTCGTCCTTCGCGTCCGCCACGAAGGGGGTCAGCAGCATCACGCCCTCCGCCAGCGCGGTATCGAAGCCCTCCAGCGTCAGGATGCCGTCCATCCCGTCCACGCCGAAGAACAGGGGCTTGTAGCCGATGCTGTTGGCGGCGATCAGGATCTGGGAAGCGGGGGTATAGTAGATCGGCAGGAACACCAGATCCGCGCCCTTGCTCTGGGCGTCCGCCACCTGGACGGAGAAATCCGTCGTATCGTCCGTAAAGGTGGTGGTGGAGACGATCTCCAGCCCCAGCTCCGCGGCCTTGGCCACGAAGGTCTGATAGATGCCGGTGGAATAGGCGTCCGCGTTGTTGTAGATCACGGCGATCTTCGTGCCGAGCTTCTTCTCTTTAATCACGGCGGCGGAAGCGGAGCCCTGGTTCGGGTCCGTGAAGCACACCTGATAGACGTTATCCTTATCCGCCGTCACATCCGTCGAGGAAGCGGAGGGCGTCAGCATGAACACCCGCTCCTCGAAGGCCTTGGCGCCAACGGCGATGCACGGAGCGGTGGTCGCGGTGCCCACGATCATCTGGGCGCCCTGCTCCATGACGTTGTTGTAGGCATTGACAGCCTTTTCGGCGTCATGGGTATCATCCTCGTTCAGCAGCTCAATCGTAATCCCGTTATCCGCGGCGGTGATCTCCTCCGCGGCGATCTTCGCGCCGCGATAGGTCGCCAGGCCGTACACCGCGGCCCCGCCGGTCTGCGGCCCGATATGGGCGATCTTCAGCGTCACATCTTCCGCCAGAGCGGAGCAAACAGCCAAAGCCAGGCAGGCTGCCAAAACCAACGCAAGGATCTTCTTCATGAAAACAAGCCTCCTTCATGATTTGGTTCCGAAGAGCAAAACCCTTCGGATTTATTCCCTATCATACGCCCGGAAAAAAACCGGCGTCAAGAAAGCCCCTGTTCTCTTTCTGTATTTCCGGCGGCCGGCTGACCTTTTCGCCGCGCCTCCGCGGCGTCCCACCGCGCGCAATCCCCGCCTGCCGCTTGAACCCGGGCAGCGGGAATGCTACAATAAGTCGAATCCCCAATCCTTCCCGGCCTGCCCCGCGGCGCCGGGTTCACAGAGGAGGAACCGCTCCATGATCACCGTATCCCAGGACTCCGGCAGCCCCTTTCCCAGCCTGCAGGCGGCGGTCGACGCCGCCTCCCCGGGGGAAACCATCCTGATCCGACCCGGCCTCTACCGGGAACGCGTCGTCCTGTACCGTCCGGGGCTTCATCTCGTCGGGGAAGATCCGGAAACCACGATCCTGACGGCCTCCGCCTGCGCCAGAGACCGGCATCCGGACGGCACGGAAAAGACCACCTTCCTGTCGGCTACCCTGATGACCGCCGCCCGGGATATCACCGTGGAAAACCTGACGATCCGCAACGACGCGGGGGACGGGCGCCTCGTGGGCCAGGCCGTCGCGGTCTACGCCGCGGGGGACCGGGGCCTCTGGCGGAACTGCCGCTTCATCGCCCATCAGGATACCCTGTACCTGGGCCCGCTGCGGGATCCGGACGTCCTTTCGGACATCGCTCCCCGCACGGGTGACGCGGAACGTTTCCCGCTGGTGCAGAACGGCCCCCTGACCCACAGCCGGCAGGCCTTCCTGGGCTGTACGCTTCAGGGGGATATCGATTTTATCTTCGGCTGCTACCGGGCCTGGTTTGAAAACTGCGTTCTTTTCATGAACGCCCGGGGCGGCTATTATACCGCCGCCAACACCCATCCGGACCAGCCCTTCGGCTTCGTGTTCCGCCGCTGCCGCCTGACGGGCGCATGCCCTTCCGGCGAGGGCTTCCTTGGCCGTCCCTGGCGCGCGGGCGCCGCGACGGTCTTCCTCGCCTGCGACATGGACGAACACGTCTCCCCCCGGGGCTTTGCCGACTGGGATGAAACCCGCCCCGTCACCCCCCGCCTGGGGGAATGGGCCACCACCGGCGCCCGGGCGGATCAGTCCTCCCGCCATCCGGCTCAGAAGCGCCTGATGGAGGAGGAGGCCTCCCGGATTACGCCTGCCGCGGTGCTTTCCTGCGGGGACGGGTGGCTGCCGGCAGGACTTTCCGAAGATATTCCCCGGTAAAGGATCCGGCCGTCCCGGCGACCTGTTCCGGCGTTCCCTCGGCAACCACAGCGCCGCCGCCATCGCCGCCCTCGGGCCCCAGGTCGATAATCCAGTCGGCGACCTTGATCACATCGAGGTTATGCTCGATCACCAGCACGGTATTCCCGGCGTCCGTCAGCCGCTCCAGCACCTGAATCAGCCGTTCCACATCCGCCATATGCAGCCCGGTGGTCGGTTCGTCCAGGAGATAGATCGTCTTTCCCGTCGCTTTCCGGCTCAGCTCCGTCGCCAGCTTGACCCGCTGGGCCTCGCCCCCGGACAGGGTGGTCGAGGACTGCCCCAGCTTGACATAGCCGAGGCCCACATCTCTGAGCGTCTCCAGCTTCCGAAGGATCTGAGGATGATTTTCAAAGAAGCCCAGCGCCTCCTCGACCGTCATTTCCAGAACATCGTTGATATTCTTCCCGTGCCAGGTGACCTCCAGGGTTTCCCGGTTATATCGTTTTCCGCCGCAGACATCGCAGGGCACGAACAGATCCGGCAGGAAATGCATCTCGATCTTCTGAACCCCGTCCCCCTGGCAGGCCTCGCACCGGCCGCCCTTCACGTTAAAGGAAAAACGGTTCTCCCGGTATCCCCGGGCTTTCGCCTCGGGACTCATGGCAAAGAGCTTCCGGATCAGGTCGAACAGCCCGGTATAGGTGGCCGGATTGCTCCGGGGCGTCCGCCCGATGGGGCTCTGATCAATCTGGATGATCTTGTCCAGCTGCTCGACCCCCTCGAGGGCGTCGAAGGCCCCGGGCCGGGTTTTCGCCCTGTTCAGGCGCCTCGCCAGCGCCTTATAGAGAATTTCGTTCACGAGGCTGCTCTTGCCGCTTCCGCTGACCCCGGTCACACAGGTCATGACCCCCAGCGGAATCCGGACATCGATATGCCGAAGGTTATGCTCGGAGGCCCCGCGGATCCACAGCTCCCCCGCCTGCGCCCGCCGTTTTTCGGGCACCGGAATCCGCCGCGTTCCGCTCAGATACTGCCCGGTAAGGCTCTTCGGATTCTCCATGATGGCCTTCGCGTCGCCCTCGGCGACGATTTCGCCGCCATGAAGCCCGGCCCCGGGCCCGACGTCGACGATCCAGTCGGCGGAAAGCATGGTCTCCTCGTCATGCTCCACCACCAGGACGGTATTCCCGAGGTCCCGCATCCGCTTCAGGGTCGCGATCAGCTTCGCGTTATCCCGCTGGTGCAGCCCGATGGAAGGCTCATCCAGCACATAGAGAACACCCATCAGGGCGCTGCCGATCTGGGTCGCCAGGCGGATCCGCTGGGCCTCGCCGCCGGAGAGGGTCGCCGCGCCGCGGCCCAGGGTCAGATAGCCCAGCCCCACGTCGTCCAGGAAGCCCAGCCGGCTGTCGATCTCCCGGAGGATTCCCTCGGCGATCACGGCGGCGCTGCCCTCCAGCTTCATCTCCCGGAAAAAACGCCGCGCCTCCCGGATGCTCATTCCGCAGACCTCCGGCAGGCTTTTCCCGTTCACCGTCACGGCTCTCGCCTCCGGCTTCAGCCGCTGCCCACGGCAGTCGGGACAGGTCTCCTCCGCCATATATTCCTCGTAGGCCTGCTTCATGGCCTCCGAAGCGGTCTCATGGTATCTCCGCTCCAGGGTGGGAACCACCCCCTCGAAGGAGGCGGCGTATTCGTTCATGCCCCGGGCGCCCTCATAGGTGATGGTAATCTTATCCTTTCCCGTCCCGTAAAGGATGGCCTGCATTCCCTCCTCGGGAATGCCCCGGACCGGCGTATCCATGGTGAAGCCGTATTTCTTCCCCATCGCCTCGAAATACTGGGCCGCGATGCCGCTTCCGTCCGTTGCGTTAAAGCCCATGGCGTTCAGGGCGCCCTCCCGGAGGGACAGGTTTTCGTCTGGAAAAAGCGCCTCCCGGCTGATCTTCATCAGGCTGCCCAGCCCCGAGCAGGTGGGGCAGGCGCCGTAGGGGCTGTTGAAGGAAAACATCCGGGGGCTCAGCTCCTCGATGGAGATCCCGCAGTCCGGGCAGGCATAGTTCATGCTGAAGAGGGTTTCGTCCTCCGCGGCCGCCCCTTCGCGTCCGTCCCCGCTTCCCGCCATCCAGCTGACGATCACCAGCCCCGCGCCCTTTTCCGCCGCGGCCTCGATATCGTCCGTCAGCCGCTGACGGAATTCCCGGGTTCCCCGGAGAATCAGCCGATCCACCACCAGCTCGATGGTATGCCGCTTCTTCTTGTCCAGCGCCGGCGCGTCCTCCAGGTCAACCAGCTTTCCGTCCACCCGGGCCCGAACGTATCCGCTCTTCCGGGCGCTTTCCAGCAGATCCCGGTGCTCGCCCTTCCGGCCCCGGACCAGGGGCGCCAGAATCTGCATCCGGGTGCCCTCCTCCCGCCGCAGCACCGCGTCCACAATCTCGTCCACCGACTGCTTCCGGATCTCCCGGCCGCAGCTGGGACAATGGGGAATCCCGACCCGGGCCCAGAGCAGCCGCAGATAATCCTGAATCTCCGTCACGGTGCCCACCGTCGACCGGGGATTCCGGCCTGTGGTCTTCTGATCGATGGAAATCGCCGGGCTCAGGCCCTCGATGGCGTCCACATCCGGCTTGGACATCTGACCCAGGAACTGCCGGGCATAGCTGGAGAGGCTCTCCACATAGCGCCGCTGGCCTTCGGCATAGATGGTATCGAAGGCCAGGGTGCTCTTTCCGGACCCGGAAAGCCCGGTAATCACCGTCAGCCTGTTTCGCGGAATTTTAACAGAAATGTTCTTCAGGTTGTGCTCCCTCGCACCCCTGACTTCAATATAATCCTTCATGTTTTTCCTTCTCCCGGGCCGCCCGGCCCCGGGCGTTCGTATCCTCCGTTCCGCGGTACACGACGAACTTCTGATACAGGAATTCCGTAACGAAATTGATCAGCATGGTGGCCGCCTGAACGACGTAGTTGTTGACCAGGGGCGTCCGGGACGCGGCCGCGCCGGTGAAGGGATTTTCCCCGGTCAGCGCCGCGGTCCACCAGGTCGACAGCGGCGTAAAGACCAGATAAAACAGGCCAACCAGCAGCATGCTCCGCTTCACGTCTGCCTCCGACCGGAAGGTATAGGTCCGGTTAAAGGTAAAGTTCCAGAGCACGGACAGAATCAGGGAGACCAGATAGCTCAGCCAGGGTGCCCAGTGAAAGGCCTCATAGAACAGGGCATAGGTTCCGATCTGGATCAGCCCCGCCGAGGCGGAGAAAAGGGTAAACTTGACCGCCTGCCAGAGGCTTCGGCGCGCCGAAGGGGCATCCCCCTGACCCCCGGAGATCTTCCCCTGTCCACGGCCGGATTCCGTCCGCTTCATCTCAGCGCCTCCTTCGGATCCCCGCCCTCCTGCCGGGTGCTGGCCCGGCCCCGGGCCTCTCCGAGCAGGTTCTTCGAATAGAACACGGCGCCGTTACCACCGTCCGCCTTGGCAAAATACATCGCGATATCCGCCGCCCGGTACAGCTCGTCATAGCTACGGGGAACCATGTCCGTCGTCACGACGCCGACGGAGACGGTCACCTGGATATGGGTTTCCCCTTCGCCGACCCACCGGCGAACCGTCCGGACCACCTGCTCCGCCCGCTGCTCCGCCCAGGACCGCTCCGGGACGCCTTTCATATAGATGATAAACTCATCGCCGCCGAGCCGGGAGAGCACATCCGAGGCCCGGAACATCTTCTTCAGATCCGACGCCACCCCGATCAGCACCTCGTCGCCAACCTGGTGGCCAAGCCGGTCGTTCACGGGCTTGAAGTGATCCAGATCCAGCAGCATCAGCACGCCGCTCTCCTCCGTCGAGACCAGGTGGCGCTCGATCTCCGCCCGGGCGGCCGCCCGGATCGTCAGCCCCGTTAACAGGTCCGTGTCCGCCTGCTTCCGGGTATCCTCCCGGGACATGATCATCGCCAGCTTTGCCCGGCCCTGGGCCCACATGGCCACAAGACCGCAGAAAAGGAACAGCGTCGCGAATAGAACCCGCTGCCCCGTCAGTCCTCCGCCGGTCACATCCCAGGCCAGCAGGAGGGAAAAATAGCTCAGCAGCTGCAGCCCCGCCATCCGAACCGCGTAATCCAGCAGGAAGCCGCACAGGCCCATCTGAACCCCGATCCAGAAAGCCCCGTTATTGTTCTGAACGGAGCCGAAGATCCCGAGGGCGTAGAAGGCCAGATACAGCCCGTATCCGGACAGCATCAGCCCCGCCCGGCTGCCCGCCTCCCGGTAGCACTGCCAGACTGCGAGAAGCCCCATCAGCAAAAGAATCCCGCTGAAGACCGGCCCCGCGGACCCGGGCCGGTTGACCAGCTCATAAATCCCCAGGCCAATGCCCATGAAGACGCCGGAAAAGCCCAGCACCTTCATGGCGCCGCGGTTGGAGGAGAGGGTCGCGTCCCGGTATTTGTCAAAGGGATCCAGTTCATAGCCATACTGATCGAGCCAGGTGATCCATCCGGCCTTTTTCATCGGAAATCATCGCCTCCGAAAGTCACAGAAGATTCAGGGAAAAGCCCGCGTTCCGCGCCAGCCTCAGAACAGCGGCAGGGAGGGCTCCGCGTTCAGGGAAAGCGGCGCGGCCTCCCTGCGCAGCAGGCTGAAATACGCCGCCGAGCCGATCATGGCGCCGTTGTCGGTACAGAGGGCGGGGGGCGGCACGAAGAATTCCACGCCCTCCCGGGCGCAAAGCGCCGCCATCTGACGCCGCAGCTCCCTGTTCGCCGAAACCCCGCCGGCCATCGCCATCCGCAGGCCCGGGCTCCCGCAACGCGCCCGATCCCTGATCAGCCGCTCCGCCTTCTCCGTCAGCTCCCGGCAAACCGCCGCCCGGAAGGAGGCCGCCAGATCCGCCTTCGGCAGCTCCTCTCCCCGGAGCGTCAGCCGGTTCACCAGGTTCAGAAAGGCGGTCTTCAGCCCGGAAAAGGAGGTATCATAAGGCCCGGGGGCCTTCGGTTTCGGCAGCTCAAAAGCCTCCGGATTGCCCTCTTCCGCGAGGACGTCCATCCGGGGCCCGCCGGGATAGGGAAGCCCCAGCACCCGGGCCGCCTTGTCGAACGCCTCGCCGGCCGCGTCGTCGACGGTCCGCCCCAGGAGGCGGTATTCGCCGTAGTCCGAAACCTCGGCCAGGTGGCTGTGACCTCCCGAAACGACGAGACAGAGAAAGGGCGGAACCAGCTCCGGCGCCGCGAGAAAGTTCGCGGAGATATGCCCCTCGATATGCTGAACCGGAATCAGCGGCTTCCCGGCGGCGAAGGCGAGGCCTTTCATATAGTTGACCCCCGTCAGAAGCGCCCCCACCAGCCCGGGCCCCTGGGTCACCGCCAGGGCATCGATGCTGTCGAGGGTTTCCCCCGCCTCCCGGAGCGCTTCCCCCGTCACCCGGGCACAGGCCTCCATATGAGCCCGGGAGGCGATCTCCGGCACGACCCCGCCGTAGAGGGCGTGGAGATCGATCTGGGAGAAAACCACGTTGGAGCGGATTTTCCGTCCGTTTTCGACCACCGCCGCCGCGGTTTCGTCACAGGAGGTCTCCAGCGCCAGGATCCGAACGGTTTCCTTCCCGCGGAGCACGGCCATCTGCTCCCGGCTTCGCGCTTCATAGGTCATTTGATGGAATCTTCCTTCTTTCTTATGAGGTTCCGCAAGAATCGCCGCTTCCAGAGGGGGCGCGGACAGAGGGGACAGTTCTTCTGTCCTCACGGACAGGAAGAACCGTCCCCCTGTCCGCGCCTTCCTGTCCGCCCTCCCAGCCGGCTGATCACCAGCAGGAAGGCCGGCGCGAGCAGCGCGAGCAGGGCGCCCCGCCGCCCCAGGGCGATGAAAAAGGAGGTCGGCATCAGCCGGATAATCAGGTCCGTCCGGGGATCCATCAGCCAGAGGTCATTCGTAAAGGCCAGGCGGTGAAAGGTGACGAAAAAACCGTCAAAATTCAGGATGGCCCAGACCGCGAGCCCGGAAGCGAGCAGTGCAAGCCCCGCAAGCCCCAGGCGGACCCCCTGCCGGAAAGCCTGTTTCCCGTTGATGGTTTCCGGACCAGGCAGGCTGGCCTTCCCGGCGAAAAACAACCCCCAGCCCAGCAGCGCCAGCCCAGCACACAGCGCCGCGAAGGCCACCGCCCGGGCCAGCGCAATCAGCCCCCGGACATCCGCCATATGCGCCTGCTCCCGGGCGTTAAAGCAACGGACAGGCGTTCCGGTGTCGGAGAGGAACTCATGCTGAAAGGGCTCGCGGCGTCCCGTCAGGTAGTCCGCCGTCATCCTGCCGACCCCGGCATACTCCGCCGCCGGAAGCCCCGTCCGCTCCGGCGGGGCGCAGCGCAGCATCTCCCGGGCCAGGAGCGCCCCGTCCCCGGCCAGGAGGAGGATGACCGCCGCCATCCAGCCAACCGTAATCAGCACCGCGGAGACGCAGCCCGCGGCGCGTCGGCTGCGACAGGGCTTCGGGTTCTTGACGGCCGTCACTGCATCTTCAGGTAGGCCGTCACAAAGCCTTCCAGGTTTCCGTTCATGACGTCGTCAATATTCCCGCTTTCGTAGTTCGTCCGATGGTCCTTGACCATCGTATAGGGCTGGAAGACATAGGACCGAATCTGGCTGCCCCATTCGATCTTCTTCATCTCGCCCTTGATATCCGCCATCTGCTGCTCCTTCTCCCGCTCCCGGAGCTCCAGCAGCTTCGCCTTCAGCATCTTTAAGCAGGTCGCCCGGTTCTGCACCTGGTCCCGCTCCGTCTGGCAGGCGACGACGATCCCCGTCGGATAGTGGGTCATCCGCACGGCCGAGGAGGTCTTGTTGACGTTCTGGCCGCCGGCGCCGGAGGAGTGATAGGTGTCCACCCGGACATCCTTCATGTCGATTTTGATCTCGTCCCCGTCATCCTCGAGCATCGGCGCCACGTCGAGCGAGGAAAAGCTGGTATGCCGCCGGGCGTTGGCATCGAAAGGGGAAATCCGCACGAGCCGGTGCACCCCCTTCTCCCCGCGGAGATAACCGTAGGCGTGATCCCCGCTGACCTCGAAGGTAACGCTCTTGATCCCCGCCTCGTCACCGTCGAGAAGATCCAGCAGCTTGACCTCGAAACCCATCCGCTCGCAGTAGCGGGTATACATCCGGTACAGCATCTGGGTCCAGTCCTGGGCCTCGGTTCCGCCGGCCCCCGCGTGGAGGGAAAGAACGGCGTCGGAATCATCGTAGTCCCCCCGCATCAGGGTCTCCAGCTCCAGCGCGTCCGCCGCCTCCTTCAGGGAGGCCAGCGCCTCCCCGGCCTCGGCGACCATGCCCTCGTCGTTCTCCTCCTTCGCCAGCTCCATCATGGTCTCGATGTCGTCCGCCGTGGAGAGCAGCTTTTCGTAATGGCTCAGCCGGTTCTTCAGATGTCCAAGCTTCTGGTTGACCCGGGTGCTGCGCTCCGTGTCGTTCCAGAATTCCGGCTGATTCATCTCCTCCGTCAGCTCGTCGATCTGCTCCTTCATATGGTCGATATGCAGCGCTTCCCCCGCCGCCAGAATCGATTTCCGAATTCCGGCCAGCTCCTGGGCATAGCCTTCCAGCTCAAGCATTCTCTCAGCCTCCCTGTTCCTTCAGCATGCAGCAGTTCTTGTATTTCTTCCCGCTTCCGCAGGGGCAGGGATCGTTCCGGCCGACCTTCTTCGCCGGGCTGACCTTTCTCGGCTGCCGGGGCCCGTCCCCGGCCATCCGGGCCTCCGCCGGCCGCGCCGTCTGCACCCGCTCCGGCGTTACCTGAACCTTCGTCTGATAGACCCGGCGCACCGTATCCTCCCGGATCAGGTGGTTCAGTTCCTCGAACATATGCCCCGCCTCGATCTGGTATTCCGTCACCGGATTTTTCCCGCTGTAGGCCCGGAAGCCGATCCCGTCCCGCAGCTGATCCATCGCGTCGATATGATCCATCCACCGGCTGTCCACCGACCGCAGCAGCATCACCCGCTCCAGCTCCCGCATGTCCACCTTCAGGGAGGCCATCAACTCCTCCCGCTCGGCGTAGAATTCCCGGGAATCCTTCCGGAGCGCCTCCAGGAAGCCCTCCCGGTCATCCCCCTCCGCCAGGGACCGGTTGGCCTCCAGCACCCCATGGCGGCAGCAGAGGTTCTCGAGATAGTTGACCGCTTCCTTCCATTCCCATTCGCCGCTGTCCTCGCCGTTCATCCACCGGCCCGCGGCGAAATCGATCACGTGGTCCGCCATCTTCAGGATGCTGTCCCGGACGTTTTCGCCCATGAGCACCCGGCGCCGCTGCCCATAGATCACCTCGCGCTGCCGGTTCATGACGTCGTCGTATTCCAGGACGTGCTTCCGGGTCTCGTAGTTCCGGTTCTCGATCCGCTTCTGGGCGTTCTCGATCTGCTTCGTTAAGAGCCCCGCCGTCAGCGGTTCGTCGTCCTTCAGCCCCAGCCGGTCCACCATCGCGCCGATCCGCTCGCTGCCGAAAAGCCGCATCAGATCGTCCTCGAGGGAAATAAAGAACTGGGTCGAGCCCGGATCCCCCTGGCGGCCGCTCCGGCCCCGAAGCTGGTTGTCGATCCGCCGGCTTTCATGCCGCTCCGTTCCGATAATGTGCAGGCCCCCGGTCTCGATTACCCGGTCGTGCTCCCGATCCGTTTCCTCCTTGAAGCGGCTGTATTTTTCCTGATACCGTTTCCGGACCTCGAGCACCTCCGGGGATACCTGCTCGCTGTGGCCTACCGCCTCCTCGAGAATCTCCTCCTCCACGCCCTCCTGGCGCATCGCCCGCCGGGCCATGAATTCCGGATTGCCCCCCAGCAGGATATCCGTCCCGCGGCCGGCCATGTTCGTCGCGATGGTGACCGCGTCCCACCGGCCCGCCTGGGCCACGATCTCCGCCTCCCGGGCATGGTTTTTCGCGTTCAGCACCTCGTGCGGAATGCCCTTCCGCCGGAGGAGGCCGCTCAGCGTCTCCGAAATCTCGACCGAGATGGTACCCACCAACAGCGGCTGATGCGCCGCGTGGCGCCGTTCGATCTCCGCCACGACCGCGGCGAATTTCGCCTGGGTGTTTTTGTAGACCACGTCCTCCAGATCCTTCCGGATGTTCGGCCTGTTCGTCGGGATCTCCACCACGTCGAGCCCGTAGATCCCCTGGAATTCCGCTTCCTCCGTCTTTGCCGTTCCCGTCATGCCGGAAAGCTTTCCGTACATGCGGAAATAGTTCTGAAAGGTAATCGTCGCCAGGGTCTTGCTCTCCCGCTCCACCTTGACGTGCTCCTTGGCCTCGATGGCCTGGTGCAGCCCCTCCGAATACCGCCGCCCGATCATCAGCCGGCCGGTAAACTCGTCGACGATGATCACCTGGCCGTTCTGAACCACGTAGTCCACGTCCCGCTTCATGACCGCGTGGGCCCGCAGGGCGCAGTTGACATGATGGTTCAGTTCGCTGTTTTCCGGATCGTTCAGATTCTCGATTCCGAAGGCCCCCTCCACCCTTCGGGCGCCTTCATCCGTCAGGGTGACCGCCTTCTTCTTCTCCTCCAGGGTATAGTGCTCGTCCCGCTTCAGGCCACGAACCACCGCGTCCACCCGGTCGTAAAGCTCCGTGCTCTTTTCCCCCTGGCCGGAGATAATCAGCGGCGTCCGCGCCTCGTCGATCAGGATGGAGTCCACCTCGTCCACGATGGCGTAGGCATGCTCCCGCTGCACCAGATCCCCCTGCCGGATCACCATATTGTCCCGCAGATAGTCGAAGCCCAGCTCATTGTTCGTTCCGTAGGTAATATCGCAGGCATAGGCCGCCCGGCGCTCCGCCGGCTCCAGATCGTGCACGATCAGCCCCACGCTCAGCCCCAGAAAGCGGTGCACCTTTCCCATCCACTCGCTGTCGCGCCTGGCCAGATAGTCGTTCACCGTCACGATATGGACGCCTTTGCCTCCGAGCGCGTTCAGATACGCCGGCATCGTCGCCACCAGCGTCTTGCCTTCGCCGGTCTTCATCTCCGCGATCCGGCCCTGGTGCAGCACGATCCCGCCCAGCACCTGAACCCGGTAGGGCCGCATGCCCAACACCCGGTCCGCCGCCTCCCGCACCGTGGCAAAGGCCTCCGGCAGCAGATCGTCCTCCGTTTCGCCCTTCGCGAGCCGCTCCCTGAACTCCTTCGTCTTCGCCTGCAGCTGCTCGTCCGTCAGCTTTCGGTATTCCGCCTCCAGGGCCATCACGTCGTCCACAGGCTTCTGTAATTTTTTCAGCTGCGCGTCATTCCCGACCCCCAGCACTTTCTTCAGAAAATCAAGCATGTCTTTCTTTATCTCCTCAGTGAACGGCAGTCCACATCTGCCTTTCTGTCCGGATGACGATTTTGTTACCGCTCACGCTGACGCGATTCGCGGACAAAATCTGTCTCCTCGCGCCCTTCTTTGAGGGCAAAGCAATACGAGATATTATATCATTGCAACCCCTCCGGATGCAAGTTTTTCGATATGCACGGCTTTGGCTTTGGGGTGATGCCTCGGAACGCAGGAACAGGCCCCCTGTTCCGCTTCGCGTAACACGGGGAAAGTCCCCACGTTCCGAAAAAAAGCGGAGGGAAATCTCCCTCCGCTTCGCCAACGCGTTCACGGACAAAATCTGTCTCGGTTATGAAGGATTCTTCCGGCTGCGGCGCCGGGGCGCGGGCGTTTCCGCCTTTTCCTCCTCATGGATCGCGGGCATCCGCTTCGTATCCCCGGATACCGCGGATTCTGCCGCCTCCGCCGCGGGTTTTTCCGCGGGCGCTTCCGTCTTCTCGTCGTTATAGAGCCGCTTCAGGGTTTCCGCCATCAGCTCGCTGTTCTGGGCGGTTCCCTCCGTCTCCCCGCTGTCCGCCGGGGGCTCGGCCGGATCCTTCAGATTATCCGTGATCTCGCTTCGGCGGCCGCCCTTCGGCGCCGTGGCGTAATCCCGATAAACCGCGCCTTCCAGATGATCCATGGCCCGCCTGGACTCCCGCCGCCTCCGGCCGCGCCGGACGCCGCCGATCAGCAGCAGGCACAGCAGCACGCCGCCGATTCCCGCCAGCACCCACTTCGCCGTCCCCGCGACCTTCTCCGCGGTTTCCAGCCAGGCAGGCTCCGGCTGTTCCGTCGGCATCGGCAGCATCCGGGGCGCCGGCGGCGTTACCAGCGGGGCCTCCGTCGGAACCGGCGTAGGCGGCGCGTAATCCACCCGCAGAGCATTGCTGGTAAAGGTCTGGGTCTGATTCAGAATATCCCGGCAGGAGGCCGTGAACTGGAAGGTTCCAGCCATGCTGATATCCATATCCCGGGCGAAGGTCAGGCGCTCGCCGGGGGCCATGGAGGCGATGGAATAAACCGTCGTATCCACCGCCTTGACGGCGATGTTTTTGACTTCCACCGCGCTGTCGTTCTGGACGGTAATGGTGAAGCGCACCGTTCCGGGAATTTTATACACCGTATCCCGATCCGCGGAGGCCTCCAGGGTCAGCATCACCTGCTGGGTTGGATCCATGCAGATCAGGCCGACCCGCCCGGTGGCCGTTTCCACCCGACCGCCGGTTTCGTCCGTCGCCGAGACCGCGAAGAGCAGGTCCACCGTCTGGGAAAGGGTGATTTCCTTCGTCAGCGTCGCCGTTTTCCCGGCCGCCACATACTCATTGCTGAACACGGTTCCCAGCGCCGCGTCCACCACGGTCACGTTCGTAAAATCCACCGTTCCGCTGTTCTTCAGCTTCAGCGTCAGGGTCACGGTTTCCCCGGGGGCTCCACCCTTCTTGTCCGCCTCCAGAGTGGCGCTCAGATTGACTTCCCCATATTTGACCGTCGCGCTTTCGACCTTCGTCGTAAAGGTTTTTCCGTTGGCCTTATAGGTCACCGTCGCCGCGCTGGTCAGATTCTTGGTTCCCATGGTCGTCGTGAACACGTAGCGTTCCGTCGCCCCGACAGCGATTCGCTCGATGGTTCCCGACTTATTGGAAATCGCCGCGTTTTCCTTGATGGTAACGTTCGTCACGTCCACCGTTCCGATATTGGCGATATCGTAGGTAACCGTAACCTCCTGCCCCTTGGTCGCCAGGGAAGGAATCACCGTCCGCCGCACCTCGATCACCGGATCCGCGCTGACGGCGGAGATCTTCTTCGAGAAATACTTCACCTTGTTGACCATCTCTCCCGCCTCGTTCATGACCGAATACTTGCAGGAGAAGGTCAGCTTTCCGTTATCCAGCTCGCTCTGGGTCACCGTCCACGTGCCGGACCAGTTCTTGCTGGAACCGACCGACAGCGTGGGCGAGCCGAATTCCTCCACCTTTTTTCCGCTGGGATAATAGAGGGTAATCGGCCCCGGCAGATCCCCCTCCCCGACGTTGCTCAGGGTAATCGACACCGTCACGGGCCCGGGCTCCGTAAACTTATTCTTGCTCAGCTCCATGGAAATCTTTACCGGATCAGAAACAGCATCCGCCACGGCCAGACCCGCCAGCAGGACCAGCACCAGCGTCAGCACCAGGAAAAGAATCTTTCTGCGCATAGCATGTCGGAGCATTTCGCTCCCTCCCCCTTCCTCCGTCAGCCCAGGCTGCCGGATTCCCATGGATTTGGATACAACAAATCAATAATATTGTACAGAGAAAGCCCTGCTGTGTCAAGCTTCCCCGCGGGTTTCTTCTCCCGGCACTCCGCCGCCTTCCGCCGCGTCCTGGAGGCCGGCCTCCTCCCCGGGCGGCGCCGGCGGCGCTTTACCCTCATCTTCCGCCGGCACGGCCGGCTCCTCCGCCGCGGCGATCAGCTCCTCCATACGCAGCTGACGCGCATCCGCGGCGGCGTTCCCGGGAACCGCCGGGCCCCGCGGGCGAACCCCCCGCGGCCGGGGAGGCGCCTCCGCCCGAAGGTTTTCCGGCAGCCGGACCTTTTTCTTTTTCCCCAGCTTTTCCCGGATCATCTCCGCGGCGTCCTCCCACGCGAAGGGCGTGCAGAGCACCGGAATCCGCAGCCACCAGGCCGGGGCGTAAAAAAGAATCATGCATTTTTCCGGCCAGGTCTGAACGCGGGCCACCTCCCGCCAGGGCAGGCTGATTTCCTCCAGCTTCACCACGGAAACCGCCGCCTCCGGATCCGCCCGTCCCATGACCGCCGGGCTTTTCAGCCTCGCAAGAAGCTTCAGCGGCGTCGGATCCGGGAGATAGCGGGTCCAGTGAACCCCCCGGCTGTCGATCACATAGTCCGCCAGCTCCTTTCCCTGGATCAGGAGCACCAGCGCCGTCAGGATCACCACCAGCCCCAGCAGCAGCGCCAGTCCCGTCAGAAAGCCGCCCCGGATCAGCGCCTCCAGCGCCTCCGTTCCGCCGCTCAGGCCCTCCGCCGCCAGCACGATCAGCAGCACTGCGAGGGCCGCGGGAAGCAGCACCCGCATCACGCTGTTCCAGCACATCCAGTCCTTCACCGGCGTTCTTTCCACACACCAGACCGCGTGGGCCGCGGTCTTTCCCAGCCGCGTTCCGCAAACAGGACAGAGCTCCTCCGGCGGGACTTCCCTTTTGCATTTTTTGCAATATGCCGTCAGCGCCATGCCGCTCTCCTCTCCTCCTCCGGGAATGGTAAATCGAGCTGTCCTTCTCCCCCCAGACAGGGGGACAGTTCTTCTGTCCTGGCGGACAGGAAGAACCGTCCCCCTGTCTGGGACCCCTGTCTGTCTGCCCGGACAAAATCCAGCAGGGCCCGCCGCAAGCGACGGGCCCTGGAAGGCGGAAAAACCCTTTTCGCATCTTATTTCGCCGAAAGCCACTCCTCGAACTGCTTCTGGAAGGTCTTCAGCACGTCCTGGAAGCCGGCCGCGTCCAAAGCGTCCTGATATTCGGCGATATAGTCGTCCACCGCGTCCTCCGGAATCGCGCCGGTCTCCAGCTGGAAGCCGTAGGTTTCAAACAGCTCCATGCAGGCGTTATACTTATCCTCCACCGGCGTCTTATCGAAGCGGAAGCCCGCCGCCACGGAGGTCTCCGCCTCGCTGTTGAAGATCCTGTACAGCTCCGCCTTGTTGTCCGGCTCATCGCTCTTGGGGCTGACGATGGTCGCGGAGGCGGAATTCCACATCTGATGATTATACTTGTCGCTGTGCTGCGTCACGTGATCGATTTCCTGGCCTTCCGCCCGGGTATACTCAAAGTCCTCATCCGCCCCTTCGATGCCGAAGGTATACAGATCCGCCAGCTTCTTATCCGTATACAGCAGGCCCATGAAATCGATACAGGCCTTCGCCTGCTCTTCCGTACTGTCGGCGGAGATGGCATAGCAGCTGCCCAGGGCCGAGGTGGAATGGGAATACCGCTTCGTTGCGGGCTGCATGACCATCTCCTGGCCGTAACGGGTGTTGGCTTCGATGTTCACGGGGGTATCCGTCCACCAGGAGACCGCCCAGTCCTGCGTCTTCGGGGTATTATCGTTGGTCATGTGATTGGCTTCGTCCTCGGAGATATACCCTTCATCCGCCCAGCGGCCCATCAGCTTGCAGTAATCCCGGTATTCCTCCGTCTGAAGCACATTGACCACGGCCTTGCTCTCCCGGTCCACCGCGACAAAATCCGTCGCCGCGTCCCCGGTAAAGAAATCAAAGCGATCCATCATGAAGCGGCGGAACATCGCCGTGCTCTGCAGCAGCATCGGGTACTTCAGGCCCTCGCCCTCCAGCGCTTCCTTCAGCATGGGCTCAAGATCCTTCAGTTCCTTTACCGCCGTCACATCCCAGCCGTACTTGTCCACCAGGTCCTTGCGGAACATGAAGTCGTAGCCTTCCACGTTATCCTTGTACACCGGGATAAAATAGTTCCGGCCGTCATACTTCGTCGCTTCCCACTGGGCCTCGTCCATGGATTCGTACAGCGCCGTCCCCGGCAGCAGCTCCGTAATATCGTAAACCGCCTTCTTCGGCACCAGGTCGTTGCACCCGATGGTTCCCATCCAGGCCGCCGTCCACAGCAGGTTAACCTCCTTATAGTCCAGGGCCATTCGGGCCTTCTCGGCATACTCGTCCCCCTGGATATCGCTCAGCCGGATCTCCACATTGATCTTATCGGCGATATAGGCGTTGATCGCGTCCTCCACCTTTTTCGCCTGCGCCGGATCCGGATGATCCGTATCATGAGTCACCCTGTACAGGCTGATCACAACCCGGTCCTCCGCCGTGGCCAGGGAGCATGCTCCCAGCAGCAGCGCCAGCGCCAGCATCAAAGCAATGCACTTTTTCATCGGTTTGCCCTCCCGGAAATAGATATTATTTCAATGCGGTTCCTTGAAACCGCGTGAAACCGCTCCCAGACAGATGTCATTTTCCGCTTTCTTCCCGGACAGTATACCGCAATTTTTCCAGTTTTGCAAACCTTTCTTGAGCCGCGCTCAGTTCATCCGGATCACGGAGAAGGGCCTGGCGGAATCGGTCTCAACCCGGATCTCCTCCCCTCGGCGGACAAAGGTATACGCCGCATCCAGGGAGCCGTCCGTCTTCGGAATTTCCAGGGTATAGCGCTGCCCTTCTTTCAGGCCGTAGGCCCGGAACTCAACGCCCTCCCCATAATCATAATCCGTCCGGGTATCGCAGGCGCCCATCGGCAACACCGTGCCGCCCCGGACCATCAGCGGCAGGGACAGGAAGCCGTGCTTTTCCGTCCGCCAGCACCCGCCGGTCACCCGCTCCCCGGTCAGCAGGCTGAACCAGTCCCCCTCGGGCAGATAATACGTGACCGTTCCGTCCTCCCGGAAAACCGGCGCCACCAGCAGCCGGTCCCCCAGCATATACTGGCGATCCAGATACTCACAGGCCGGATCCTCCGGGAATTCCATCATCATCGGCCGCATCATGGGCGTGCCCTTCTCGTAGGCCTCCACCGCCATCCGGTACAGATACGGCATCAGGCGGCATTTCAGCTTCGTGAACTCCCGGACCACCGCCACGCTTTCCTCATCGAACAGCCACGGCACCCGGTAGCTGGTGGAGCCGTGGAGCCGGCTGTGGCTGGACAACAGGCCGAAGGCCGCCCACCGCTTATAGACGTCCGCCGGGGCGGTCTGCTCGAAGCCGGAGATGTCATGGCTCCAGTAGCCGAAGCCACAGTGGCTCATGCTCAGCCCCGCCCGGAGGGTTTCCGCCATGGAAACATAGGAGGCGCTGTTGTCCCCGCCCCAGTGCACCGGGAACTGCTGCCCGCCGGCGGTGGCGCTCCGGGCGAAGAGGATGGCCTCCCCCTCGCCCTTCTCCCGCTTCAGCAGCTCAAACACCATTTTATTGTAGAGGAAGGTATAATAATTATGCATCTTCAGGGGATCGGAGCCGTCGAAATAGACAATATCCCGCACCGGGATCCGCTCGCCGAAGTCGGTCTTCAGGCAGTCAATTCCCTGATCCAGCACCGCCTTCAGCCGACCGCAGTACCAGTCCCGGGCCGCCGGGTTCGTCACGTCCAGCAGGCCCATCCCGGCGACCCACAGATCCGTCTGCCAGACGGAGCCGTCCGTCTTCTTCACCAGATAGCCGTTCCTCATGCCCTCCTCAAAGAGGGGGGACGCCTGGGCGATATAGGGATTGATCCAGCAGCACAGCTTCAGCCCCCGCTGATGATACCGCTCCAGCATACCCTTCGGATCCGGGAAGACGTCCGGATCCCAGGTGAAGTCGCACCAGTTAAAGGCCTTCATCCAGTAGCAGTCAAAATGGAAGACGCTCAGAGGGATGCCCCGCCGGGCCATGCCGTCGATCATGGCCGTCACGGTCTTTTCATCATAATCCGTCGTAAAGGAGGTCGACAGCCAGAGCCCGAAGCTCCAGGCCGGCAACAGCGCCGGTCGCCCCGTCAGCGCCGTATACAGATCCACCGTCTCCTTCGGCGCGCCGCCGTAGATCACATCATAGGTCAGCCGCTCCCCCGGGACGGAAAACTGCACCCGCTCCACCTTTTCGCTGGCGACCTCGAAGGACACGTCCGCAGTTTCCTCCACAAACACCCCGTAGCCCCGGTTTGTCATATAGAAGGGAATATTCTTATAGGCCAGCTCGCTGGCCGTGCCGCCGTCCTCGTTCCACATGTCCACCCGCTGGCCGTTCTTGACGTAGGCGGTGAACCGCTCCCCCAGTCCGTACACCGTCTCCCCCACGGCCAGATCCAGGGAATCGATCATATAGCTTTTTCCATGGGGCAGCAGGGAGCAGGGGCCTTCCTCCTTCAGGAGCGCCCGGCTCATGCCATGATACCCGGTTCCGGTCAGCTTCTCCCCGTTCTTCCCGAGGAAATCCAGCTGCCACTGGCCTTCCCCGACCGTCGCCCGGACGGTCAGATCCCCGCTCTTCAGGAGGGCGCAGCCCTCCTGGATATCGATCTCCGGCTCAAAGGCCTCCTCCAGGGTTTCAAAGTGCGGATCCGGATCCGCCGCGCCGGCAAAATGCGTCACCCGCACCCGGATGATGTTCCGCCGAGGGGCGGACAGCGTCACCTGCAGCGCGGCGATATTCAGCACATCGCCCCGGCCGCCGATCGGCCGGCAGGCCGCCAGCAGACGCAGTTCCTTTCCGGCCCGCTCCGCCCGGACGCACTGGGCGGCAAAATCCATGCTGTATTCCGGTCTGGTCATCCAGTATCCATTGGTAAATTTCATGCTGCTCCTCCTCTGTGAACATCAGTTCACGTCCGTCTTCATTTTCCGCATTATATTTCAGGTCTCCGATCCGGTCAACCTTGCAGAAGCCACCGGAACCCGCCGGCCGGGACCGCAATCTCCCCCGCCCCGACATCCTCTTCCGCGTACAGATCCCTGAAGGCGCCTTCCTCCCCCAGGCGAATCCGCTGCTCCTCCAACGTGAAATTATAGAACGCCAGCAGTTTTTCCCCCAAAGCATACCGGCCGAAGCCCAGCACGCCGTCATTTCCCGTTTCCAGGAGCCAGACATCCGCCCCCGCGTCGAAAGCCGGATGCTGCTTCCGGATCTCCTCCAGGCGGCGAATTCCCTGGAAAATCGCTTCCTCAGCGGTGCCTTCCCGGTTCCGGCGCTCCGCCTTCCGCCAGTCCATCGCCCCCCTGTGCAGATACCGGCTGTCCGCCGCCTTCAGGGGATCTTCATGATAGGACGCGTCGTTCTGCTGGCCGATCTCATCCCCGCTGTAGAGGACGGGCAGACCGCTGAGGGAAAACATGAAGGCATGCAGCATCAGATCCCTGCGGACCGCCCGCTCCGCCCCTTCCCGATCCCCGGCTTCCTCCGCGGCCTCCAGGCCGCACAGGGACGCCGTCGTCCCGCAGAGGCGGGCGTCCCCCAGCCGCGGATCATCATTATACAGCTCTCCCCGGGAGAAGCTGCCCGGAAAGCGCCCGGTAAAAAAGTCGTTCAGGAAGCGCTTATGGGAAACCTCCCCCCAGCCGAACTGCCCGAGGAACCCGTAATCCAGGCCCCAGCCGATATCATCATGGCAGCGCAGATAGTTCAGGAACAGATATTCCGCAGGCAGGGCAAATACCTGGCCCAGCTGATGCCGCAGCAGGCGGACGTCCTTCGTCGCCACCGTATGCCAGAGGGTCGCCATGGTCGTCACATTGTACAGCAGATGACATTCCGGCTTCTCCACCGTTCCGAAATAGGGCGCCACCTTGTCCGGCGCCATAACCACCTCGCCCAGCAGCAGCGTGCCGGGACAGACGATTTCGCAGGCCATCCGCATCATCCGGACCAGGGTATGCACCTGGGGCAGATTCCGGCAGCTGGTTCCGGGGGTTTTCCAGATATAGGGCACCGCGTCCAGCCGGATCACGTCCACGCCCCGGTTGCACAGGTACAGCATATTCTCCGTCATGTCGTTGAAGACCACCGGATTGGCGTAGTTCAGATCCCACTGATAGGGATAAAAGGTCGTCATGACGATCTTCCCCGCCTCGGGACACCAGGTAAAATTCCCCGGGGCCGTCGTCGGGAACACCTGGGGCACGGTCTGCTCATACCAGTTGGGAATATCCCAGCTGTCATAGAAGAAATAGCGCTGCTGAAAGGCCGTTTCCCCCGCCCGGGCCCGGCGGGCCCACTCATGATCCTCGCTGGTATGATTCATCACAAAATCAAGGCAGACGGACATGCCTCTGTCATGGCACTCCTCCGCCAGGGCCGACAGATCCGCCATCATTCCCAGCGCGGGCTGCACCTTCCGAAAATCGCTGACCGCGTAGCCGCCGTCGTCCCGGCCGGCCGGGCTTTCCAGCAGGGGCATCAGATGAAGATAATTCACCCCGCAGCTTTCCAGGTAGGCCAGCTTTTCCCGCACGCCGCGCAGCGTCCCCGCGAAGGCCTGGACATACATCAGCATCCCGGTCAGCTCCCGCCGCCGGTACCAGGCCGGATCCGCTTCCCTTTCCCGGTCCAGCGCCCTCAGCTTTTCCGGTCGCTCCGCCCAGCAGCGGTATAGCATCTCCACAAAATAATCATAAGCCTGCAGATCCCCGTGGTACAGCTCGCAGTAAAGCCATTTCAGCTCGTCCTCATGCCGCGCGAACCGG
>JAFRHH010000037.1 GCA_017433405.1 Clostridia bacterium | reverse complement strand
TAGGAGGCGACCGCTCTATCCTACTGAGCTACGGAACCATGTTCTCGGAAGTCCTTATTTTTCAAGGCTTCCGAGGTTTCGGTGATTGCTCACCATGGTGCTGAGGGACGGATTTTGCTAATCAGGAAGGTCGATTTCTAATCAGCTTTTCTAACTTTGGCGGTAGGACATTTTCCCACATGCTGATTTCAACCTTGCTGGTCAGTTGTGTCGGGGTAACTGGGAATTCGGGTCATTTCCGAACGCTGTTCCCGTTTTCAGTTTCCGGAAAGGCGGTGGTCGGCCTTCTTCTTAGGAGGCGACCGCTCTATCCTGCTGAGCTACGGAACCGCACTGCATGGAAAGGCCTTCCATGTAGGAGTTTATTTTACTGTTTTCCGCACGGATTGTCAATGAGATTATAGCTCAATTTCCGCCCAAACCCGCTCATCCAGGCAGGATCCGCCGGCATAGACCCTGTAGTTTCCCGGTTCGATGATCTTCCGTCCTTCGGATTCCATGTAAATCTCCAGATCGCAGGGATTGACAGTGAAAACAGCCTTTCTGCTTTCCCCGGGGCGGAGATCATGGAGCCGCTCAAAGCCGATCAGCCGTCTCAGCAAAGAGAATGGCGTCCTCCGCCTGATCCGTCAGCACCAGCTCCGCCGGCTCCTGCCTGAAAAAGCTTCGAGGCATATTCGCGGGGCGGCTTCCGCCGATATACCGATCCCCCACCCGGAAGCGGAACAGATGCTGGCCGCTTTCATTTTTACAGGGATTCGAACCAGCGGACGGCCCGCTCCGGCCAGCCCGCCATGCACATTCCGGATCCATCCGCGAAGCCGTGCCCTCCCGTGGGCCCGATTTCCAGCCGGCAGGGGATCCCCTGCTTCCCAAGCGCCTCCGCCAGCAGGGTCGAATTCGCCGGATTCACCAGCTCATCCTCCGCAGCGAGGAAGATCGCGCAGGGTGGGAATCCCTCCACATGCTCCAGGATCTCATAGTCGTCCTTCGCCGCCTCCCCGATCGAACAGCCGTACAGCCGGACGGCTGAAGCGGGATCCGCTTCTCCGTAGCGGATATCCTCCTTCAGGGTTGTCACGGGGTAAACCGGGAAGACGGCCCGCGGTTTAGCAAGCCCCCAGCGGGCATATCCCTTTCCGGTGTTCCAGAGGCAGACCAGATAGCCGCCGGCGGAAAAGCCGCAGGTGATATACCGATCCCCTTTGACGTGGAAATCCGCTTCTTTTTCGCGAATCAGCTTCAGGCCCCTGGCGAAATCCTCCATGTTTTTCTCCAGCAGCTTTTCCGTCCCGTCCACCTGATAGGTCAGGATGAAAACATGGTACCCGAGTTCATTGAAACGGGCCGCAATGGGCCAGCCCTCCGTCAGATTCCAGACATTGACGAATCCGCCGCCGGGAACCAGAAAGATGAAGGGACGCTGATCCGCCGCCGGATCCTTCGAGGGAAAGCGGACCAGATTCACCCCCTTCCGGGCCGGATCGGCGGCGCACTCCTCCTCGCTGTACAGCGGATAATACCAGTCGCCCGTCTCCGCCGCTTCATACAGGCGCTTCAGCCCTTCCCCGATCTCGCCGGAGAAAAACTGTTCCGCCTTCAGCTGGGAGAGTGTCTTGTTCCAGACCTCCTCCGCCTTCAGATCCCGGTTCCGGATCGCGTCGGGCGCGATCCGGTGAATTCTGGGATCGCTGAGAAGATTTCCCAATACCGTATACTCAAACGCCATTTGCCGCTTCTCCTCTCTCCTCTGTGAATGTCAGCTCACGTCTGCGATTCTGCGACGGATGACGATTATGTAACCGCTTCGCTGACGCGTTCGCGGACAAAATCTGTCTTCCCTGTTCATGCTGATGGATTCGATATGATTATATTGTCTTCATCCTTTTCTGTCCAGCTTTTTTCCCTCTTCCTCCCGCTCTTCCTCCCCTGCGGGCTGCAGTTCACGTCCGCCATCCTGTCCGGGCGACGATTTTGGTGCCCCGCGTCCTTTACTTTTTTTCCTGTCCTGACTATAATATCCTGTACGTACTTATTTTGAACGGCTCTTCAGCCTGATGCGGAGGCTTCACCCTATGCTGTCCTTTCTGAACCCGCCCGAATCGCGGAAAAAGACCGTGATCTACACCCTTCTCGCGGCGTTTTTTATGGGAATTCTGATCTGGGTGGTGGATTATTTCAAGGTTCCGAATCCCAATATGATCCTGATCTCCGCCCTGGTGGTGTTCACGAGCCTCGGCGGTCTGATTCCCGGCGCCGTTTCCTCCGTGATGATGATTCTGTATTCGATGTATTTCTTTTCGGAGGATCACTCCTTTTTCCGCTATTCCGAGCTGAATTCCCAGAAAATCCTGGTGGTGCTGCTCGGGGTGGTGATGTGCTTTGTCTGCGTCGGCGTGCTTCAGTGGGCCCGCAGGAAGGATCAGCTCCGCCTGCAGAAGCAGAATGACAGGCTGACCACCCTCATGCGCTATATGCCCGGGATGGCTTTCCTCAAAAACGCCGAGACCGGGATCTACATCGCCTGCAATCAAAACTTTGCGGAGTATGCCCACCGGAAATCCCCCGACGAGGTCGTCGGCCTGACGGATCACGAGATTTTTGATATGATGACGGCCCGTCACTTCGTGGAGGACGACCAGAAAACCCTGGCCATGGATAAGCCTTATATTTTCTATGAGGATGTGCCGGACGCCACCGGAAAAACGGTTCGCAATCTGCAGACGACCAAGCTGAAATTCACGGATGAAAACGGAAAGCCCTTCGTGCTGGGCATGAGCGTGGATATCAGCGAGGTGCTGCGCATGAGGCAGGAAGCGCAGGAAGTCCGCGATGCCTATGAGCAGGCCCGGTCCGAGAGCGTGACCTACGGGGCCATCGCCCGGGCGCTCGCCTCGGACTATGACTATCTGTATTATGTCGATCTGAAGACGGAAGATTTTATCGAATACAGCACCGCTCCGAGCGGTGACGATCTCCTGCACGATATCCGGAAGGAGACCGACTTCTTCGCCGCCAGCCGGCGGGACGCCGCCTCCGCGCTTTTCCCGGCAGATCGGGATCGTTTTGTGGAGGCCTTTACGAAGGAGAACATGCTGCGTCTTCTCGACGAACAGGGCACCTTCGTGCTGAATTACCGTCTGATGGAGGACGGCCAGCCGGCCTATGTCAGCCTCAAGGCCTCCCGGATGCCGGAGGATCCGAATCATGTCATTATCGGCGTCTCCAATATCGACGCCCAGGTCCGGGCCGAGGAAGAGGCAGAGCGAATCCGGGAGGAACGGATTACCTACGCCCGGATTACCGCCCTCGCCGGCAGCTATATCTGTATCTACACCGTGGATCCGGAAACGGATCACTTCCTGGAATACAGCGCCACCGCCGATTATGCCGGGCTGGGAATCGCCCGGGAGGGCGACAATTTCTTTGAGCTCTCCCGCGCCAACGCGGAGGAGGTTCTTTTCCCGGAGGATCTGGGGCGTTTTATGGCCCTGTTTACCCGGAAAACGGTTTTGCGGGAAATTCGGAAAAACGGTCTCTTCACGCTGCAATACCGGCTGATGATCGAAGAAAAGCCCACCTATGTCAGCCTGAAGGCCGCCCTTGTTCAGGAAAAAGATAAAGAGCAGCTGATTATCGGAATTAACAATATCGACGCTCAGGTTCAGCGGGATCAGGAATATGAGAGCAACCTGGAGGAAGCCCGCCAGCAGGCCAGCCGGGACGCACTGACGGGCGTCAAGAACAAGCATGCCTGGGACGAAGCCCTCGCCAGGCTGGACCGGGAGATCGCCGAGGGGAAAAACCCGCAGTTTGGGCTGATCATGTTTGATCTGAACTGGCTGAAGGAGGTCAACGATTCCAGAGGGCACCAGGCGGGGGACGAATACCTGAAGGCCGCCAGCGCGATCATCTGTAACCTGTTCAAGCACAGTCCCGTCTTCCGGATCGGGGGGGACGAATTCGCCCTGATCGCCCGCGGGCAGGATAACGAAAACGCGGAACAGCTCCTGGAGCAGCTGATGGCGATCAACCGGAAAAACGAGGCGGAGGGCGGCCCGATGATCGCGGCCGGCCTGGCGCGGTATAACGGCGAGGCGGATACGGATGCCATTTTCGCCCGCGCGGACGCGATCATGTATGAAAACAAGGCCAGCCTTAAGAGCGGCGGCTGTCCTCCCGTGCTGAAGGGGAAATAATCGGGCTCTTTTCAAAGGCCAGGCGGGGATCGTCGTCCTCCTCCACATGGATGGTTCCGCAGCGGACAAAGCCCTGCTTCCGAAGCAGGTTCTGCATCACCGTGTTATCCCCGTGGGTATCGATTCTCAGATGGCCGATTTGCACGCAGGCCCATTCCAGGCAAAAGGAACCGATTCCCTTTTCGGAACCGTCGGCGGCAATCCGGTGGACGACGCCGTAGGGGCTGTCGTCGAGCCAGGCGCCGTCCGTGATGTCCCGGTATGTCGGCTCCACATCCCGGCCCTGCGTGAAAAAGAAGGTTCCGACGACCCGGCCCTCGTCGTTCTGGCAGACGTAGCTGTGCCCTTCCCGCAGATCCCGGCGGAGCAGCTCCTCCGGCGGCCACCCGGTCGGGCCCCACTGGCGGGGATTTCCGTGCTCCGCCATAAAGCGCCTGGCCCGCTCATAGATTTTCAGCATTTCCGGCAGATCCGCTTCCGTTGCGTGTCTGATTTTCATGGGGTGCTCCTTTCCCGGCCTCCGGGGTTCCCCCGGTTTGCGCTGAGTATTATACCCCACCAGACCGGGCGGATCAAGGTCGCCGGTTCCACCGCGGAGGGGGGGATCGCTAACGGCCCCTGGGCGGAGACGGATTGCTATTTACCTATTGACTTTATAGGTGAATAGGATTATGATATTGTCATTCATTTTCAGACCGGCGGATGCTCCTTCCGGGACGCCGTCGGGAAAGGGAGGTTTTTTTCATGGCAAGGATCTATCAGGGAACCCTCGGGCTGATCGGGAATACCCCGCTGGTGGAAGTGGTCAATATCGAAAAGGCGCTTTCCCTGGAGGCGACCGTTCTGGTCAAGCTGGAATACTTCAATCCGGCCGGCAGCGTCAAGGACAGGATCGCGAAGGCCATGATCGAGGACGCGGAGGAGCGCGGCCTCCTGAAGCCGGGATCCGTCATCATCGAGCCGACCTCCGGAAACACCGGCATCGGCCTGGCGTCCATCGCCGCCGCCAAAGGATACCGGATTATCCTGACCATGCCGGAAACCATGAGCGTGGAACGGCGGAATATCCTGAAGGCCTATGGGGCGGAGCTGGTGCTGACGGAAGGCGCCAAAGGCATGAAGGGCGCCATCGCGAAGGCGGAGGAGCTGGCCCGGGAAATTCCCGGCGGCTTTATCCCCGGCCAGTTCACCAATCCCGCCAACCCCGCCTGCCATAAAAAGACGACGGGGCCCGAAATCTGGGCGGATACCGACGGAAAGGTGGATATTTTTATCGCCGGAGTTGGAACCGGAGGAACCGTGACGGGGGTCGGCGAATATCTGAAGGAGCAGAATCCGAAGGTCAAAGTCGTCGCCCTTGAGCCCGCGGATTCGCCGGTGCTTTCCGAAGGAAAGGCCGGACCCCATAAAATTCAGGGCATCGGCGCCGGGTTCGTACCGGAGGTGCTGAATACCGCCGCCTATGACGAAGTCTATCGGGCCTCCGCCCAGGACGCCTTTGACGCCGCCCGCCTGCTGGCAAAAAAAGAGGGCATCTCCGTCGGCATTTCCTCCGGCGCGGCCCTCCACGCGGCGATCGATCTGGCGAAGAAGCCCGAAAACCGCGGCAAGGTGATCGTCGCCCTGCTGCCGGACAGCGGCGACCGGTACTACTCCACCCCCCTGTTTACGGAAGGATAAGCGAAATGAGGAAACTGCTGGTTTTCCTGCCGGAGCTGAAGGAGGCCCTGCGGGAGAAGATCCGTTCGGCCGCGGAGGGCGCCGGCCTGGCCTGTGTCTTCTGCGACGCGGAGGAGGACGCCCTGCGGGAGGCGGCGGAGGCCGAGATTATTCTGGGCCAGAGCCGGGAGCTGGCGCTCCGGGCCAGGGCCCTGCGCTGGTTCTGCACCCCCTCCGCCGGCGTCAATCATCTTCAGGGCGCCATCCCGGACGGAGCGGTTCTGACGAATTCCTCCGGCGCCTACGGCGTCACCATTGCCGAGCATACCGTCATGGTTTCGCTGGAGATGATGCGGCGGCAGGCGGAATATAACGCGATCGTTTCCCGTCGGGCCTGGGCCCGGGGCCTCCCCGTGACCTCGCTCCACGGGGCGCGGATCACCCTGGTTGGAACGGGCGATATCGGCCGGGAGTGCGCCCTGCGGCTCCGCGCCTTTCGCCCCCGTTCCCTGACCGGGATCAACCGGAGCGGAGCCAATCCGGATGGGCTGTTTGACGAGGCGCTGCCCGTGACCGGGCTGGACGGGGCGCTGCCCCGGACGGATCTTCTGATCCTCAGCCTGCCGGAGACGCCGGAGACCATCGGACTTCTGAACCGGAGCCGGCTGGAAGCCCTGCCCGAATCCGCGATCCTGGTCAACGTAGGCCGGGGCAGCGCGCTGGATCAGAAGGCGCTGGAAAGCCTGCTGCGGGCCGGACGCCTCCGGGGCGCCGCCCTGGACGTGTTTGAAAAAGAGCCGCTGGATCCCGAAGATTCCCTCTGGACCTGTCCGAACCTGCTGATCACCCCCCACGTAGCCGGCAATATGACGCTCCCCTATACCGTGGAGCGAATCACGGAGCTGTTCCTGGAGGATCTGGAGCGGTACCTGAGGGGGCTCCCGCTGAGGCGGCAGGTTGACCTTCATCGGGGCTACTGATATAATAGCGTGTCGGGGTTTCATCCCGGCACGCTATTTTCATTTTTCATTTTTCCTATTTTTCATTTTCTAGGAGGATCCCGATGAAAGGCATTATCCTGGCCGGCGGCGCGGGAACCAGGCTGTATCCCCTGACGATGGTTACTTCCAAACAGCTGCTTCCCGTCTATGACAAGCCGATGATCTATTACCCGCTGAGCACGCTGATGCTCGCCGGGATCCGGGATATCCTGATTATCTCGACGCCGGAGGATACCCCGCGGTTTGAGCATCTGCTGGGGGACGGATCTCAGTTCGGCCTTCATCTCCGGTATACGGTCCAGCCCTCGCCCGACGGACTGGCCCAGGCCTTCCTGCTGGGCGAGTCCTTTATCGGCGGCGACGCCTGCGCCATGGTGCTGGGGGATAACATCTTCTACGGCAACGGATTCAGCAGGGTGCTCCGGTCGGCGGCGGAGGACGCGGAAGGCGGCCGCGCCACCATCTTCGGGTACTATGTTTCGGATCCGGAGCGCTTCGGCATCGTGGAATTCGACGAGAGCGGCCGGGTGGTCTCCGTGGAGGAAAAGCCGGCCCATCCCAAGAGCAATTACTGCATTACCGGGCTGTATTTCTATCCCCGGGGCGTCAGCGCCCTGGCCCATCAGGTTCAGCCCTCCGCCCGGGGCGAGCTGGAGATTACGACCCTGAACGACATGTATTTAAAGCGCGGCCTGCTGGATGTGCAGCTGCTGGGCCGCGGCTACGCCTGGCTGGATACCGGGACGATGGATTCCCTGGTGGAGGCGGCGGATTTCGTCCGCATGATTCAGCAGCGCCAGAGCGTGGTCATCTCCGCGCCGGAGGAGATCGCCTATAAGAACGGCTGGATTTCCCGGGAAAAGCTCCTGGAGTCCGCCGCCCGCTACGGCAAGAGCCCCTACGGCGCGCATCTCAAGGCCGTGGCTGACGGCAAGGTCAGATACTGAAAGGAGGAACCTGACGTGACGATTCTCGTAACCGGCGGCGCCGGCTTTATTGGGAGCAATTTTATCTTTCATATGATGGAGAAATATCCGGACGACCGGATTGTCTGCCTGGACAAGCTGACCTACGCCGGCAATCTGTCCACCCTGGCCTCCGTCATGGACAGGGCGAATTTCCGTTTCGTGCGGGGGGATATCTGCGACCGGGAAACGGTGAACCGCCTCTTTGAGGAGGAGCATCCGGAGATCGTCGTCAACTTCGCCGCCGAGAGCCATGTGGACCGCTCCATTGAGGACCCCGGGATCTTCCTGGAAACCAATATCATGGGGACCGCCGTGCTGATGGACGCCTGCCGGAAATACGGCGTAAGGCGCTTCCACCAGGTCTCGACCGACGAGGTCTACGGGGATCTGCCGCTGGACCGGCCGGATCTGCTCTTTACCGAACAGACCCCGCTGCATACCTCCAGCCCCTATTCCTCCAGCAAGGCCGGGGCGGATCTGCTGGTCATGGCCTACTGGCGTACCTACGGGCTTCCCTGTACCATCTCCCGCTGCTCCAATAACTACGGCCCCTATCAGTTTCCGGAGAAGCTGATTCCCCTGATGATCGCCAACGCCCTGAACGATAAGCCCCTGCCCGTCTACGGGGAAGGGAAAAACGTCCGGGACTGGCTCTATGTGGAAGATCACTGCAAGGCGATCGACCTGATCATCCATCAGGGCCGCGTCGGAGAGGTCTATAACATCGGCGGCCATAACGAAATGGCCAACATCGATATCGTCCGGCTGATCTGCCGGGAGCTCGGCAAGCCGGAAAGCCTCATTACCTATGTGGGGGATCGGAAGGGGCATGATCTGCGCTACGCCATCGATCCCGCCAAGATCCACGGCGAGCTCGGCTGGCTGCCGGAAACCCGGTTCGCCGACGGCATCCGGAAGACCATCCGGTGGTATCTGGAAAACCGCCCCTGGTGGGAGGAGATCATCTCCGGAGAGTACCGGAATTATTACGAAAAGATGTACGGGAACCGGTAAGCTTTGCACTCCTTGTGTTTTTTCGCTCTTCCCTTCCCGGCAGGGAATTGACACCGCGGGAAAAAATCATGTAAACTTTCTCTCAAGGAGATAAGGGCGTCTTCGAGCGTTTGGCTCTGAGGCGCCTTTTGTTTCATTCCGGAAGGAGGACAACCGCATGAGTTTTCTCGATGGCGTAGCGAAGGTCAACGACGCGGTCAACGGTTTTGTCTGGGGCGTTCCCGCCCTGGTGCTGCTGACGGTGGTCGGAATCCTGATGACGGTGCTGACCAGGGTGTTCCAGGTCACTCACTTCGGTCACTGGGTGAAAAAGACCATCGGCGCGGTCTTCCATGACCGCCATGTAACGACCCATACCTCCGACAAGAGTATTTCCCAGTTCCAGTCCCTGTGTACCGCCCTGGCCGCCACGGTCGGAACCGGCAATATCGTCGGCGTCGCCGGCGCGATCATGGTCGGCGGCCCCGGCGCCGTGTTCTGGATGTGGGCCATGGCCTTCCTCGGCATGATGACCAACTATTCGGAAAACGTGCTGGGGATCTATTACCGGCGGCGGAACGCCCACGGGGAATGGTCCGGCGGGGCCATGTATTATCTGCGGGACGGTCTCGGCGCCCGGAAGGGCTGCAAAACCGTCGGCAGGGTGCTGGCCTGGCTCTTTTCCCTGTTCTGCCTGATCGCCTCCTTCGGCATCGGCAATATGACCCAGGTCAACTCGATCTCCGGGAATATGGAAGCGGTCTTCGGCGTGCCCACCTGGGTCACCGGTGTCGTCATTACGCTGCTGGTCGGCCTGGTGGTGGTCGGCGGCCTGAAGCGGATCGCCTCCGTGACGGAGAAGATCGTGCCCTTCATGGTGATCCTCTATATCGTCGGCACCGTGGTCATCCTGATTGCCAATATCAGCCAGTTCGGCGCCGTGTTTACCGCCATCTTCCGGGGGGCCTTCGCCACGGAGGCGGCCGCCGGCGGCATCGTCGGCTACGGGATCAAGCTCGCCATCGAGCAGGGCATGAAGCGGGGCGTCTTCTCCAACGAGGCCGGCCTCGGTTCCTCCGTAATGGTGCATTCCAGCTCCAACGTCAAGGAGCCGGTGCGCCAGGGCATGTGGGGCATCTTTGAGGTCTTCGCGGACACGATCATCGTCTGCACGCTGACCGCCTTCGCCATTCTCTCCTCCGGCCTCGTAAACCTGGAAACCGGCTTTACGGCAACTGAATATACCACCCAGGCCGGGGATCTGCTGACGCTGACGAAGGCGAACCTGGTTTCCTGCGCCTTCAACCGGCAGTTCGGGTTCGTCGGCTCCGCCTTTATCGCCGTTTCCATCATGCTCTTCGCCTTCTCGACGGTGCTTGGCTGGAGCCATTATGGCACAAAGGCCTGCGAGTACCTGCTCGGGGAAAAGCGAACCATCCCCTATCGGGTCGTCTTCGTGCTGCTGGTCTTCGGCGGGGCCGTCATGGGCGATAACCTCGCCTGGGATCTGGCGGATACCTTCAACGGGCTGATGATGATTCCGAACCTGATCGGCGTCATCGCCCTGTCCGGCGTCGTCGCGAAGATCACCCGCAACTATATCAACCGGAATCTGAAGGGAAAGAAGGAGCCTCCGATGTATTCCGCCTTCCCGGACATCCAGGCGGAGCAGGAAGCCGCTCCCGATCCCGCGGAGGACTGATCGCGGAAATCCGGTCGTTCCCGGGGCTGCCAGAGGGTGGCCCCGGTTTTTGTCTTTTCGCCTGAATCCCTTGAAAAAGAACGGAAGACAGGATACAATGGCCTGGAGAGGGGGCGTGGCCGTTGAATAAGAAAACCTTCCGCCGGTTGATGAGCGGGATTGTCTTCTATATCCTGCTGCTGGTGCTGCTGGTGCTCGCGGAGAAGCCGGCCCCCGGCGCCACCATCCGCGGCTTCGGGGACGCCCTCTGGTTCTCCCTGGTTACGCTGACCACCGTCGGCTTCGGGGATCTGACGCCCGTCACCCTTCCGGGAAAGCTGATTGCCTTCGTCTTTCTGCTGATGAGCGTCGGTCTCCTGGCCTTCCTGCTGGGGCTGACCTGGAACCTTTTCCGAAACGCCCTCCTTCCCCGCCTCCGCTTAAGCGCCCTCTCCCGCTGTCACTGCGTCGTCTTTTCGGAGCTGAACGCCGCCTCGGAGGCGCTGGGGGCGGATCTGATCGAAACGGATCCGAAGGTTCGGCTCCTTTTCTGCTCCGCGGAAAGCCTTCCTCCCTCCCTGCCGGCGGGCCGGGCCGTCTGCCTGCCGCTTCCGGCGGAAAGCGCGCTTCCGCTGCTTTCCGCCCGGGCGCCGATAACCCTCTGCCTGATCAGCGCGGACGAAGGAAAAAACCGGGACGCCGCGGAGCGCCTTTCCCCCTTTCGGGGGCGGATCCTCTGCCGCGGAAAGGAATCCGGCCCGGCGGATTCGGTTTCCTTCTTTAACGACGCCGCCGGAATCGCCCGGGCCTACTGGCTCGCGCACCCCCTTCGGTCCGGGGAACGGGTGATCCTGCTGATCGGGGAGGGGCCCCTCGCCGAGGAGCTGCTGGCGCAGGCGGCGCTGATGAACTGCCGGGCTCCTCTCGCGGCGGCCGAATACCATCTCTTTGGGGACTGGGCGGCCTTCCGGAGGCTTCATCCCGTCCTCTGCGCCGCCCTGTCGCCGGAGGCTTCCGAGACTCCGCAGGATCGGCTGATTTTCCACGGCGCTCCCTGGAACGGGGATTTTTCCCTCCTGGCGGGCGCGGACCGGATCATCTTCTGCGGGGAGAATCCCGCCCTGAACGCGGAGCGGGCCGCGGAGCTTTTCCGCTGGATTCCGGCTGCCGGCTCCGTCTATGCCCGGGCTGATTCCCTGCCCGCTCCCGGGATTCCCTTCGGCGCGCCCCGGGAGGTCTGGACCGTGGATCTCGTTTTCCGGAGCGTCCTGGACCGTCAGGCCCGGCTGCTGCATCATATTTATGCCGGGGGCCAGGATCACCCGGAACCCTGGGAATCGCTCTCCCCCTTCCTGAAGGATTCCAACCGCGCCTCCGCGGATCATCTGGAAACAAAGCTCCGGCTGCTGCTGGGGGATTCCGCTCCCGTCCCGCTGACCCCCGACCGGCTGGAGGCGGCCTTTGCCCGCTGGCAGTCGATGCCGGACCGAGAACCCTTCCGCCGGGTTGAGCATGAGCGATGGTGCCGGTATTACGAGCTTTATAACTGGCGGCCGGGGGTTCGGAAGGATCCCCTCCGCCGGACCCATCCCGCCCTGGTTCCCTACGATGATCTGTCGCCGGAGGAGCGGGCGAAGGACGACAGCGCCTGGCTCCTGATCGGCCGGCTGGCAAAGGAGACGAATTCTGTCCGCGAACGCGCCGGCGAAGCGGCTGCAGAATCGTCAGCCGGACAGAAGGACAGGCGTGAACTGCCAGTCACAGAGGAGGAAACCGATGAATAGCCTGATCATGGTCGCCGCCCTGCTGATCTGCTTTACGGCCGCCGTGCTGAATCTGGCCATGGAAAGCCGCTTTCGCCAGACCGTTACGCGGTTCGCCATCATTGGCGCGGTCTGTATCGGTTCGGTGTTCTACGGCTCCGGCTACGCCCATACCCAGGGGCTGCATCTGACCTCGCTCCTGCGGGCGCTGCTGGCCCTGTGCCGGATGTTCGGCGGCGTTAACGATCTTTCCGCCGTGCAGGCCGCGCCCGTCTTTCAGCTGCCCGGCGCGATGACCGTCTTCTGGCTGGGGCATTTCCTGGCCTTTTATGTTACCGCCAGCACCGCCATCGCCACCCTGGGCGCCCGCCTGCTCCGCCGGATCCGGATCACGCTGCTCCGCCGGGGACCGCTGCTGCTGATCTACGGAGTGAATGCCCATTCCGTTTCCTTCGGGCGGCGTATGGCCCGGGAAAAGCACCGTTCCGTGCTGTATGTGGATCAGGAATACAATACGGTCTTCGACGCGGCGGTCAATTCCTTCGGGGCGGTGATCGAAAAGGGAACGGACGCCCTGAACGCCACGCCGCGCTTCCTTCGCCAGATTAATATGAAGCCCGGGAACCGGAAGCTGGAGCTGGCCGTTCTGCATACCGATACCCGGAAAAACATGGACTATGCCCAGGCGCTGCTCGCCTCCCTGACGGCCCGCGGCATCCATCCGGATCAGACCAGCCTGCTGGCCGCCGGGGCCGGCGGGGAGGTCGCGGCCATGCAGGCTATGAGCGGAGACGGCTACGGCAGCGTCCACGCCTTCGATGAATACGAGCTGACCGCCCGGCTGATGATCCGGAAGGTTCCTCCCTGCGATCTGGTTTCCTTCGGTCCCGACGGCAAAGCCGCGGAGGATTTTCACGCCGTGATCCTGGGCTTCGGCCGGATGGGCCGGGCCGTGCTGACCCAGCTGGTCATGAACGGCCAGTTCCACGGCAGCCATTTCCGGGTGGACATCTTCGATCCCGGCGCCCAGAACGGCTTTCTCCACGACCATCCCCTGATGAAGCACTACGATATCCGCTTCCATCAGGAGGACGGATCCGCGGACTGCTTCTATTCCTTCCTGGAGGAAAACCGCGCCTCCCTGCGGATGATTATCCTGTGCACCGGCAGCCGGGAGAAAAACCACGAGCTGGCCGGGGATCTGGCGGGCTGGTCCGTCTGGGAAAGCCATCCCCCGCTGATCGTTCACGCGACAAAGGAGAAGGTTTACTGGCTGGAGCCGGACGGAAAGGAATCCGAAAGCGCCCATATTTACGACAGCGACGGGCTGGACATCGATCTGATGGACGCCATGGCCATGGAGGTCAACCATATCTACTGCGTGGCCGCCGGCAGCCTCCTCTCCGCCCGGGAGGAATGGCGCCGCTGCGGCTATGAGAACCGCCAGAGCAGCCGGGCCTGCGCCGATTTCTATCCGGCCTTCCTGCGGGCCGCGGGAAAGACCCGGGAACAGGTCCTCGCCGGGGACTGGCCGCCGCCGGAGCAGGTGCTGGAGAACTGCGCCGTCACGGAGCATCTGCGCTGGTGCGCCTATCATTATGCCATCGGCTATTCCCCGATGCCGGAGGCCGTCTGGCGGGAACGGGCGGAGCGGTACCGCCAGGAAAGGGCGGAAGGCCATATGCCGAAGGATAAGATCGGAAAGGATCCCCTCCGGAAACTGCAGGCCTGCCTGATCCCCTGGGAGGAGCTGGATGACCTGTCCCGCAGGGAAAACGACGTCACGGGCGGACACGTGGATTATCAGCAGATGGACCGCAATAACGTTCTGATGCTCTCCCGCGTCCTCGCCGCCATCGAAAAGGAGCAGCCCCATGAGTGAATGGGTTTATGACGCCTTTATCAGCTACAGCCATAAGGATATGGAGTGGGCCACCTGGATCCAGCGAAAGCTGGAAGCCTATCGGCTGCCGAAGGATCTCCGGCCCGCCGGAAAGGCCTGGAAGCCGCTGCGTATCTTCCGGGACCAGACGGATCTGGCCGGGGCCGAGCTGGAATCCTCCCTCCGCCGGGAGCTGACCGCCTCCCGATGCCTGATCGTGATCTGCTCCCCCAACAGCGCCTCCTCCCGATGGGTTCAGGCGGAGATCGAAACCTTTCTCTCCCTGGGCCGGCGGTCGCAGGTCATCCCCCTGATCGTCTCCGGCGAGCCCTTCAGCGACCGGCCGGAGCTGGAATGTTTCTCCCCGGCCCTGCGCAAAACCGGCGGGGATGAGGACGAGTTCCTCGGCGCCAACGTCCAGGAGATCGGCAAAGGCAAGGCCTTCCTGAAGGTGGTCTCCATGCTGCTGGACATCCGGTTCAACCGCCTGGTGGACCGGGAAAAGCAGCGGAAAAGGCGGATGATGCTGACCTTCGGGAGCCTGGCCGCGGTCGCGCTGCTGGTCACGGGCGGCCTCCTGTACCGGAATTATCAGATCTCGGAGAGAAACCATCAGCTCACCTACGACGCCTATACCTCCGCCCTGGTGACCATGGAAGCCATGTCCGACGCGTTCGTGTCCGTCGTTCAGCCGGGGGACGCCATCACCCCGGAGGAGTTCCAGCTGCTGCGATCCTCCGCCGAGGCCGGCAACCGTCAGGCCATGCTGTACCTGGCGGACTGCTATAAGAACGGCTGGGGCACCGGGGCTTCCCCGGAAAAAGCCTTTACCTGGTTTCAGAAGCTTGCCGAAATGGAGGATCCCGTCGGCCTGACCGCCCTGGGAAACTGCTATCTGAACGGCGAAGGAACCGCTCAGGATCCCGCGCTTGGCTTTCAGTATACCCTTCAGGGAGCCGAAGCCGGCAATCCGAACGCCATGTGCAATCTGGCCCAGCTCTATGAGGGAGGGCTCGGCGTGGAGCAGGATCCGGAAAAGGCGCTTTACTGGTTTGACCGGGCGGCGCAGACAGGCAATGAGCGCGGGATTTACAATCTGGCCCGGTGCTATATGGGCGCCGTCGGAACGGAGCAGCGGCCGGAGCTTGCCTTTGAAGGCATGAAAAAGCTGGCGGAAAGAGGAAATCCCGATGGCATGTATAATCTGGGGCTTATGTATCAGTTTGCCTTTGGAACCGCCGAGGATCCGGCACTCGCCTATTTCTGGTACCGGAAGGCGGCTGAGGCGGGGGATCCGGCCGGCATGGAGATGACCGGCTGGTGTATCGAGAACGGCTACGGCGCCCCGGACCAGACGCTGGAATGGTATCGGCGGTCCGCAGAGGGATATCGGCAGGCCGCGGAAGCCGGAGATGAAAAGGCCGCCGAAAAGTTGGAAACGCTGGAAGAAAAGATCAGCGCGCTGGAAGCGGCTGACGCCGCCGGCGCGAAAGAAGCGGAGCCCAGAACGGAAGCCGGGAAAGGCGCCGGGCCCGGGCTTCCGGAAAGCGCTGAAAGTGAAACAGAAGCCGCCGAACCGAATTGACATTTTCGGGGGTTTGCGATATGCTTTTCCCCGGGCTGGCGGTGGTTCGCCGCCCTGTGTGATTGGATGAGTTTGAGGAGGTTACGCGCAAGATGAAGAAGCCTGTCGTGCTGGTCGTTATGGACGGCGTGGGGGAAACGCCGAATGAACTGGGAAATATGGTCGCCAAGGCTACAACGCCGACGCTGGACGCCATGAAGGAAAAGGACGCCTTCCGGATCATCAAGGCCCACGGAACGGCTGTCGGTCTGCCGACGGACGACGATATGGGCAACAGCGAGGTCGGTCACAACGCGCTGGGCTGCGGCCAGATCTACTCCCAGGGAGCCAAGCTGGTCAACGAGTCCATCGAGTCCGGCAAGATCTACGCTTCCGAAACCTGGAAGGATCTCGTTTCCGGCGTCAAAGCCTCCGACGGCGCGCTTCATTTTATCGGCCTCCTGTCCGACGGGAATGTGCACAGCAATATTTCCCATCTGCTGGCCATGCTGAAGGAAGCGAAGGCGGAAGGGATCCGGAAGGCCCGGGTTCATATTCTGCTGGATGGCCGGGATGTGCCCGCCACCTCCGCGCTGGATTATGTGGATCAGCTGGAGGAAACCCTCGCTTCTCTGAACGACGCCTCCTTTGACGGGCGGATCGCCTCCGGCGGCGGCCGGATGACCGTGACCATGGACCGGTATCAGGCGAACTGGGGCATGGTGGAAAAGGGCTGGAACCTGCATGTCCACGGCCAGGGCCGTGCCTTCTCCTCCGCGCGGGAAGCGATTGAAACCGCCCGCAGCGAGAACCCCGGGATCATCGATCAGGATCTGCCCGGCTTCGTGATCGCCGAAAACGGCGCGCCTGTGGGGGCCATGAAGGACGGGGATTCCGTGATCCTCTTCAACTTCCGGGGCGACCGGGCGCTGGAGCTGTCCATGGCCTTTGACGGGGACGCCTCCTTCAGCCACTTCGACCGCGGCGCGATGCCGAAGGTGAAATACGCCGGCATGCTCCAGTACGACGGGGATCTCTGCATCCCGAAGGCCTTCCTGGTCAATCCGCCGGAAATCCGCCATACGCTGACCGAGCTGCTGGTGGAGAACGGCATCAATGAATACGCCTGCTCCGAAACCCAGAAATACGGCCACGTGACCTACTTCTGGAACGGCAACCGCAGCGAGAAGTTCTCCGAGGAGCTGGAAACCTGGCAGGAGGTTCCCTCCGACGTCCGCTCCTTCGACGAGTGCCCCTGGATGAAGGCGACGGAGATCGCCGACCTGGTGATCGCGGCGGTGGAATCCGGAAAATACGGCTTCATCCGCTGCAATTTCCCGAACGGGGACATGGTCGGCCATACCGGCAACCTCAACGCGACGGAAATCGCGGTGGAGTCCGTGGATCTGGAGCTGGCCCGGATTCAGAAGGCCTGCGACGAGCACGGCTGCATCCTGGTGGTGACCGCGGATCACGGCAACTCCGACCAGATGCTGGAAAAGGACAAGAAGGGAAAGATCTCCGTCCGTACCGCCCACAGCCTGAACCCCGTTCCCTTCATCATTCATGATCCGGACACCCGGCATGAGATGGATACCGAGAGCCCCTTCGGCCTGGCCAACGTAGCCCCCACCGTGGTGGAGCTGCTGGGCCTGAAGCCCTATGCCTGCTGGGAAAAGTCCATGCTGAAATAAGCCCCGAATTCATTCCGGCAGCCGGCTGAACCGGCTGCCGTTTTTCAAAGGAGCCAGAGGAGGAGACTGTGATGACCAATATTCCTGTAACCTGCCAGACCGAAAAGCTGCGGCTCCTGGGCCGGATGGACCGGGCGCAGGTTCCGCCTGCGCTGGACTGGACCGGCTCCGGGGTTGAGTTTACCTTCCGCGGTTCGGACTGCTGGGCTGAGCTGGAAGCCCCGGCCGCCTCGCCGATCTTCTGGATGGCCGTGCTGGCGGACGGCTGCCCGGTGGCCCGGTTTCCCGTGGAGCCCGGCTGCCGTTTCTATCCCCTGCTCCTGGGCATGGAAAAAGACCAGAGCCGCTGCGTAACCCTGCTGAAGGAAACCCAGTGCATGCCGCCGACGCCGGAGGCGACGGTGCTGCTGCGCACCCTGCGGCTGAACGGCGAGCTGCTGGAGCTGCCCCACCGGGATTACCGTATCGAGTTCATCGGGGATTCCCTGACCAGCGGGGAGGGCGTCCTCGCGCCCCGGGATAATCCGGAATGGATTACCCCCTGGTTCTCCGCCTTCTCCGGCTATGCCGCCCTCGCCTGCCGGGAGCTGAACGCCGAATACCGGATTCTCTCCCAGAGCGGCTACGGCGTCTGCTGGGACTGGGCGCATAAGCCCGAGGGAAACATGACGGACGGCTATGAGCTGAACGTCGGCGTGCTCCACGGTCCCGCCGCCGAGGCGAGAGGCTGCCGGAAGCCCTGCGACTTTGCCGCCTGGCAGCCGGATCTGGTCTGCATCCGCCTTTTGACCAACGACTGCGGCGGCGTGTTCCAGGCCGGCTCCCTGGAGGAGGATCGGCCCGCGATCCTCGCCGGCTGCCTGACCCTCCTGCGGAAGGTGCGCGCCGGCAATCCGAAGGCGAAGATCCTGTGGATTCTGCCGGGCACGGCCCACCACCCGGAGCTGGCGGAAGAGGCGGTCGACTCCGCCCGCCGGGCCGGGATGGATGAACTCTATACCTTCGCGCTGCCGGATTACGGGCCGGCTGATTACGGCGCCCGGCAGCATCCGAACGCCGACTGGAACCGGAAGGCGGCCCGCCTGCTGGCGGATTATCTGAAGACGATTCTCTGATCCGGCTTTCAGCGCCCCTGTTCTTTCCGAGGCGCGGTTTCCGGATCATTCGGGGACCGCCGGAGAAGGT
>JAFRHH010000036.1 GCA_017433405.1 Clostridia bacterium | reverse complement strand
TACAGCCTGGACGGCGAGACCTGGACGAGCGCGGTTCCGGGCATTACGAACGTCGGTAGCGTCACCTACCAGGTGAAGGCGACGAACGCGAACTATGAGGATGCGACGGCGACCGGCACGCTGACTGTGAGCGCGAAGGCTGTGACGATCACCGTGGCTGACGCGGAGAAGGTCTACGGCGAGGAAGATCCGACCTTCACCGGAACGCCGGAAGGCCTGGTGAACGAGGACGATCTGGGAGAGATCACCTACAGCCGGACGAACGACGATGAGAATGTTGGAACCTATGAAGAGGTACTGACGGCGAACTACACCGCGAACGACAACTACACCGTGACGGTAGTAACCGGCGACTTCGAGATCACGAAGGCGACGATGCCGCTGACGGTGACCGGACATGATGGCACGTATGACGGAAATACTCACAGCGTGACCGTGGATGTGCCTGAAGGCAGCTTGATCGAGTACAGCATAGACGGCGGTGAGACCTGGACAACGGACGCGCCCAGCATCACTGACGCGGGCAGCGTAGCGGTGCAGATTCGTGTGACCAACGATAACTACAATGATGTAACAGCCGAAACCGAACTGGTTCTGGCGAAGGCTCAGCTGACGGTCACGACGGGCAGCGCGAGCAAGATCTATGACGCAACGGCTCTGACGAACGCCGAAGCGAGCATCGCCGGCCTGGTGAACGATGAGACAGCGACAGCAACGGCGACGGGCACGATCACGAACGTGGGCAGTACGCGGAACACCTACAGCATTGCCTGGGGTACGGCGAAGGCGGAGAACTACGAGATCACGACCGAGAACCTGGGCACGCTGGCGGTGACACCGCGGACGGTTACAGTCACCGCGGTGGACAAGACCAGGGTGTATGGCGAGAAGGATCCGGAGCTGACCTGGACGACAGAAGGACTGGCCGGCGCGGATACCATTCTCGTGAGCATGAGCCGCGAGGCTGGCACGGATGCCGGAACCTATGCGATCACCGCGACGATGAACGCGGCACAGTATCCGAACTACACCATCACGACGGTGCCCGGAACCTTCACCATCGAGCGGAAGCTGATCACCGTCACAGCGGATGGGCAGCAGAAGGTGTACGGCGATGAAGAGCCGGCATTCACCGCAAAAGTGAACGGCCTGGTGGACGGCGACAGCGAGGAACTGATTACCTACACGGTTACCCGGACGCCCGGTGAGGACGTGGGAACCTACACGATCACGGCCAGCGGCGAGGAGATTCAGGGCAACTATCTGGTTCGGTTCGAAACCGATACGATGGAGATCCTGAGCCCCGATACGGTCCTGGTTCGGATCGCCGGCAACAGTACCACGGCAACCTATGACGGCACTGAAAAGGCAGCCAGCGGCTATCGAATCCTGAGCATCAGCAGCGAGCTGATGGCGGAGAGCGATATCGCCTTCAGGCCGACGACGACCCTGGCTGAACCGATGGTCACGGGAACCAACGTTCTGCGCGACGGTGAAACAGTGATCAGCCAGCCCATGGGTCTGACCGCGGAGAACTTCGTGAACACGAACCCGAACTTTGACAAGGTAAGCTTCATCATCGTGGAGGACGGTTCTCTGAGGATCAACCCGAGGAGCGTGACGCTGACCAGCGCGGGAGATACAAAGACCTATGACGGCGAGGCGCTGACGAAGAACGCGCAGACGGATGTGACGGTGAGCGGCGACGGATTCGCGGCCGGCGAGGGCGCGGTCTACACGATCACCGGACGGCGGACAGAAGCCGGTTCTACCCCGAACGAATTCGACTACACGCTGAATGCCGGAACGCTGGAAGGCAACTACAATATCACGAAGAATTACGGTACCCTGACGGTGAACGCGGTGACCGGCGGTAACGGCGGCAACGGTGAAAACGGTGGCGAACCCAACAACGGCGGAAATGGCGGAAACGGTGGAAACGGCGGTAACGGTGACACGACCACCGGCGGAACCACCGGCGGCGCGAACACCAATACCGGCAACGCCGGCGGAAACGGCCAGACCTACACGTTGACCATTAACTATGTGGATGAGGCCGGAAACACGGTGGGCAGCGCCTTCAGCAGGACTTACGCCAATGGTCAGACCTTTAACGTGAGGACGCCTGACAAGGCAGGCTATACGCCGGATCTTGAGACGGTGACCGGAACGATCGAAGGACAGGATGTCACCCGGACGGTGGTCTACACGCCGGTGACCTACACGCTGACCATTCGGATCGGATCCATTGACGGCGGCGATCTGGGCGAGCCGATCGTACTGCAGCTCAGAGCCGGGGAGGCCTACAATGTGCCGCTGACGGCGCCGGATGGGTACAACCTGCTGGCCGCCGCCGCGGAGGGCACAATGCCTGCGGCGAACCGTGAGGTAACCATCTTCGCGGTACCGATCGGACGGAATGCCGGCAACCATGCGCTGATTACGATTGAGGACTTCGGAACGCCTTTGGGCATCGCGGAAAGCATCCTGGGCAGCGGCGAAGCCATCGAGTAATCACAGAACCCAAATACCCAGTTATAAGGAACTGCGGGCCGGGCAGACTGCTTCTGTCCGGCCCTTTTCAGAAGGTTGAGAAATCAGCAGGACAGAGGGGACAGTTCTTCTGTCCTGACGGACAGCAAGAACCGTCCCCCTGCCCTGCCGATGGCTGACAGCAAGAACCGTCCCCCTGTCCTGCTGGAACCGTCCCCCTATCCTTCAGAAGGTTGAAAAAAGGAAATCGCTTGTATATAATAGGGTGTAGACCTTGGACGTGTAGACCTTGAACAGATGGGACAGAGGAGAACCGACGTTCACGAAGGAGATCAGAAAGATGAAGAAAATCCTGGCAGTGATCCTGGCCGCGGTGCTCGCGCTGGGAAGCCTGTCCGCCCTGGCGGAGCAGGCGGCGGAAGGAAAGTATGACAAGCTGACGGTTGGGGTGACGACCCCCTTCAACGGCAATTTCTTTTCGGAGATTCTGGGAAACAACGTCAGCGATCAGGATGTCCGCCGGCTGATCTATGACTACAGCCCGGTGACGTGGAATCCGGATACGGGCATTTATGAGTTTGATACCCGGGTCGTCAGCGCGGCTACGCTGCAGCAGGAGGGCGGAACCTATACCTTCGCGCTGAACCGGGAGATGGCTTATAACGACGGGACGCCGATTACCGCCCGGGACTATGCCTTCAGCCTGCTGCTCCAGCTTTCCCCGGAGCTGCGGGAGGCGGCCGGGGTTCGGCGGAGCGCCAGCCATCTGGTGGGCGCCGCGGCTTATAGCGAGGGAAGCGCAAAGGTGCTTTCCGGTGTTCGGGTGATGGGCGACTATATGCTGTCGCTGACGCTGGATCCGTCCTACTCCCCCTATTTCTATGAGCTGAAGGCGCTGGATGTCATTCCGATGCCCATCAGCGTGCTGGCGCCCGGATGCGAGGTCAGAGACGACGGAGAGGGCGTCTATCTGAGCGGGAACTTCAGTGCGGAGCTTCTGAAGAAGACGCTGCTGGATCCGGCGACCGGGTATATGAGTCATCCTGCGGTCACCAGCGGCCCCTACGCGCTGACCGGCTATGAGGAGAACAAGGTGTCGCTGGTGCGGAATGAGCATTATCTGGGCAACGCGGACGGAACCTCCGTCCAGATTCCCGCCATCGATATCCGGTATGTGAATTCCGATCTGGCGGTGAGCGAGCTGAGTCAGGGAGCGATCGACCTGCTGGTGCGCTGCGCCCGTCGGGATCAGATTGCCAACGGCATCCGCCTGGCCCAGTCCGGGGATTTCGGCATGCAGGCCTACAGCCGGAACGGACTCGGGTTTATCAGCTTCTGCGCGGAGAAGGGCCCGACGGCTGACGTGCGGGTGCGGCAGGCGCTGAACCGCTGCATGAACCAGCAGGCGCTGATCGATCAGTATCTGGGCGCCTACGGTACGGAGGTGTACGGCTATTACGGCGTGGGACAGTGGATGTTCCTGATGGCCAACGGCACGCTGATTCCCAACGATGAGGAGGAGGCGAAGGCCTGGGAGGGACTGAATCTGGAGGGGCTGACCCGGTACGATTTCTCGACGGAGGAAGCGGCAAAGCTGCTGGAGGAGGCCGGCTGGAACCTGAACGCCCAGGGACAGGCCTTCAATCCGGAGACGGACAGCCTGCGGTATTCGAACGCGGGCGGCACCCTGGTTCCCCTGACGCTGAGCCTGATCTATCCGGAAAACAACGCGGTCGGGACGGCCCTGCAGGCGGCATTTACGGACCATCTGAACGCCATCGGCGTGGGGCTGTCTGTGGAGCAGGTGCCCATGGAGACCCTGCTGCAAAAATATTATGGACAGGCGGAGCGGGACTGCGACATGATCCTGCTGGGAACCAATTTCGGGGATGTTTTCGATCCTTCCACGGACTACAGCGCGGACGGCACGGTGAACCGGCTGAACGGAATCGACGATGCGAACCTGGCGAAGCTGTGCCGGGAGCTGCGGCAGACGGAGCCGGGGGACACGGCGGGGTACTGCCGGAAGTGGATCGCCATGCAGGAATACCGGACGGCCATCGCCACGGAGATTCCGCTGTACAGCAACGCCTATCTGGATTTCCATATTCAGGCCCTGCGGAATTATCATCCCGGAACGACTTCCTCCTGGTCCACCGTGATTACCTCCGCTTATCTGAGCGACTACGCGCCGGAGGAGACGGAAGGGGAAGCGGAAGACGAATTTGGCATCTGAGCCTTGCCGGAGGCAGCAGAAGAGGAGACCGAAGGCGAATTTGATTTCTGAAGCTGCGGAACGACACCGGGCAAGCGCGAAACTTCGCAGGAAACATAAAAACCGGACGGCTGTTGAAGCTGCCCGGCTTTTTCGTGCGCCGGGCATGGTGCGATTCTTGCGGGTGAAAGGCCCGCCACGGGGTATTTACCGCCAGGCGCGGCGAACCGCGGGCGCCTGCCGGCAATGGCAGGAGGGGAGGAAACGGTGCGTTTTCCGGCGGCCTATTTTCGATGAATTGGCTTTCGAAGGGCGCTTCGGGAGTTGAAAAACGCTTTCCAAAAGATGCAAAAAGTGGTATAATAAATCGGTTCGAAACGTTTGATTTTTCAAGGGATTTCGGGATTGATGAAATGGCCCGGAAGTCCCCGGATCCGACAGACGGATGAGGTGTGAAATGGCAGAGGAATTCAATCAGGATCTGGAGCAGCAGGTCACGGCGGTGACCGCGGATTACGGTGAGGAGCAGATCCAGGTTCTGGAGGGGCTGGAGGCCGTCCGGAAGCGGCCCGGCATGTATATCGGCTCCACGGACGCGCGGGGGCTGCATCATCTGGTCTATGAAATTGTGGATAACTCGGTGGACGAGGCGCTGGCGGGATACTGCAAGGAAATCCTGGTGACGCTGAAGGCGGACGGCAGCGTGACGGTTCAGGACGACGGCCGCGGGTTCCCGGTGGGGATGCATCCGAAGATGCACCGCCCGGCGGTCGAGGTCTGCCTGACGGTGCTGCACGCCGGCGGGAAGTTCGGCGGCGGGGGATACAAGGTGTCCGGCGGCCTGCACGGCGTGGGCGCCAGCGTCGTAAACGCCCTGAGTCAGCATTTTACGGTGACGGTCTATCAGAACGGGAAGGTTTATCAGCAGGAGTACAGCCGCGGGAAGTATCTCTACGATCTGAAGGTCATCGGGGAGACGGACCGGACCGGGACGACGATTCAGTTCTGGCCGGACGTGAAGTCCGAAGAGAATCCGGAGGGCATCTTCGAAACCGGGGACTTCGAGTACGAGACGCTGCGGAACCGGCTGCGGGAGATGGCCTTCCTGAACAAGGGAATCCGGATCATCTTCCGGGACGAGCGGGGCGAGACGCCGAAGGAGCACGACTTCTGCTTCGAGGGGGGGCTGCGGGAATTTGTCAAGTTCCTGAACCAGCATAAGCAGGTGCTCTTCCCGGAGCCCATCTATACCGAGGGCATGAAGGACGGCATCCTGGTTGAGATGGCGATGCAGTACAACGACAGCTACGCCGAGAACGTTTATTCCTTCGCCAACAACATCGCGACGCCGGACGGCGGAACCCATCTGGTGGGCTTCAATACGGCGCTGACCCGGGCGATCAACGATTACGGCCGGCGTTATAAGATTCTCAAGGACAGCGAGCCCAACCTGAAGGGGGAGGACGTCCGGGAGAGCCTGACGGCCATCATCTCCATCAAGATGGAGGATCCCCAGTTCGAAAGCCAGACCAAGAGCAAGCTGGGCTCCGGCCAGGTTCGGGGCGTCGTCGACAGCCTGGTGACCGAGGAGCTGAGCACCTATCTGGAGGAAAACCCCACGGTGGCCAAGGCCATCGTGAACCGCTGCGTTGACGCCCAGCGGGCCCGGGAAGCGGCGCGCAAGGCCCGGGAGACCGTCCGGCGGAAGACGGTGCTGGAGAGCGGCAGCATGCCCGGGAAGCTGGCGGACTGCTCGGAGCGGGATCCCAGCAAGTGCGAGATCTTCATGGTGGAGGGCGACTCCGCCGGCGGCAGCGCCAAGGAAGGCCGGGACCGGCATTTTCAGGCGATTCTGCCCCTGCGGGGCAAGATCCTGAACGTGGAGAAGGTGCGGCTGGACCGGGCGCTGGACAACGCGGAAATCCGGGCGATGATCACGGCCTTCGGCTGCGGCTTCGGGGATCAGTTTGACGAGAGCAAGCTGAGATATCACCGGATCGTCTGCATGACGGACGCGGACGTGGACGGGGCCCATATCCGGATTCTGCTTCTGACCTTCTTCTACCGCTTCATGCGGCCCCTGGTCGAGAAGGGATATGTTTACGCGGCGATGCCGCCCCTTTACAAGGTCACCAAGGGGAAGACGGAGCGATACGTCTATGACGACGATGAGCTGCAGCGGCTGCTAGACGAGATCGGCCGGGAGCCGAAGCCGGAGATCCAGCGGTACAAAGGTCTGGGCGAGATGTCCAGCGAGCAGCTCTGGATGACCACCATGAACCCGGAGACCCGGAGCATGATGCGGATTACCCCGAACGACGCCATGGAGGCGGATCGGCTGTTTACGCTGCTGATGGGAGACGATGTGGAGCCCCGGAAGGTCTTTATTCAGGAGAACAGCGACCTGGTCAAGGACCTGGACGTGTGATGGGGACAGAATGGCGGACGTGAACAGATGGTCACAGAGGAGACTGAAACATGATTCAAGATAAACTGATTCCGGTCAACCTGGAACAGGAGATGAAGAAAAGCTTTATTTCCTACGCGATGGCGGTGATCATCGACCGGGCGCTGCCGGATGTGCGGGACGGGCTGAAGCCGGTGCACCGCCGGATTCTCTACGATATGAACGAGCTGGGCATGACGCCGGACAAGCCCTACCGCAAAAGCGCCCGTCTGGTGGGCGATGTGCTGGGTAAATATCATCCCCACGGGGACAGCTCCGTCTACGACGCCATGGTTCGGCTGGCCCAGCCCTTTAACATTCGCTATCCCCTGGTCGAGGGCCAGGGAAACTACGGCAGCGTCGACGGGGACGGGGCCGCGGCCATGCGGTATACTGAGGCCCGGATGCAGAAGCTGACGCTGCACATGCTGGAGGGCATCGAGAAGGACACGGTGGACTTCTATCCGAACTTCGACGAGACCCTGCAGCAGCCTGCCGTGCTGCCTTCCCGCTTTCCGAACCTGCTGGTCAACGGCTCCAACGGCATCGCCGTCGGCATGGCGACCAACATACCGCCCCATAACCTGACGGAGGTTATCAACGGCGTTATCTGCATGATCGACAATCCAGACTGCACGATTGAGGATCTGATGCAGCATATTAAGGGGCCGGACTTTCCGACGGGCGGCCTGATCCTGGGCCGGGCGGGCATCCGGGAAACCTATTATACAGGCCATGGCAAGATCACCGTCCGGAGCAAAAGCACCATCGAGGAGATGCCGAACAACCGCAGCCGGATCGTGGTGACGGAAATTCCCTACATGGTCAACAAGGCCAAGCTGGTCGAGAAGATCGCGGATCTGGTGCGGGACAAGCAGCTGGAGGGCGTCAGCGACATTCGGGACGAGAGCGACCGGAACGGGATGCGGATCGTCATCGAGCTGAAGAAGGACGTCTATCCCCAGGTGGTGCTGAACTATCTGTACAAGCATACCAGCCTGCAGGAGAACTTCGGCGCCAACATGCTGGCGCTGGTGGACAACAAGCCCCGGGTGCTGAATCTGCGGGAGATGGTCTACTATTATCTGGAGCACCAGAAGGACGTTGTGACCCGGCGAACCCGCTTCGAGCTGGACAAGGCCAACGCCCGGGCCCACATTTTGGAGGGGCTGCTCAAGGCCCTGGACCATATCGACGAGATCGTGGCGATCATCCGGGCCAGCAAGGATACCGCGACGGCGAAGGAAGCCCTGATTCAGCGCTTCGCCTTTACGGACCGGCAGGCCCAGGCGATTCTGGACATGCGCCTGGCCCGCCTGACCGGTCTGGAGCGGGAGCGCCTGATGGAGGAGTATCAGGAACTGGAGAAGACCATCGCCCGGCTGACGGCGATCCTGGCGGACGAGCATCTGCTGATGGACGTGATCAAGACGGAGATTACCGCGATTCGCGACAAGTTCGGGGACGAGCGCCGGAGCGAGCTGACGGTCATCGAGGGCGAGATCGACGTCGAGGATCTGATTCAGGAAGAGAACATGGTGGTGACCCTGACCCATGACGGATACGTCAAGCGGGTGCCCAGCAGCGTCTATCGCGCGCAGCACCGGGGCGGCCGGGGCGTCAGCGGCATGAACGTCAAGGACACGGACTATACGACCCAGATGTTCGTGGTCAGCACCCATCAGGAGATCATGTTCTTCACGAACATGGGACGGGTCTACAGCCTGAAGTGTTACCAGATTCCGGAGGCGGGCCGGCAGGCCCGGGGAACCGCGATCATCAACCTGCTGCAGATCGCGGGGGGTGAGAAGGTTTCCACGATGCTGCCCATGCCGCGGGAATCGGAGCAGGATTACAACCTGGTCATGGCCACCCGCAACGCCATGATCAAGAAGACGGCGCTGGAGGAGTTCCGGAATCTTCGGAAGAACGGCCTGATCGCCATCGCCCTGCGGGAGGGGGATGAGCTGATCGGCGTGCGGCTGAGCACCGGGGACGACGAGATGCTGGTTTCGACCCGCAAGGGCAAGGCGATCCGCTTCAACGAGCGGCATGTCCGCAACGTCGGCCGGAATTCCATCGGCGTGCGCAGCATGCGGCTGGGCGAGGACGACGAGGTGATCGATATCGCCGCCGTGGAGCCGGATACGACAGTGCTGGCGGTGACGACCCTGGGCTACGGCAAGCGGACCGATCCGGAGGAATACCGGGAGCAGGGCCGGGGCGGCCTGGGTATCAAGGCCATGAACCTGACGGAGAAGACCGGGGATCTGGCCGCGCTGATGTTCGTCCATGAGGATGAGGACATCCTGCTGATCACCGACGACGGGACGATCATCCGGAGCCGGGCGGCGGATATCCGCCTGTGCGGCCGGGCGACCCAGGGCGTGAGGATCATGCGGCTGAGCGAGGGCAGCACGGTTGTGGGCGTCTGCCGGGCGGAAAAGGAAGAGGAACCGGAAGTTTCGGAAAGCCAGGTGGGTGAAGCCGAAGGGGGTTCGGAGACAGCGGAGGTTCCGGAAAGCCTGACGGGCGATGCTGAAGGAACTGCGAAAGCCACGGAAGCGCCGGAAGATGAAACCGTTGAAGAATCGGAGAACGGGATCGCCGAAGAGAATCCCGATGATCCGGACAGAATGACAGACGTGAACTAACGTTCACCGAGGAGACAAAACATTTCAGGATAGCACCGCAAAATAGGCGGTGCTATCTTTCATGAAATGGCGCTTTATTTGTACGTTCAACTATGATAAGATAAATCCGTGCTGGAGACCGATTTTGTCCGCGAAACGCTCAGGCGAAGCGGCTGCAAAATCGTCATTCGGAGAAAAGACAGATGCAAACGGATGTTCACGGGGAAGCGCAGTAACAGGAACGACGGGCGTGAACGGATGTTCACAAAGGAGGAGAATGGAGCAATGATTCAGCTGCAGCAGGTAACGAAAACCTATGCGAAGGGGAATAAGAAGGCAGTGGACGATCTGACCCTCCATGTGGAGGGCGGTGAGCTTTTCGGCTTTATCGGCCCCAACGGCGCGGGCAAGACGACGACCATCAAGCTGATGACCGGGATCCTGGCGCCGGATCAGGGGACGATCACCATGGCGGGCCACCGGATGGATGAGGACCGGCTGGCGGCCCAGCGGCTGATCGGCTTTGTGCCGGACGGCAACGACCTGTACGACCGGCTGACGGGAATGGAATATCTGAATTTCATGGCGGATATCTATCAGGTGGATACGGCCCACCGGAAGGCGCATATCGAGAAATATCTGGATATTTTTGATCTCGAGGACGCGATTAACAACCAGATCCGGTCCTATTCCAAGGGGATGAAGCAGAAGCTGGTGGTGATTGGCGCGCTGATTCATAACCCGCCGGTCTGGATTCTGGATGAGCCTCTGGGCGGGCTGGATCCCAGGGCGGCCCATCTGCTGAAGGAGGAGATGATCCGCCACTGCCGGGCGGGAAACACGGTTTTCTTCTCGACCCACGTGCTGGAGGTGGCGGAGAAGCTGTGCAGCCGGATCGGGATCATCTCGGAGGGGCGGCTGCGGGCCCTCGGAACGCTGGATGAGCTGCGCTCCGGCGAGGTGGGCGCCAGCCTGGAGGATCTGTTCCTGGAGCTGACGGATACCGGGGACGATGACGGAGGCGAGCGGAAATGAAACAGTTTATGGCGCTTTTGCGGCTGCAGCTGCTTTCCCGCTATTCCGATCTCAAGACGAAAAACTGGAAGTCGCTGGATCCGAAGGAGCGGAGGCGGAGCACAGGACGGGCGATTCTGTATGGCATCCTGTTTCTTTATCTGGCGGTCGCTCTGTTCTTCATGGAAACCAAGGTGATCGATCTGCTGATGCGGATGGGCCAGCCGCCCTATGGCATGGCGGACATGATCGTCATTCTGGCGATGGGGGTGGCGACGCTCGGGACCCTGGTGCTGTCCTTCTTCTCGGTCATGAGCACCCTGTATCTGAGCCGGGATTCCGTGTTTATCGCCTCGCTGCCGGTCAGATCCCATATCGTCCTGGCGGCCCGGATGACCCAGATCTGGATTTCGGAACTGTTCGTAAACGCCCTGATCCTGCTGCCGGCCTGCATCCTGTTCGGGATTCGGACGGGTCAGGATCCGGTGTTCTATCTCCGGATGGTGCTGGTCTGGCTGTTTACGCCGATGCTGCCGACCTGTATCGGCGCCATTGTGGCGACGGCGCTGGTTCGGGTTTCCGTCCTGCTCCGGCACAGGGAGGCCATCATGACGGTGGGCGGCCTGGCGCTGATGGTGCTCTATTTCTATTTCTCCATGTCCTTTGGCGGGCTCGCGGGAGACACGGGATCCGGCGGGGATATGCTGGCGAACCTGATCAGCTCCAATGCCTCCCGGATTCAGGCCTTCACCCGGATCTTTCCGCCGGCGGGCTGGGGAACCCGGGGGGTTCTCGGGGACTGGGGACAGCTGCTGCTCTTCGCGGGGGTGAACCTGGCGGTCATGGCGCTGTTTATCTACCTGCTGGGCTTCCGGTACCGGCATCTTTCCCTGCTGCAGGCGGAGGCGCCGGTGGCCGGGGGAAAGAAGGGCATCCAGAAGGGGGCCTTCTCCGTTCAGGGAAACGCCCTGTCGGCGCTGGCGAAGCGGGAAATCAGCCAGATTCTGCGGGTGCCCGCCTATGCCACGAACATCCTGCCGGTCTGCCTGATGCCCGCGCTGATGGTCGTGATGGTGGGGCTGTTCATCGGCCGGAATATGAACGACAACGGGGAAAGCATTCAGATGCTGCTGGCCCAGCTTCCCGGCTCCCTGGTGATCGCCTTCGTGGCGGCCTTCATCGGCTTCATGGCGGACATGAATCCGGCGCTTTCCACCGCGGTGACGCGGGAGGGGCGGGGGCATGATTTCATGCTGGCGCTGCCGGTCAGCACCCGGACGCATCTTTTGTCCAAGCTGCTGGTGGGCTACGGGCTGACGGCCCTGGGCATCGCGCTGACGGCGGTGGCGATGTTGATCCTGTTTCCGGCGGTGATCCGGGAAAGCCTGCTGTCCTGTGTGCTCTGTCTGCTGTTCACCTTCGTGACCTGCTGCCTGTCGCTGGCCCGGGATGTCAAGCGGCCGAAGCTGAGCTGGCTGACGGAGCAGGAGGCGGTGAAGCAGAACACGGGGGTACTGATCAGCATGCTGCTCGCCCTGGGCATTCTGGTGCTGCTGGGCATTCTGAGCTATGTGCTGATCGTCCCGCTGGCGCTGGATACGCTGCCCTATTTCGCGGCGATGGCGGCGGTTCTGGCGGTCGGCTGCTTCCTCAGCTACCGGCATCTGATGAAGACCGGGGAGAAATACTATACCGCGCACTGAGCGGGAGGCGTAAGCCCCCGGTGAGCGCAGGAGTAAAAGCCTGCACTCGCTGATCAGCCCATACAAAGCGCGAAATATGTCACAGCGGGCGAAAACGCGGCGGAGGAAATATTTACCTTCGCCGCGTTTTTGCGCGCTCTTCACCGAACGTTCACCGTTTCTTTAAGCTGTATTTAAGGTACGATGGTTATGATACCGCTGAAAATGTCGAAGGGGCGGAAGGAGGCTTCATCCGTGAGTGAAACGGCACAGGCGGCGGGAAGCGCCCGGTGGACTGGACAGAATGACAGACGTGAACCGTCGTTCACAGAAGAGGAAAGGGTGAAGAAGATGGAGGCGGAGGCGGCGAAGGAAGCCCGGGCCCGGAAGAGAAGGAAAACCCGGAGGAAGGTGCTTCGCAGGGTGGCCTGGACGGTGATCCTGCTGATCCTGCTCGGGGTGGCCGTCTGGATTGGATACAATAAGCTGAAGGCGGATTACAAGGTCACCTATGATGGCTATACCGCCTCGACGGGCTCCATCTCCAACAGCCTGAGCTTCAGCGGCACGATGCAGCTGGTCAGCAGCAAAACCTACACAGCCGCCTCGGATCAGAAGGTGAAGGAGGTTTATGTGGCGGCCGGGGATCAGGTCAGCGAGGGCGACCGGCTGATCCGGCTGAGCGGCGGGGAAACCCTGACGGCGGACTTCGACGGCACGGTCAGCACCCTGGAGGTTGAAAAGGGGGACGAGGTGGCGTCCGGGGCGGCGCTGCTGACCCTGGCGGACTTTGACCATATGAAGGTTTCCGTGCGGATCGGGGAAAGCGATATCGCCTCCGTCAGCGTGGGCCAGCCCTGCCGGGTTACGGTGAGTTCCGCGGGAGTGACCTTCGACGAAACCATCGACAGGATCGATTACGCCACCTATACCGGCAATAATGTGGCCTACTACACCGCGATCATCGACGTGGATATCGCTGGGGCGGCGAAGATCTATCCCGGGATGCAGGCGACGGTGACGGTGCCTCAGGAGGAGGCCAATAACGTCATCGTGCTGAAGATGGAGGCCCTGAGTACCGCCCGGGACAATACGGCCTTCGTATACAAGGAAGCGGCGGACGGAACGATGACGGAGGTACCGGTGACCGTGGGGGTTTCCAACGGAAACTATGTGGAGATCAAATCCGGCGTGACCGAGGGAGAGACCGTTTATAAGGTTGCGGAGAAGACGGAGGAGGCCACGGGGCTGTCGGCGCTGTTCAGCAACATGTTCAGCTCCCAGCAGGTCAATCAGCCGCAGCGGAATATGCCGGGAGGCAACGGAAACTGGGAGAACCGTCAGCGGAACAACACCAACAACAGCAACGGCGGTTCGGCTCCGGGCGGCGGGGCGGCGCCCGGCGGATCGAGGTGAAGCTGAGATGGGCGGAGACATTTTTTTCCGGATGCGGGGGATCGATAAGGACTACCACCTGGCGGGAGAAAGCGTCCACGTGCTGAAGAAGATCAACCTGGATCTGCAGGAGGGGGATTACCTTTCCGTGCTGGGGCCCTCCGGGAGCGGAAAAAGCACGCTGATGAACATCATCGGCTGTCTGGATATTCCGACGGCGGGGGAGTATATCCTCCGGGGCCGGGCGGTGGAGGATCTGGATGAAAACGAGCTGGCGGGGCTTCGAAACCGGGAGATTGGCTTCATCTTTCAGAACAGCCAGCTGCTGCCCCGCCTGACGGCCCGGAAGAACGTGGAGCTGCCGCTGATCTACGCGGGGGTTCGCCCCCGGGAGCGCCGGGAGCGGGCGGAGGCCATGCTGGAGCGGGTCGGCCTCAGCGACCGGATGGAGCACCTTCCCAGCCAGCTCTCCGGCGGCCAGCAGCAGCGGGTGGCCATCGCCCGGGCGATGGTCTGCAATCCCAGCATCCTGCTGGCGGACGAGCCGACCGGCGCTCTGGATCAGAAGACCGGGGCCCAGATCATGGAGCTGTTTCAGGAGCTGAACGATGAGCACCGGACCGTGGTGATGATCACCCATGACCTGAAGATCGCCAGCAGGGCCCGCCGGATCGTTCACATCATCGACGGGGAGATCACGGAAGGAGGGCTGCACGATGCGTAGGAGAGTCCGCGCCAACTTCGTCATGTGGGGCGAGAGCATCCGGATGGCCCTGGACAACATCCGCGGAAATAAGGTCCGCTCCTTCCTGACCCTGCTGGGCATCATGATCGGCGTCATGGCGGTCATCACCCTGATCACCACCGTCAGCGGGGTCAGCGGGACGATCTCCTCCAGCTTTTCGAGCCTCGGCGTCGGCACCCTGACGGTGTCCGTCACGGGCAGCGACCTGAAGACCGGCATGACGCCGGAGGATCTGGCGGTGATTTCCGCCCTGGACAGTGTGGACGGGGTGGTGCCGACGGTCTCCCTGAACGGAAGGGTCAGCTACGGCAGCAACGTGCAGACCAGCTTCCGGGTGACCGGTCGGAACGCCTATTACTTCAAGGCCAATGAGGATCTGATCGTCCAGGGAAGACCCCTGACCTTTGTGGACGATGATAACCACAGCTATGTCTGCGTCATCAGCCAGAACGTGGTCGACGAGTTTTTCCTCGGGATCAATCCCGTCGGGGAAACCCTGTATGTGGCCGGGCTGCCCTTTACGATCGTAGGGCGGTATGAGGAGGACAGCGGCGGTGGCGTCGCCTCCATCTTCAGCGGATCCCCGGATGTGATCATTCCCTACACCACGGGGCTGAAGGTCAACAACAGCAACGAAGTCACCAGCTATACGGTCTATCTGAAAGAAGGCGCCGACTCCGCGACGGCCAAGGCGGAGATCGAGGAAGCGATGGATACGCTCTTTGACTTTGAGGAGGATTGCTATACCGTCGCCTCCATGGAAACCATCGAGGAGCGCATGGAAACCATGACGACCATGATGTCCAGCCTGTTGGCCGGCATTGCCAGCATCGCGCTGCTGGTCGGGGGGATCGGAATCATGAACATGATGCTGACCACCGTCACGGAGCGGACGGCGGAGATCGGGCTGAAGAAGGCGCTGGGCGCCATTCCCTGGCAGATCCAGAGCCAGTTCCTGCTGGAAAGCTTCATGCTTTCGCTCTTCGGCGGACTGTGCGGAGCGGCGATGGGCCTGATTCTCAGCTACGCCCTGTGCCAGGTGCTGGGAACAAACTTCGTATTCAACGGCGGAGCGGTTTTGCTGGGGGTCGGGTTCTCCGCCGCGGTGGGAATCATCTTCGGCTGGGCGCCGGCCCGGAAGGCCAGCCGGCTGAATCCGATTGACGCGCTGCGGGCGGTGTAACGAAAAGAGCGGTAACAAAATCGTCATCCGGACAGAATGGCAGACGTGAACAGCCGTTCACAGAGGAGAAAGCGGAAAGGACAGGGAAGAAGCAATGAAACGGATCGGAATCATCATACTGACGCTGGCGATGGCAGCCGGCCTGATCACGGGAGCCTCGGCTGCGGCGGCGGATCTGAACGCGACGGGAACCGTCACGGCGGGGGAGACAGTGACGGTTTTTGCGCCCATCGGGGGAACGGTTGGCAGCGTGTCCGTCGAGAAGGGCATGAAGGTGGCGGCCGGCGATGTGCTGGCGGAAATGCAGACCGCGAAGATTTATGCGCCGGAGGACGGCACGGTAACCGGGGTTTTCGTGCAGCCGGGGGACGACGCGGATCAGGCGGTGGCCAGCTACGGCGCGGCGATCTATCTGGAAGGAGCCAGACTTTATACGGTAAGCGCGTCGACCAATAAAGCCTACAGCAGCGCGGAAACGACCTTCGTCCATGTCGGGGAGACGGTCTATCTTCAATGCAGAACCGCAAAAACCCGCACGGGCGTGGGGCGGATTACCGCGGTGGACGGCAGCAGCTATACGGTGCAGGTGAACGAGGGCAGCTTTGTCGTCGGAGATTCTCTGTATCTCTATCGGGATGCAGGATTCACCAAGGAGTCACGGATTGGCTCCGGGAGCATCAGCCGGGTCAGTCCCGTGGCGGTCAGCGCCACCGGCGCGGTGGTCTCCGTCGCGGTGAAGGAAGGGGATACGGTCAAAAAGGGCGATCTGCTGATCGAAACCCTGGAGGGAACATGGGACGGATACGTCATGACCGGAACGGCCATCCGCGCGGGAGAGGAGAGCGTCGTGGCGGAGGTGGCGGCGGAAAGCGGCACGGCGGTGGCCAAGGGCGGACTGATCGCAAAACTCTATCCGATCCGGGCGATGCGGGTCGAGGCGGTGATCCCCGCGGATGATCTGAAGGAGCTGAAGACAGGGGATACGGTGACCCTGGAGCTGGCGACGGACGAGACAAAGCGCTATGAGGGAACCGTCAGCCGGATCTCGGCGCTGGCCGAGGAGGACGCGGAAACCGTCAGCTACCGGGTATACATCGATTTCACGCCGGACGACGAGGTCAGCTTCGGAATGAGCATGGAGATCTCCGCGGGCCGGGAGTAAGCGCGGCGTTCCCGGGGGCGCGGATCACCGCGAAGCCCGATGACGGGGATAGAGACAGCCTCCGAAACGCGGCAAAACAGAGGGAAGTATCCAAAAAACATAAAAAATACAGACCAAACCGGAGCGTCCGTCAAGGATTGTACCGGTTTGGTTTTTTATTAAAAATAGTGTCAGAGCGTTGTCAGTAGCCTATTGTAAAATACAGAAAAAGGTGTATGATCAGGGTGGGGTTTAAGAGGAGAGAACATACATGGTTGCAGTTTGTGTGGATGATGAGAGGCTGCCGCTGGAAGCGCTCAAGCGTGCGGTGGAGAAATCACCGGACATAGGGGAAGTTTATGCCTTTGAAGACGAAGGCGAAGCGCTGTCCTGGTGCCGGGAACATCAGGCAGACATCGCTTTTCTGGACATCGAACTGCACGAAATGAACGGGCTGGATCTGGCCAGGGAAATGCTTGCCGTCCTGCCGGAGCTCGCGGTGGTTTTCTGCACGGGCTACGTGCGCTACGCCCTGCCCGCCCTGCAGATGCACCGGGATGTCTGCTACCTGGTCAAGCCCTTCCGGGCCTCCCAGGTTCAGGCGGAAATCGACTACATTAAATCCCGGATGGACCGCCCGAACAAGCTGCGGGTCGTGACCTTCGGAAGCTTTGAGGTGTATTCCAACGAGGCGCCCCTGGCCTTCCGCAGGACAAAAACGAAGGAGCTGCTGGCCTACCTGATCGACCGGAAGGGCGCGGAAACCAGCGCGAATACCCTCTGCGCCGTGCTCTGGCCGGACGAAACGGACGATGAACGGAAAAGGGATTATCTTTATCACCTGTTCAGTGACCTCAAGAATACCCTGAAAAACGCCGGGTATCCGGACGCGGTGGTGAGCCGAGGCCGCGGATACGCCGTGGATCCCCAGAAGCTGGACTGCGATTATTACCGGATGCTGGAAGGGGATGCCCGGGCCCGGAGGAGCTTTGTTGGCGAGTATATGGATCAATACAGCTGGAGCGAGCCTACCTGCGCCTGGCTGACGGAACGGTACGGAAGCCGGAGATAAGGAGGGGCTTCGCCCCGGGGAACGAGGGATGAGAAGAAATGCCGGAAGGCCGACTGTACTCCTTTGAGCGAACCCCCAAATGGGTCCGTTATATCAGTCTGGCTGTCGAGCTGGTTTTTCTGGCCATGCTGATCGGGGTCAGCGTCGCTCAGTTTCATCGTGAGCCCGTGCCGGAGCGGATCAACATCACCCTGGACAGCTTCGGTATCTTTCTGCTGCTCATGATCGATCTGAGCATCGTTCGCAGCGGGGAGAGAGAACGATTCAATAATGAGTTCCGCGCGCTGATTTTTACCAGCGCGGTCTTTCTTTTCAGCGACGGCCTCTTCCTGTATGTGAACGGACGCCCGGAATGGCGGTTGCTTACAACGCTGACAGCCCTGGTCACCGAGTTCTGTCCGGCGATGATGACCATGATCTTCTGGCAGCTGCTGCGCAGCTGGATCCGGGAATACACGGAGACGGACCGGTGGGTGGACCGGCTGATGCAGACGCTGACCGTCACCTACGCGCTGCTGGTGATCTTCAGCCTGACGACGGGATGGTTTTTCAGCGTGGACGCGGAGACAGGAAAATATGTCCGGGGGCCGGGTTATCTCATCTCGATTCTGTATCCCTCCTTTATGGTGCTGCTGGTCATGATCCGGATCCTGAAAAGCCGGGAAAGCCGCGGCACGAAGCTGAGGCTGCTGGTCTATCCGCTGGTTCCCTACGCTTTTATGCTGGGGCAGTACCTGATCGGGGATACCGGAGCCTCGCTGGAGCCGCTGGGGATGTGCTGCGGCGTCATTATTCACTTTACGAACCTGTACGTCCGGGTGGAGCAGCTGACCGCCAAGCGGGAGCAGGCGCTGATGGAAAGCCGGCTTCGCTCCCTTCAGGCCCAGATCAGCCCTCACTTTATCTATAACGCTCTCAGCTCCGTGGCCAGCCTGTGCGATTCTGATCCCGGGGCGGCCCAGGAGATGGTCTACCAGCTGAGCGATTACCTGCACGATAATTTTTCCGACCTGGGGGAGGCGACCATGATTCCCTTCCAGGAGGAGATCCGCCATCTGGAGCATTATGTTTCGATTGAACAGGTTCGATTTCCGCGGATCCGGATGGAATACGACCTGAAGGCGGTGGATTTCGAGCTGCCGCGGACGACGCTGCAGCCGCTGGTGGAGAACGCCATCAAGCACGGGATCTGCAAGCGAAAGGGAAGCGCGGGAACGATCCGGGTTTCCTCCCGGGAGACGGAGGACGGCTACGAGATCCGGGTGGAGGACGATGGGGTGGGCTTTGAGAAGCTGCCGGAGGGCTCCGGCCATATCGGGATCGCCAATGTCCGGACCCGCCTGCTGCTTCTGTGCGACGGAAGGCTGACGGTCAGCGGAAAGAAGGGCAGGGGCTGCCAGGCGGTGATCTGGATTCCCCGGGAGATCCGGAGGCAGCAGAAGCCCTTCCTGATCAGGCTTCTTCGGGGGCCGGGCAATCGCCCGGAGACGGAGGAAAGCATATCGGAGATGATCCGGGATGAGCTGATTTCGGTGCATCCCGGAGGATAAGCGAAACGGAGGAGGAAAAGCGATGACGATGGATCAGCTGAAGGCCTTCGGGGCCGATACGGCGCAGGGACTGAGCCGGTGCATGGGCCGGGAGGATTTTTATCTGAGGATGGTTCATGCGGGGGTGGAGGATCCGCATTTCGCCTCGCTGGAAAAAAATCTGGCGAAAAACGACCTGCAGGCAGCCTTCGAGGATGCCCACGCCCTGAAGGGCGTGATGGCGACCCTGGCCCTGACTCCCCTCAGCGAACCGGTTGCCGAGATGACGGAACACCTGCGGAACCGGGAGGAGATGGACTACGGGCCGCTGCTGACCCGGGTACTGGCGCTGAAAAAAAAGCTGGTGGACCTGGAATAAACACTGCCGGCATCCGGATATTTTCGTATCAACCGGTGAATCCCCGGGAAGAACGGGTGAAGAAAGCTCGTTGAATTGACAGGAACCAGGGCGGAAAGGAACAGGAAAAGCCCTGGTATGGTAAAAACCATGGTATGGAAAAGCCCTGGGATGGTAAAAGCCATGGTATGGGAAAAGCCCTGGTAAATGAAAAGAACAAGGAGGAGACAACGATGAAAAAACGCATTCTTACCCTGGCGATGGCGCTCGCGCTGGTGCTGACGGCCTTCGCTTCGACGGCCCTGGCGGTTGAAACGATGTATCTGTACGCGCCGACCGGGAAAACGGTCAACGTGCGGTCCGAACCCTCCACCGCCGGCGGAAGCGCCACGGTGCTCCAGATGACGCCCATCGGGACGGCGGTGCAGGTGGAGGAATATCTCTCCAACGGCTGGGCGGCCATTATCTGGGGCAGCTACGGCACAGCCTATGTCAAGACGGAATTCCTGTCCTCCGTGCAGCGGGGCCCCAGCGGCGGCGGCGTGACACCCGTGACCCCCTCTACCGACAAGGAGAAGGCCATGAACAGCCTGGCCTCGGAGCTGAGCAGCTTTAAGCAGGTCACCTCGAGCTATACGATCTACCCGATGCCGCGGCGCGCCTCCGGTTTCGTGAACTTCCGGCTGGCTCCCGTTCAGTACGGCAAGGAGTATTATCGGGTTTACGCCAACAATGCCCTGACGGTGCTGGGGGAGACCAAGGGCTGGTATCAGGTTCGGGATGAAAATACCGGCGTTGTAGGCTATATCGTCAAGTCGCTGACCACCCTGGCTCCTTAAGGGAGCAGGAGAAGAACCGGCAATCGACAGAGAAGTGGAAGAAATGGAGGAATAAATCCTATGAAGAAAATCATTTCCATCCTGCTGTGCATGGCGCTGCTGCTCGGGATGACCGCCGCCTTCGCGGAGACCGCGGCAACGGCGGCCACGGAAGCCCCTAAGACGGCGGAAACCCCGGAAACCACGGAAAAGGAGGAGCTGGGGACCATCAACGTGAACGGAAGCTTTACCCTGAAGTCAAAGCTCCCGGAAGGCTTTAAGGCCCGGATCCAGCAGGTTAACAGCGATATCGGCTTTCTGATTGCGGAAATCCGAAGCGAGGATCCGACGAAGCCCCTGATGGATCTGTATGTTTTTTACTCCGATAACGACTATTCCAAGCTGGAGCGGCTCAACGACGCGACGGATGAGCAGCTGGCCGAGCTGGAGGACACCTTCCGGGAAGAGGATCTGGTGGATATCACCTATACGGAAACCGGGCTTGGCACCAAGCTGATGGTTGTCAAGGAAGTGGAGGATTCGACGGATTTCGTCAGCATCTTCACGATCTACAAGGGATACTGCGTCGAGTTCATGCTGGAGCCCAATACGAAGGATAATCCGGACGCGATCCTGACGGACGAGCAGATTCAGCTGGCGATTCAATTCCTGACGGATCTGGATTTCGTGCCGAACGCCTGAGACAGGATAGGGCGGACGGGAATAATTATACTCGCGAACGGAATTGATTGCCAAACCAATCGTCACAGGGGCACCGGGATTTTCCCGGTGCCCCTGTGCTTGGCGCGCCCGGCGGCGCGCGCTTCCGGCCTTATCGAAGCGCGGAGGCGGCCACCCGGATCTCCAGCGGCCGGTCATCCCGAAGGACGGAAAGAATCAGATCCTTTCCCTCCGTCATGCCGGCCTTTCCTTTTTCCAGCGCGCAGGGATCATCCACGATCGGGGTTCCGTTAATGGCCCAGATCAGATCGCCCTCGGCGAGATCCGTATCGGCCAGCAGGCTGAGATCCTGGACGCTCCGGACCAGGTAGCCGGGCTTTGAAACCTGATACATATCCGTCAGCTCGGGATAGATCCGGTCCACCCGAAGCCCCAGGCTGAAAGTATAGGCTTTCTGAAACAGGTCAGCGTCGGGATAATCATATTGGAAAGTATGGGGAGAGGGATCGGCATACCCGTCCCGGGAGGAGAACCAGCACAGCTGGGACTCGGGAATCCGGTAGGTTTTTCCGTCCTGGGTGGTATACTGCTGCACGGCGACATCCAGTACGCTGGAGAAAACTGCCTGATAGCCGTCGGAAACGCTGGTGGTTACGGTATCGCCGGGAGAAATCAGGAAATTGAGCGGCGCGCCGAACAGCGTCAGATCCAGATAAACCCGGCCGCCTTTCGCAGAATCGCCGCTGAAGTAAAAGATGATTTTGCCGTCCTCGCTGTACCCCCGGGTCCGGAAGGAAACGGTATCGATGCCGATGCCGCCCCGGTTGACGAAGTCAAAGGAGGCGTTTTCTCCCAGAGTGATTCGGGTGATCTCCAGCGGCAGGACGTGGACGCCGCCTGAGCCGGCGACCCCGGCTCCCGCCAGGGCCGGAAGAACCTGGCCCCAAAGCAGCGCGGCGCAGATCAGAAACAGCAGGAAAATTTTTCTTCTCATCAGGGCTTCCTCCTCTGTGAACGGCAGTTCATGTCTGCCAGGCTGCGACGGATGACAATTTATGGCTCTATTTTACAACATCCGGGGGAAGGCTGCAAGCACGGATCTGCGGAGGCGGAGGGTGCCGTAACCGGACGGAAGGGCGGCGGATCTTCCGTTGCGTTTTATCCGCCGGGATGGTATGATACCCGACGAAAGAAAATGAATGGAAAGAATCAGCCGCCGGCGGCGGTGAAGCGGAGGGGAAAAACGGATGGAAGAAAATCGTCTGACCCGGGCCCGGGAAATGATTCGGAAGGCGGACCGGGAAATGGCCGACCTGTTTCTGAAGCGGATGGAGGCGGTTCGGGAGATCGCGGCCTATAAGCGGGAGCGGGGGCTTCCCATTCTGGACGCCGGGCAGGAGCAGACGGTGATCCGGCGCAGCCAGGAGTGGATCAGCGCTCCGGAGATGCAGGATCTGTATGTCTCCTTCCTCCGGGGCGTCATGGACGTTTCCAAGACCTATCAGCGGCGCCTGATGGAGGGGGTCCGGGTGGCCTACAGCGGCGTGGAGGGCGCCTTTGCCCACATCGCGGTTCGGCGAATCTTTCCGGAAGCCGCCCCGGTTTCCTGTCTGGATTTTCAGTCCGCCTATGAGGCGGTGGAACGGGGGGAATGCGACCTGTGCGTACTGCCGGTGGAAAACAGCTACGCCGGGGAGGTCGGGCAGGTGACGGATCTCCTCTTTACCGGAAGCCTGCACGTGACCGGGATGTATTCCATCCCGGTGGTTCAGAACCTGGTGGGCCTGCCGGGCAGCACGCCGGAACAGATCCGGAAGGTGATCAGCCACCCGCAGGCGCTGTCTCAGTGCGCCGCCTACCTGCGGCGAAAGGGTTTCGAGACGGAGCAGGCCTCCAATACCGCCCGGGCCGCCCAGAGCGTGGCCCAACGGGGAGATCCGACCCTGGCCGCTATCGCGGCCCGGGAAACGGCCGGGCTCTATGGGCTGAGCATTCTGGCGGAGCATATCAATGAAAGCAACCTGAACGAAACCAGGTTCGCGGTTTTTTCCCGGGCGGAAAACCGGGAGCTTCCCGCCAAAGCCGCCGGATTCCTGCTGATGTTTACCGTTCATCATACGGCGGGATCCCTGGCGGGGGCGGTCAACGTCATCGGCCGGCATGGCTTCAACATGCGGGTGCTTCGCTCCCGGCCGATGAAGGACCTGCCCTGGAACTATTATTTTTTCGCGGAGATCGAGGGGGACGACCGAAGCGAGGAGGGCCGCGGAATGCTCCGGGAGCTGGAGCGGCACTGCGCTTACCTCAGGGTCGCCGGCCGCTTCGGGCCGGAAGTTCATTTGAAGGAGACGAACTGAGCTTAACGGACGCAGGGCGGAGGTTCGCCTCCGGCGCCGGGGATGATCAGAGGGAATCCAGGGCGATCCGGACGGCCCCCTGGGCGGCATCGGTGACCACGGGCAGAATCTCAATCTGCGGATATTCCCGCTTCAGCGCCCTCGTCAGGGCGCCACGAACCGGCCCGGAATGCTGGAGAACGCTGCCCCAGAGGCCGACGGGAATCGTTTCCTCCCGGTTCAGCTGCAGCCGCTGAATCGCGTCCTCCGCCAGGGAGGCCAGCCGGGACGCCGCGTCCCGCAGAATGGTCTGGGCCCAGGGGTTGCCCTCGTTGGCCGCCCGGGTGACCTCCGCGCCGAGGTTGGGGGCGGGAACGCGCCCCAGCGCGATGGCGCCGGCGTAGTCTATCAGCTCCTTCCGGCTTTGAATGCCGGTTTTTTCCCGGATCACCCGGAGCAGCTCGGCATCCTCCCGGCATCCGTCCAGCCAGCGGCTGTAATACTGAAGGGCCAGGGCGTCGATATACCGACCGGAGCCCTCATCCCCGAAGATGCTGACCGGCCAGCCGCCGACCCGGGCGCTTTCGTCCCGGCTGTTCTTTCCGTAGCAGATGGACCCGGTCCCGGAAAGGATCAGCAGGCCGAGATTGCCGCAGATCATCCGGAAGGCCAGTTCCACGTCGCTCATCAGGGTCATGGGGCAGCGAAAGTCCGGCAGCTGGCGCCGGTAAAGATCCTGAAGAAAGGCGGCGTCCTCCGGGCTGTCGCAGCCCGTGGTTCCGCAGACGATGGCGCGGCAGTCCCCGGCCTTTCCGCCGAATGAAACGAGACAGCCCTGAATATTGGCTGTCAGGCGCCGGGCGACCTCCGCCTCCGGTACCCGGTCATGGGAACAGGGAAGGCCTTCGTATTCTCCCAGCGGCTGGTCATCCAGGCTGACCGCCCGAACCCGGTAGCGGGTTCCGCCGCTGTCGATACCCAGCACATAGGGAACGCTTTGGGATGCTTCCATACGGTTTTCCTCCTCTGTGAACAACAGTTCAAGTCTGCCGGATGACGATTTTGTTACCGCTCACGCTGACGCGAATCGCGGAAGAGCCCGCTTCCGTAAAAACGGCTGATGCCGGTTTCGGATCCCCTTTGTATTTTATCAGGATTCCGGGAAAAAGTCACGGGAACGATTGTTTCGAATGATTTCTTTTGTTATACTGATACACGCTGGCGTTTGGCCGAAGGCAAAGGCTCTTCCCCTGAATGGGAAAGGGAAAAAGGAGGATGGAACGAATGAAAGGCTTTGTCAAACATCACGGGGATACGGTGCTGCAGGATCTGGGAGGCGGCACGACCCGCCGGATCCTGGCCTGGGACGAGAAGCTGATGCTGGTGGAGGTTTCCTTTGAAAAGGGAGCGGAGGGCGCGCTGCATGCCCATCCCCACGAGCAGTCCAGCTATGTTATCAGCGGGAAATTCCGCTATACGGTGGAGGGCGAGAGCACGGAGCTGAACCCCGGCGATTCCATTGTGGTTCCCGGCGGCCTGGCGCACGGAACCGTCTGCCTGGAGGCGGGGGCGCTGCTGGATACCTTTACCCCCTGCCGGGAAGATTTTCTGAAATAAGGCGAGGGCGAAAGGAATCATATGGCGCGTCTGAGAGGCCGGGATTCGGATATGACCCAGGGGCGCATCTGGCGACACCTGGTGCAGTTCGCGATTCCCATGGCGATCGGGCTGCTTTTTCAGCAGCTGTATAATACGGTGGATACGCTGGTGGTGGGGAACTTTGTCTCCAAGGAGGCTCAGGCCGCCGTCGGCTCCACCGGCTCCATTATCAATACGGTGGTGGGATTCTGCGCGGGGCTGGCGACCGGCGCCTCCGTCATTATCTCCCAGCGCTACGGCGCTCACGATGACGAAGGGCTCCGGAAGGCGGTGCATACCACTATCGCGGTGACCTTTCTTCTGAGCGTGCTGGCGACGGCCGCCGGGCTTCTGATTATCGATCCGATGCTGGCCTTCATGGAGACCCCGGCGGATGTCTGGGATGAGGCCAGGGAATATCTGACGATCTATTTCTGGGGAATCAGCGGCATTCTGTTCTATAATATGGGAAGCGGCATTCTGCGGGCGGTCGGGGATTCCAGACGGCCGCTGCTGTTTCTGATTTTCTCCGCGCTGCTCAATACGGTGCTGGATCTGTTCTTCGTGCTGGTGCTGGGCATGAAGGTGGACGGCGTCGCCTGGGCGACGATCCTCGCCCAGATCATTTCCGCGGCGGCGATCCTGATTGCCCTGACCCGGGAACCCTCGGCCTATGGGCTCCGGTGGCGGGAGCTGCGGATTGACAGGACCTCCCTGTCCGGCATCCTGCGGATTGGACTGCCCTCCAGCATCCAGTCCGCCATTACCGCCTTTTCCAATGTCTTTGTCCAGAGCTATATCAACGCGTTCGGCTCCGCCTGCATGGCCGGCTATTCCATTTACAGCAAGCTGGACGCCTTCGTGCTGATTCCCGTTCAGGCCCTGGCGATGTCCTCCACGACCATGGTGGGCCAGAACTGGGGAGCGGGGCAGAAAAAACGGGCCCGGGAAAGCGTAACCTCGGCGATGGTGCTGAGCCTGATTTCGACGGCGGTGCTGGGCGTCGGCGCCCTGCTTGCGGCCAGGCAGCTGATCGGCCTGTTTTCCCCGGAGCCGGAAGTGGTCAGCTACGGGGTGCGGTTTATTCAGATCGTAACCCCCTTCTATCTGGCCATCTGCTTTAATCAGATCTACGCGGGCGCCCTGCGGGGCATCGGGGACGCCACCGCCCCGACGGTGATCATGCTCTGCTCCTTCGTTGTATTCAGACAGATCTATCTGTTCGTGACCAAACAGATGAACCTCGGCTTTGTGGCGGTGGCCCTGGCCTATCCCATGGGCTGGATCCTCTGCTCCGTGCTGCTGACGATCCGGTACCGGCGGAGCAGGCTGTTTGAAAAGACGCCTGAACAGAGACCGGAAGCCGCGGAAAAGCAGTGACAGCAAAACGTTGAAGCACAGTAAGGGACCGGGAAGTGTGAAATCGCAGGGACTGACAGCGTGAAAACGCGGAATTGACAAATCATTTCTCCGCGGCTATCATGTGGACTGGTTTTCAAATCACGAAGGCGAAAAGAGGGAGCTCAGTGGCATTGCGGACAGCTTATCGGACCCGGGCGCAGGCGGAGATTCTGGACTTTCTGAAGGCTTCGTCCGGAAAGCATTTTACCGCCGCGGAGATTTGGGATCATTTTTCGAAGGAGGATCATCCGATCGGAACGGCGACCGTCTATCGCCAGCTGGAGAAATTCGTCGAGGACGGAATCGTCCGGAAATATGTGCTGGGCCCCGGGGAGTGCGCCTGCTACGCCTACGCGGAGGATCTGGGCTGCGCTACGCATTTTCACTGCAAATGCGAACGCTGTGGCCGGCTGATCCATCTGGACTGCGACGAGCTGCAGGAGATCCGGGCGCATCTGAAGGAGCATCACGGCTTTGCCTGGGATACCGGAAAGACCGTTTTTTACGGGATCTGCGATCGGTGCCAGGAGGGCACAGAGAGGAAAAACAATGAGCAACGAGAAGGAATATAAGCTGCTGGTGATCAACCCCGGTTCCACTTCCACCAAGATCAGCCTTTTTGTCAACGAAAAGGAAGTCTTCTGCAAAAGCCGGTTCCATGACGCGCCGGTGCTTTTGCAGTATCCCCATGTGAACGACCAGGTGCCCTTCCGGTATCAGGTGATCCTGGAGATGCTGGCGGAGGAAAAAACGGACCCGGCGGAGGTGGACGTGTTCGTCGGCCGCGGGGGCAGCGCCTGTACCCAGCCCAGCGGCGTCACCCGGATCGACCGGAAACTCTATGACGATACGGAGGCGGCGGTCGGCGGCAGCGAGCACGCGGCCAAGCTGGGCGTCATGCTGGCCTGGCGGTTTTCCCAGAACTATCATCGTCCGGCCTATACCCTGAATCCCACCAATGTGGATGAATTCTGCGATTATGCCCGGCTGACGGGCATCCGCGGCCTGTACCGGGTGTCCCATTCCCATTTCCTGAACCATAAGGCGGTGGCCCAGGCGCATGCCCGGGCGCTGGGGAAGCCCTATGAGGAATGCAACCTGGTGACGGCCCATATCGATGGGGGCGTTACCACCGGCGCCCACAGCGGCGGAAAGATGATCGACGGCAGCATGGGCGCCGACGGGGAAGGCCCCTTCGCCCCGACCCGGATCGGCAGCGTGCCGGTGCTGGAACTGCTGGACTATATCGAGGCCCATTCCATCGAGGACGTGCGGCGGATGTGCTCAAGGTCCGGCGGCTTCGTCAGCCTCTTCGGCACCTCCAATTCCGATACGATCCACGCCCTGGTCGAGCAGGGGGACAAAAAGGCGGTGCTGGTCTGGAATACGATGATTTACCAGATCTGCAAGAGCATCGGGGAGATGAGCACCGTGCTGTGCGGCCAGGTGGACGCCATCGTCCTGACCGGCGGTTTGATGCGCTTTGACGATATCGCCGAAGGCATCAGGAAGCGCTGCGGCTGGATCGCGCCGATCGCGGTCTATCCGGGCGAGATGGAGCAGGAGACCATGGGGCTCTCGGTCCTGAAGGTGCTTCGCGGCGAAGCGGAGGCCATGACCTACAGCGGCAGGAACGTCTGGCAGGGCTTCGAAGGCATTACCTTCTGAGCCAAAACGCGGCGGCTGATACTGGAACATCGGGAATCGGGATACCAAATTCTTTTGCTGTTTCCAGCCATTCCCGAATACATTTCCTCCAGTGTGATACATCGCACTGTGCCTTTCTGGCTTTCTGCAATCAGTCAGTCTGAAAAACCACTGGCGGAAAACAGAAGATACTGGACAACTCGATAATTCTGATGAAGCAGTGTATGACGCTCGGCCAGCGCGTCATACGCTTTCTTACTCTGTAACTTCATTCATGGATGAAAGGGGGGATACCGAACTGTATTTACGCCCAGGTGCCGTTTCGGAAAACGGGGACGACGGTTCCGTCTGCTTTGATGCCGTCGATGGAGAGATCATCGGCGCCCACCATGAAATCCACGTGGATGATGGAGTCGTTGATGCCTCTTTGCCGGGCTTCTTCCATGGTCAGGTCGTCTCCGCCGGGGAGCACCTCCTTGAAGCCCATGCCCAGGGCGCAGTGGCAGCAGGCGTTTTCATCGAACAGGGTTTCGTAGAACAGGAAGCCGCACTGGTTCACAGGGCTTTCCTTGGGCACTAGGGCCACCTCGCCCAGCATGGCGGCGCCCTCGTCCATGTGAATCATCTTTTCCAGCAGCGTCTGTCCCCTGGCCGCCCGGCAGGAAACGGCCCGGCCTTTTTCAAAGGTGATGGCGAAATCCTCGATCAGCTGGCTGTTCCAGGACAGGGGCTTGACGGCCACCAGGGTTCCCTCGCATTTTCCTGCCGCGGGAGAGGTGAAGATCTCCTCCGTCGGCATGTTGGGAATATAGAAGGCGCCATTCTGGCTGTTGACGGCGCCGGCGCCCTCCCACCGGGCTTTCGGGATCAGCTCCACGGAGAAGTCTGTACCATTGGCGCTTTTGTAGCTCAGGCGGGTAAAGCCCTGGGCGTTCAGCCAGGCCGCTTTTTCTTCAATAAAGTCCGTATGGGCCTTCCAGGCGGCGACCGGATCCGTGTCCTCGCTGACCCGGACGGTTTTCAGGATCGCGTCCCACAGCCGGTCTACGGCAGCCTCCTCCTCCAGCGCCGGGAAGCATTTCTTCGCCCAGGCGGCGGAGGGATAGGCGGCGATGACCCACTGGTGCCGGCCTTCGATGGCGTTTCGGTATGGTTTGATCACCCGGCCGCGGCTTTGGGTGACGGCGGAAAGCTTTTCCGGATCCACTTCCTTCAGGGCGTCCGGATCTTCGGAAACGATATAGATCCGGCAGGGAAGATCCTCCGTCATCTGCTTCAGTTTGGCTTCCTCCCAGGGAAGCACGGCGGAGAGGGTTTCCTGATCCGCGTAAAGATAGTTCAGCCGGCTCTGGATATCGTATGTCCAGTCGACATTGACTTTTTTGGCGCCGGCTTTGTAGCATTCCTCCATGACCATGGCCGCGAAGGCATGCTGCTCCACGGACACTGTCAGCTGTACCACCTGTCCCTTCTGGACGTTGGCGCCGGTGCGCACGATCAGCGCCGCGTATTTCTGTAGAAGCGCGTTGGATATGCTCATATTGGACCTCCGGTTTTCAGCAGTCGATTTCGCTTGCGGGAATAAAAATTTCCTTATGGGATAAAATTCAAAACCCGGAACCATCGCGGCGATGATTCCGGGCTTCTGTGGAGCATAGGAGATTCGAACTCCTGACCCCAACACTGCCAGTGTTGTGCGCTACCAACTGCGCTAATGCCCCGAACAGCGGATACTATACCACAAGTCGGGATGATTGTAAAGCCTTTTTCGGTTAAAAATTTTTTGAAACGATATTTTGAAGCCATGAGATGCGTTAACAGAGTCACATATTGAAATATAATCTTTTTACTGACGTAATAAAAATGCTTGTAATATGAAAATCAATCCTGTATAATCAGAACGGTTAAGACGTTCTATCATGTTTTTACGATTCTTGACGACTGAGGATAATGCATGAGATACGGGTACGTGGCGATCTATCTGGTGCTGGCAGCCGCTCTGGGCGTCTGCAGCTTTGTCGCGCGCCGTTCCGGCAGGGCGATCGGCCCTTCTGTGGCCGCGCTTCTGGCCGCGCTGATCCCGCCCGTCGTGGGAAATCTGATTATTATCGGGTTCAAGAATCCTTCAGTATCGGTGATCGGGTGTTACATCTACTACCTCGGGATGGATCTGGTGATGTATACCCTGATGCAGTTCACCTTTCAGTACTGTCATCTCTCCTGGCCTAACCGGGGGATCAAGCTTTTCGTATACGGACTGCTGCTGGCGGACACGGTTCAGCTGCTGCTGAACCCGGTGTTCGGCCATGCCTTCCGGACGGAGATGGTGCTCTATCAGGGGGAGCAGTTCCTGAAAATGCAGCCGCTGGCGGGGCAGACGTTCCACCGGATCGTGAATTATGGTCTGCTCTTCGTTTCCATGGCGATTTTTGCCTGGAAGAGCATTCGAAGCCCGAAATTCTATTCGGAGCGCTATACAGGGGTGCTGATCGCCATGGTGCTCGGAACCGTCTGGGAATCATATTATATTTTCTCCCGGATTCCGGTGGACCGGTCCATGGTCGGGTTTGCCGGCTTTGGCCTTCTGATCTTTTATTTCTCCCTGTATTACCGGCCCTTCCGGCTGCTGGACCGGATGCTGGCGAACATCGCGGAGGGAATGCCGGAAGCGATCTTCTTTTTCGACGCGGGCGGAACCTGTATCTGGGCCAATCAGGCAGGGCTCGCGATGACCGGCTTGAAAAAGCAGACGATTGAGCAGGCGGACGAACGGGTGCAGCCCCTGGTTGGGGGAAATTTCCGCAAAATGGAGGAATGGGAAGGCCGGCGGCAGACGGGCGAGGGGGAGAGCCGTCGGTACTACGTCCTGAAAAACCGCGTCCTCAAGGACCGGAAGGGCCGGGTGGACGGCTCCGTCCTGAGCGTCCGGGACGAAACGGAGGAGCAGACCGATCTGCAGAAGCAGCGCTACATCGCGCGGCACGACGCGCTGACGGGGCTGTATATGAAGGAATACCTGTATGACCAGATCCGGGCCCGGCTGGCGGAGCGTCCGGATCAGAAGAGCGTGGTCGTATTCCTGAATGTCAACGATTTCAAGATCGTCAACGATGTTTTCGGAAACGAGTTCGGGGATCAGGCCCTTCAGCAGGTGGCTCGCTGGCTGCAGAAGGTCATGCCCCGGGACGCCCTTTACGGACGGCTGGGCGGGGATACCTTCGGCGTCTTCCTGCCCCGGGAGGAGTTTAACGAGGCGGCGATCGAAGACAGCCTGACCCATTTTACCGTGGGGACGGAGGGGAAGCAGCATCCCGTGCTGATTCATCTCGGCGTCTATGAAGTCGCGGAGCACGGGCTGGATCCCTCCATTATGTTCGACCGGGCCCGGCTGGCGCTGGCGACCATCAAGGAGGAGTATCAGACCCATATCGCCTGGTACGACGACCAGATGCGGGAAAAGGTGCTCTGGGAGCAGCACATCTCCAATCAGCTGGAGGAAGCCATCGCCCAGCGGCAGATCCGCCCTTATCTGCAGCCCCTGGTGGATCATGAGGGAAAGGTGGTCGGGGCCGAGGCCCTGGTGCGCTGGATTCATCCGACCCACGGCTTCCTGTCGCCGGCCCGGTTTATCCCCGTGTTCGAAAAGAACGGGATGATCGCGGAAGTGGACCGGTATATGTGGCGCTGCGCCTGCGAGATCCTGGCCTCCTGGAAGGAGACCTTCCCGGATCTGTTTATCTCCGTGAACATCTCGCCCAAGGATTTCTACTTCATGGATGTGGCTGCGGAAATCAAAAAAGTGGTGGCGGAGCACGGGATTGAGCCTTCAAAGCTGCGGGTTGAAATCACCGAGACGGTGATGATGACGGATCTGGAGAAGCGGCTGGGGATTTTGAACGATCTGAAGGAAATGGGTTTCCTGGTGGAGATGGACGACTTCGGCAGCGGCTATTCCTCCCTGAACCTGCTCAAGGATATGCCAGTGGACGTGATCAAGATCGATATGATGTTCCTGCAGAAAACCAAGAACCGGTCCCGGGCGGATCTGATTCTGCAGGGCGTCATGGAAATGTCGAAGAACCTCGGGCTTCCGACGATTACGGAAGGCGTGGAAACCCAGGATCAGTACAGGATGCTGCGGGATATGGGCTGCAAGGTGTTCCAGGGATACTATTTCGCCAAGCCGATGCCCGTGGAGGAGTTCGAGGAAAAATACAGCCCGGCGGCCTGATTGCGGCGCCGGGCTGGTTGAAAACAGCGGTTCTCTTCTCTGCGAATGTCAGTTCAGGACTGGCATTCTGTTTTTTTATTCCTCTTCCGTCCCGATGGATTCCCGGGCCCGGACGATCACCTTCCGGTCATAGCAGGAGAAGATCTGATCCACCTTCGCCCGGGCCGGCGCGGGGGTCAGCAGACTGACCAGGGGAACGATCACCATGCCCGCCAGCATGCAGAAGGCGCCGGCGTTAATGGGGCTCTGGAGGAAAGCGGGGAAGAGGCTCCTGGCTGTTACATTCAGGATCATGACCACGGTGGAGAACAGGAAGCTGGCCATGCAGCTGATCTTCGTCGCCCGCTTCCAGTACAGGCCGTACAGGAAGGGCGCCAGGAAGGCTCCCGCCAGGGCGCCCCAGGAGATCCCCATCATCTGGGCGATAAAGGCGCTGCCGGAATGGTACTGGAAGATCGCGATCACGGCGGAGATCGCGATGAAAACGGCGATCAGAACCCGCATCAGCATCAGCTGTTTTTTCTCGCCCATCTCCTTCTTCCGGAGATTCTTCAGGAAGTCCAGCGTCAGGGTGGAGGAGGAGGTCAGCACCAGCGAGGACAGAGTGGACATGGAGGCGCTCAGCACCAGGATCACCACCACGGCGATCAGGAAGGGGCTCAGATTGGAGAGCATGGCCGGAACGATGGCGTCATAGCCCTGCTTCGCCACGTCAACCTGGTCGGAGAACAGGCGGCCGAAGCCGCCGAGGAAATAGCTGCCGCCGGCGATGATCGTCGCGAAAACCGTGGAAACGATCATGCCCTTGCTGATGGATTTTTCGCTCTTAATGGCGTAGAACTTCTGGACCATCTGGGGAAGCCCCCAGGTTCCCAGGCTGGTCAGGATCATGACGCCCAGGAGGTTCCAGGGATCGGGACCGAAGAAGGAATTAAAGACGCCGGGGGTGGCGCTGACGGAGGGATCCTCCACCGCGGCCAGCTGGGCCAGGGAGGCGGAGAAGCCTCCGCGGCTGGTCAGAACCGCGCCGATGACCGCCACGATGCCGATCAGCATGATGATGCCCTGAATAAAATCGTTGACGGCGGTCGCCATATAGCCGCCGGCGATGACGTAGACTCCCGTCAGAACGGCCATGACGATGACGCAGATGGCGTAATCCACATGGAAGGCCATTTCAAAGAGGCGGCTGAGACCGTTGTACAGGGAGGCGGTATAGGGAATCAGAAAAATAAAGATGATGGCGGAGGAAAGAATTTTCAGGCTCCTGGAATCGAAACGGGATTCGAAGAACTGGGGCATGGTGTTGGACTGCAGATGCTGCGTCATGATCCGCGTCCGCCTTCCCAGCACCGCCCAGGCCAGCAGGGACCCCAGGAAGGCGTTGGCCAGCCCGATCCAGGTGGAGGCGATGCCATACTTCCAGCCGAACTGGCCGGCATAGCCGACGAAGACCACGGCGGAAAAATAGGAGGTTCCGTAGGCGAAGGCGGTCAGCCAGGGGCCGACACTCCGGCCGCCCAGGACGAAGCCGTTTACGTCCGTCGAGTGACGCCGGCAATAGAAGCCGACGAAGATCATTACACCGAAGAACAGCAGTAACATCCCCAGTTTCAGAACCAGTTCCATGCAGAAATCCCTTCTTTCAGACCGTCGCGAAAAACGGCCGGTCTTGATTTGCTATTGGATACAGAATACAAATTTTAAAAGAACCCGTCAAGGCTGTAAACAGGGAAAGAACAACAGGGAAAAAACAGCGAAAAAAGCCGCCTCGGAGGGGGCGGCGGGGGTTAATAAACCTTGATCAGAAGCAGGCGTCCCTCCCGGAGGGAGACGACGGCGGTCTCGCCGGGGAGGACCTCATTGCTGATTCCGTATTGGTAATCACATCGGATTTCGGCGTCCGAAAGGGGATATTTCGCGCCGGAAATCCGGAGCCCCCGGGCCAGCCCCGAAATATTCAGCAGGGAGAAGTAAGAAAAGGAATCCGGGATCCAGACTTCCCGGGAGGAAACGATTTCCATCTCGGAAAAATCATCCGCCAGGAGGGCTTTTTTTCCCTGGGATTCCAGCCACAGGAGCAGGGAGAGATTGCCGAGGGTATGATCGAGCCGGCCGCCGGCGGCGCCGATCAGCAGAAAATCCCCGAACCCGCGGCGGACCGCTTCCCGGGCGGCGTAAACGGAATCCGTATCAGCCTTCTCCCGGGGGAGGACGATGGTTTCCACTCCGGAATCGGGCTTTTCGCTGGAATCAAAATCCCCGATGATCAGGTTCGGCCGGGCTCGGAGACGTGGGAGGTGGTGGAGCCCTCCGTCGCAGAAAACAAAGAAATCATCGTCTCTCAGGCTTCGGTTGATCCGGTCGTAGTTCCGGATCGGGGCGCCACAGACGAGAACACAGCGGGACAAATGCTTCTCCTCCTTTCCGCCGCGGGGAAAACCTTCGTCATGACCGCAGAAGGCCCATGATCTGCTGCTTGTAGGACAGGAATTCGGGGGTCAGCTCGAAATCCTTCCGCTGATCCCAGGGGGCTTCGATCCGGATCACATGGCGAATTTCCCCGGGGCTTCCCGTCAGCAGGCAGACCCTGTCGGACAGGAGGATGGCTTCGTTGACGTCGTGGGTGATCAGGAGGGTGGTCAGGTGAACCCGGTGCATGACATCCAGGTACCACTCATGCATCTGGCCTTTGGTAATCATATCCAGGGCGGAAAAGGGTTCGTCCAGCAGGACGATTTTCCGGGAGCTCAGGTAGGTCCGCAGCAGGGCGGCCCGCTGACGCATGCCGCCGGAGAGCTGGGCCGGATAGAGCCGCTCCGTACCGGAGAGGCCGAACTGGTCAAAGTACTGCCCCGCTTCCCGGTGCGCCTGCCTGCGTTTCGTTCCCCGGAGCGTAAGCGGCAGACAGACGTTGTCGATGATGCGCTTATGCTCCAGGAGGAGATCCTTCTGGAGCATATAGCTGACATGGCCGGGCCGGCCGGTGATTTCCTCTTCCTCCAGGAAGACCCTCCCGGCATCCGGCGGAAGCAGCCCGGAAATGATATTCAGCAGGGTGGATTTTCCGGATCCGCTCAGCCCGAGAAGGGAGACGAGCTCCCCTTCTTCCAGGCTGACGGAGATATCCCGCAGGATCTGCCGGCCGTCAAAGGCGATGGAGATGTTTTCCGTTCTCAGCAGGGCCATGGGTCATTCCTCGGGCAGGTAGTCATTCGTGAAGCCGAGGCCTGTCAGATCGTGGGACATCAGGCCGTTCTGATAAAGCCAGGCATAGAAGCCGTTCCACCGCTCCGGATCGAAGCGGCCCCAGACAGGAGCGTCCGCCTGATACCGGGCGGAAAGCCAGTCCTGGCTGGCGTAGACCAGTTCCCGGGCGTCGCTGAGGGAGCCGGTTGTGTCGCCGGCGATCAGAAGATCAGCGGCTTCCCGGGGATGCGCGATGGCGTATTCATATCCCTTTTTCGTCGCCGCCAGGAAGGCGCGGGCGGTTTCGGGGGAATCCCGCAGGAAATCGTTGTTGGCCAGGATGACGGGGGTATAATAATCCAGTTCGCTGCCGAGGGAGGCGAAATCCCAGTAATCACAGGGAACGCCGCTCAACCTGGCGTTGATCCCGCTCCAGCCGTAGAAAACCCAGACCGCGTCCGTCTGGTGAGCCGCGAGCGCGGCGGGTTCATCGGTGATATTATTGGGAATCAGCTTCAGGGTGCCGAAATCGGCGCCCTCCTTTTCCATGCAGTACCGCAGCATGGCCAGCTCGATGGGGCTGTCCCAGGTGGCGTAGACCTTATTCTCCAGGCCTTTGGGGGAATCGAGCCCCTCCCCCGCCCGGGAAAGGATGCCGGATGTATTGTGCTGCAGCAGGGCGGCGACGGCGGTGATGCCCAGCGGGTTTTCCAGATCCAGGGAGGCGGCCATCGTATCCTGGGCGTCTACGGCGAACTGCGCCTGGCCGGCGGCGCACATGAGCAGCGCGCCGTTTTCCGGGGGCTGAACGATCTGAACATCCAGGCCGGCTTCCCGGTAATATCCCAGGGCCTGGGCGGCGTAGAGGCCGGTATGGTTGGTATTGGGGGTCCAGTCGAGACAGAAGACGATGGGCTCCAGGGCGCCGGATTCCGCGGCCGCGGGGAAGACCGCCGGCAGCAGGGCCAGGGCGAGGAGGACAGAAAACAGTTTTTTCACTTATTATTCTCCTTTCTTTTCGTGAGCCGGGCGGGCCCGGAGCCAGGGCATGGATACCGCCCGGAGCAGCGTAACCAGCCGCATCAGCAGCAGGCTGACGATAATGATCAAAAAGATGACCGCGAACATTTTATCGAAGGCGTAGGCCTTCCGAACCCGGGTCATATACACGCCGAGCCCCTCAAAGCCCCCCAGCCACTCCGAAATGACGGCGCCCACCACCGCGTAGGAGGCGGAGATCCGCAGGCCGGAAAAGAAATAAGGGAGGGCGGCGGGAAACTTGACGACCCAGAAGATCTGCCACCGGTCCGCGTTCATGGAGAGGAGAAGATTCACCGAATCCGGATCGGCACTCTTGAATCCGTCCAGCAGGCCGACGGCGATGGGGAAAAAGGTGGTCACGATGACCAGCGTGATCTTCGGGGCGACGCCGAAGCCCATCCAGAGCACAAGGAGCGGGGCGATGGCGATGGTCGGGATGGTCTGGGTGACCACCAGCAGCGGCATGAAGGCCTTCTCCAGGCTCTCGAAGCGATCCATCGCGCAGGCCAGCCCGAAGGCCAGCAGGGTGCCTGCCACCAGCCCGATCAGCGCCTCCTCCAGGGAGACCCAGGCGTGCTGCATCAGGTTCGGAAAGTCCCGGACAAAGGCCCGGATCACGTCCGCAGGGGACGGCAGCATATAGCCGGGGATGACGCCGCTGACGGAAAGCCCCCACCAGATGAGCAGAATCAGGCAGAAGGTCAGCACGGGGAGCAGCTTATTTCTGATACTTTCCGATTTTCTTTTCAATGGAAAGAACCTCTCCTTCCGGCTTATAGGAGACCTTGACATAGGCGGCGACGGCGGGAGCCCCGGCCCGGATGGCGATATGCTGGCACTCCTTGACGATGTCCATCAGCTCATCATAGGGCCCTTCGATGGTCGTCTCGAAGGGACCGACAAAATAGGGGTATCCCTTCGAGGCGATATAGGCGATGACTTCATCCACGATGCGGCAGAGCTCCTCGTCATCTCCGACGGCGGGCAGGGACTGAATGGCGATACTGGCTTCCATGGTACATACTCCTCTCTGTTCATTAAGACGGCGTTGCCGGAAAAGCGGCCGCCGGAGGAAGCTCCGCAAATAAAGAAAAGATCCTCCCGCGGGAGAACCTTCGGACGCTGCAAAAGACCGCAAACACTTTTTACTGCTTCCCTACGCCGGTACTGGCCGGATCAGGTCATAAGGGTCTGTAATCTCTTAC
>JAFRHH010000035.1 GCA_017433405.1 Clostridia bacterium | reverse complement strand
GCATTATACAGCATCAAGCGAGATTTGTAAACACTAAATATGGCTTAAATAAAGCATTTGTTTGGTTGTGTGCACGTTAAAACTAATAAAAAATAAGACGGATCAACACTTTGACCCGTCAGGCGTCGAAACTACCGCTAAGGCTCCACCATAGAAGGTTTGCTGGCCATTGTTCTATCATCTGCTCATGTCAAAGAACCCCTTGAATTCTCTGATATGAAAAGATGTGAGATATGGTAAAGAAACAAGTCCAGATTTTACATTAGGCTTCAAAGCCTTGATTTCATTGGGATTGAGAGCCAGTTTTTATTCTGTCACGCCCGCCTCATCCTTAACACCGCAGATGGAGCCAGTGATCAGTTCCGCCCTTGGATTCCAGGCAGGGGCCAACGACAGGAAAGGGCCGTAGGTCAGGTCATCCAGAATGTCCACACTGACGTAACCCGTCAGCCAGCGGATCACTCCATCAATCTCCACCCTGGTGCGGTCTTTCTTCTCGGCTTTCGCAACCAGGGCAGCGTAGGCCTTGGTAAACGGCATCTCAAACACAGATTGTCTGGGCATTTCAGCTCCTCCACGGCTATCACTTCGCATCATTCTTATTGACATGCTTAGACGCAGTATACCGTGCTCTTCCTTCTGTAACATCCTTATATTCTATAGCCTCAACTGGGCAATTCTGAATGCAGGACATACAATGCGCACATCGTTTTATATTCCATACAGGTTTCCCGTCTTCCATTGCGATCACATTCATCGGGCACAGCTTTTTGCATTTTCCACAGGAGATGCAGCTCTCTTTCACCCGGAATCCTTCTGTGCCCTGATTGAAATAACACAGCATCGGTGCGACTGGAACCGTGACCAGATACTCAAGAAGAAAGATATGCCGGTTTTTGAAGCATCCTCCACCCTTGATCCCATTTGCCACATTCTCAGCTTTATTCAGCGAGGCTTCGATTCTCTTCGTGATCTCTGCATCGTCTATCTCAGCATGACTCTTGTTCGTTATATGATTGCTGGGCAGCTTAAACTCTGCGTATCCCTTAAACTTCATGCTCTTCTGCTTTATGATCCGCCTCATCTGAGCGCCGGCTATCCCTGAAAAGCCGCCATTTGTAAGTATCCCGTATACATCCCGACAACCTGTTAAGGATACTCTTTTGAGGAAATCGGCAATAAATGAAGGCAGCTCGCTCACATATACAGGCGAGCAGATCAAAAACGGTCGGTCGGAATGAAGTGAAGAAAAGTCTTTTCCCTTGATTCGCGTAAGCAGATTCACAGCCTCGTCCTCAAGAAGCTCTGCCAGTTTTTCAGCGATCAGCTTTGTATTCCCGGTCGCACTGAAATACAATACCACAGTCGTTACTTCTCCTTATTTCAGCATCCCACTATCTTCACAGCAGTAACTGATCAAATCCGGTCGTCTCCAGAATCTCCCGAACCTCTTCTCTGACGCCTGTCATCTTGAACCTGCTCTTATCCTCCAGCGACTTGTACATCATGAGAAGCACTCTTAACCCTGCGGAGGAAATATATGGCAGCCCAGAACAATCAACTTCAATCGCAGTTATTTCATGGTCTGACTTTTCCGTCTCCCAGGCTCTCAAAAGCTCTGGAGCCGTGATCGTATCTACTCTTCCCCGTAAGGATACTGAGAACACCTTGTCCTTCAGTGTATAGTCCATTCCAAACGGCTGCGTCTCCTGCTTGCTTTCTTTTTGTTTTCGATCCACATCCAGTGTGATTTTCCAATAGAAGCATTTCCCCATCGCTGACTTAAATGCTGCGACCTGTTCCGGCGTGAGCTTTCGATAGGTGCTCAGCTCAGGCATGTTCTCTGCGAGATTAATTCGTTCAGCCTTCAAGTTGTGCTGACGGAGAAAAGCTAGCGATCTTTCCATCGATCCTTCGATATCAGCCGGACGTACAATGAACGAATTTGTTAGATTGATCACATCCGACTGCCCCGTTGCTGCTTTCCTGCTTTCCTCCAGCTTCCTGATTGCCTTTTCGCCAAGCACAGACTGAAACGTCAGGAAGAACTGGAGCATAAACTCTGGGTCTGGGGTAATCCAGCACCCGCCATGCTGCTCAAGCAAATGACGAATATTGGAAACGACTGCTGATGCTTCGCTTTCCGTAAAATACATCATCATGCCTTCCGTAGAAATACAGATGGGGCCATCCACCGAGTTCAGCTCAGCCGTCAGCGATTCCAGGTTTGTGGCATCTACGCCATGGATCTGAATGCGCTCGGGATGCGAGGCCAGGGAAAGAAGGATCGGCGCAATCTCCTGCGCCACAATCGGAAGATCCATCCCGACAAAGCGCAATCCTTTCTCTGTCATATGAAGCACCTTAGGCGTATAGCCGCAGGGAAGGTCAACATTTGTCTGGATACCAGTTTCCTCGATCAATCGGCACATGGTTCGGAATTTTGCCTCGACAACAAGCTCATTCCCCAGCATCATTTCAGCATCCGTCATGCCCAGGTCTACGCTGTTCACGTTGAGCTTCCGAACGATTTCTTCTGCGCCTGAGATCCCTGCGTTCGCCATCAGGCACACTGCTGTTTTTGCGGTCAGATAGACCGGATTGACAATGGCGCGGTAATCTATCTCTTTTCTCATATTCATCCCTTGTAACCCTCCATCACATAATGTGTCGCGTACGCTTCTTCTATCTTCGGATTCCCAGTCTTGGAAAACCTCAGCGGTTTACCCTTGTGCTTGTAACTACTGGCTGATGGCTTCCAGCCATTCTTCGCCGCATAGGATCGTATCTCCTTCATCATCTCCGACAGCTTGTGGAGATTGGCGGTACACACAGCTTCCAGGAAAGGAACCCGCCCAGCGCGCCAGTCATCGTACCTGGCCTTATCCAGCACACCGGTGTCCATAAGCACATCGACCGGGGCAGCGTAACCCCGGCTGTGGATCTGGCGGTACATCGCGTCTGCGATTCTCGATGGCATGTCTTTCATTCAGACTGTTCTCCTGCGCGTAAGCTGATCGGTAGATAGACAAAGAGAAGCCCTCCGCACCGCCACCCCAATGGGGAGCATGGGATGGGGATTGGAGGTGCTCGTTACTCTTTTTCCTTCTTCCCCTGCAAGTATTCCTGCTCAGCCTGCTCGATCACAGCCTTTATCTGCTCCGTTGAAGGCAATTGTTCTTGAATTTCCCTTATGCGGACATTATCATATGTAGCTACTCCCATAGGTGTTGTAATTCCCTGGAAAGCCAGTTGAACTTCTGTATGATCCATATCCTTGCAAATCAGTAATCCAATCGTCGGATTGTCACCTTCTCTGCGAACAAACTCATTAACTGCATTGACGTAGAAATTCAGTTTACCGGCAAATTCAGGATCAAACGGCTTTACCTTCAGTTCAATCACCACATAGCATCGTAAATAAATGTGGTAAAAAAGAAGATCTATCTTTCGGGTCTTTCCAGCAATTACAATCTGTTTTTGTCTTCCAACAAAAGCCCAACCTTCACCAAGTTCCAACAAAAATCTGGTTATCCGTTGTACTATAGCATCCTCCAGATCTATTTCATCATAACCTTCCGGGAGAGTAATAAATCCAAGGTCATAATTCTCTTTTAGCAATTCCTGCGCAAGCTTCCCCTGCGGTGTAGGCAAGCGATCAGTGAAGTTTGTTAATGCGCCACCCGAAATATGGTAAAGATCGGATCTGAGGTTATCATCAAGTGCGCTGCGACTCCAACCATTCTCGATTGTCTTCCTTATGTAGAAGAGAGCCTCGTCCACAGTTTTGCTTTTCTGCATGATAAGCACATGATGTCTCCATGGCACAAAAGCAAACATGGGAGGAAAAGGAATTTCTGAACCAGCCTGAGTCAGTTTTGGCGATCGAATTTCTGAACCAACCTGGTTCAGTTTTTCAGCAGATACGTTAACGGTATTCCCAAATGTGGAAAGAAGTTGCTGGCTGCCAGGATCACCTGTATAAAAGGCATACCACTGTTTCATCCACCAAAGATTCCTGGCAGAGAACCCCTTTGTTTCAGGAAAAGCAGCCTGCAAATCAAGGCTGACCTGCTCAACTACGCCTTTGCCCCATTTTTCTTCTGCTCGAAGAATTACCAAGTCCCGTCCAAGCTGCCAATTAAACAACAATTGCTCTGAATTTACTTTCACAGCGGCTTTCACAGCGGTTGCCTGGTATCGCTGTTTCAATTCCAGAATCCAGGCGCTATATTCCGCGTCCAACTTCACATCATGCGTTTTTACCACAAATGGTTTCTCGGTCATTTTCGCCGCCTCCTTCCCCGCCATGCTTCTGTAAGGAACATTTCCACATTTACCATTGTGGCCGATAAAGCAAGGAAAATCAACGCATCCCGGCACTTTTCTTGCCCGAAATTTCTACAAAAAATGCCGGAAGCTCAGCCTCAGCAGCCATACTCCCGGCATTCCTTTTCCCATTCCTCTTTGGTCAGCATTCGCTTGACCCGTTCCTCTATGCTCATGCCCTGCGGCCTGCTTTCGAATTCGGCGAAGATGTTTCTTGCCAGCCTCTCGCTCTCCTGGAAATCGTAGCCCTTGGCTTCAATCTTCCTGATCACTGCCATCAGGTTGTTGTAGGTCAGGTTCCTCATCACCCCACCACCTCCTCCTCGATTGCCCTTTTCTCCGCCATCAGCTGATCGATTTCCTGCTGGCAGCACTGCCGAACAAACCCATTGTGACTTGCCCCCATCCGGTCTCTCTGTGCTTCGATCTCAGCTTGGTAAAGCTTCATGACGCCAACCGCGTCTTCCCGTGCCTCCGCCAATCTCCGTTCGTACCGCTGTGTTTTCTTCATGTTGCCAGGTTCTGGATTTTGATGATCACAGGCGTATCTATGTGCTTGATGACACCAGACGAGAACTGAGCCTTAAGCGGTTCGATCTGATCAAAGGCTGCAGAATCTTTGATGATGGGATTTGTTATCCCATTCATGAAATCTTCTACTCTCCAAAGCCTTTCCATCCCTTTCTGATCGTATTCCCGGAACTTAGCACTTGCTGAATATGGAAGGAGAAGTCCATATGGAAAAGAAAACCGTTATCATCCAAACCAATACTACAAAGAAGGGCAAACTCGATCAGCGATCATTCACATGTCAGCTCCATGTTGATGGCGAAAACAGGCTCTACGTACTCGATGACACCAAAAGCGATCTGACTAACAAGCATTTCACCCTAACTCGTGGATGTCGAATCACCGATGATGGTGTCACTTACCTGATTCGGGATGTCTCGTATCTTTCACGGCCAGCACATCCTTACATCACCATTTATCCAAACATCACAATCTGAAGTAACTACAGAGGAGGAAGCATCATGTACAATAAAACCATCACCATCGAATCTACCGTTTTGAAAAAGGGAAAGAACGCGTCGACCACTCTCTCCAAGGGTTGGATAGTCATAGCTCTTTATCTTGTAGCCAAGACCTTTGTAAATCTCATACAGTTCCTGACGACGAGTCGAGTCAACATTCGGCAGCGCGAAAACCACCTCCTGTACGCCACGCTTCTCCATTTCAGAAGAAAGATCATTATCTGAGGCAATCACCGGAACGCCGTAGACTTCCCTGCCGACCTTTCCTTCATCCACATCCACAAAGCATACAGGCTCATATGTCGCTCTGGGATTCTGAACAAGCTCTTCAGCAAGCATCGCGCCAACAGAGCCCGCGCCAATTCACTCCCGTCGTGCCATTTTTCCGAATCTCCTGATGAAAAAAAGCAGGCTTCGCCGGGGCGGTTTCCTTAGCAGGAATCGTCCGGCAAGCCCACTAACGTAAAGCAGATCTTTTCCAACCGGTATGCCGCATCGGTTCAGATGACGCTGCTTTTTTTAAGTGTTACCAAATCATAAGCGCACACAAAAAGCGCTACCTATTTAGTAACAATCTTTACTATAACAAACACTATCGTTTTTTTCAACCAAAATGTGGTTTTTTTCACCCTGAACGGGGGACGGAATAGTAAAAATGTTGTCTATTTTCTTATATTGCGGCGTTCTTGCCCTATATTGGGGAATAAAAAAGGCAGGGAGCCGTGGGAGAGGGTCGCGGCGGCCCTGTCTTACGGGGAGGAAATCAAAGATGCCTGTATCGCTTAATTATGTGAAGATAATCCGGGACCTAAGGGAAGACGCGGACAAAACCCAGCAGGAGATCGCCGACGTCCTACATACCAGCCAGACCATGTATGCCCGGTATGAGCGCGGGGCCAACGAGCTGCCGATTCACCATTTGCTGACGCTGTGCGAGTACTATAATGTCACGGCGGATTATATTCTTGGAAAAAAGTGAAGAAGAAGACAGGGGGACAGTTCTTCTGTCCTGGCGGACAGCAAGAACAGTCCCCCTGTCTTCACTGGCCTGGCGGACAGCAAGAACAGTCCCCCTGTCTTCTATTCTTGGGAAAGAGAAGTAGCTGTTCTTCAAGAATCCGCAGGGACCCAGACGTCCAGGAAACCGTCTTTCGAACGGGTCGCCCGGTAATTCCAGGTGGCCCGTTTATCTTTGTAGGTCTGCTCAAAGGTATCGCCCTCGGGGGTCAGCAGCTTCAGCGGCTCCCCGCCGGGGCTGACCGGCGTTTCCCCGCTTTCCGGATAGAGCCGGACATTTCCGCCCGTAATCACCACCCGGGAATTGCTGTTTCCAAGCAGGCGGCGAACGGAGGCCAGCAGATTTCCGCTGATGATGCCGCCCTCGATCCGCGTGTCACAGGCGCCCTCGACGCTGCCCAGCCCGGCGGTCCGGTTGCCCTCCCCGATGAAGTGAACCGTTGCGCCGGAGAGAAGGGAGCTGCCCTCCCCGCTGAAATTGCCGATGCAGGCGCCGGTGTCGCAGTGCAGGACGACCTGAACCGCGCCTCCGGTCAGCCGAAGATCCGCTGTCCCGTTCAGGGTTCCGAGGCCTACGGCGCGCTCGCTGTCCAGCTGGACGGTGACCTCCCCGGAGGAAACGATGGAGGCATGCCCGCTGAGGGTGCCGATGCCGACGGCGTCGTTTCCCTGCACGCGGCACTCAAGCTGGCCGCCGGGGAGCCGGATATCCGCGCTTCCGGCGGCGCTGCCAATTCCCAGGACGCTGATGCCGCTGGCGTGGAGGCTGACGAGCCCCCGCTTCAGGGTCAGCCCCTTCCCGCCGCTCCTGCCGCCGCCGACGCAGACGGCCTTATCGCCGGAAACGGAGACATTCAGCGTTCCCTTCAGATCGATTTCGATGGTTCCGTAGACGTCGTTGAAGTTGGATCCGATACCGACGGAATAGTTCCGGCTGCTGTCAATGGTCAGGCTTCCGTCCCCTGTCAATAGAAGCGAAGCGTTCCCGGGAACCCGGATCCCGTCCCGCCGGAGCATGCTGTTTCCCCGCAGAACGAGGGTGACCCGGCTGTTGCTGCCCAGCTGGATGGCGGGCTCGTCCTCGCCCTTGAGGCTGGCGGAATCCAGAATCAGCGTGGCTTCCGCGTTATCCGCGATCCGGACGGTCAGCTCGACCGGGGAATCCGAGGTGCCCTGAAGAACGACGGCGCCCGCGGGAACCTCGAGCACGGTATATTTGTGCATGGCCAGATCGAAAAGCTGCACCGTTTCCCCGTTCCGGGCGGCGTAGGTTCTGGATTCCCGGTCAAACCGGACCGCCTTCAGGGATTCCTCGACGATCTGCTGCCGGATTTCCGGATTGATTTCCGGGATTGGCATTTCCGCGGGCCGCGCGGTGTAGTAGCCCTGAATCAGATCCACGCCGAAGGAGATAACGGTTTCGAGCTCGGCGGCGGTCTCGACGCCTTCGGCCAGGGCCCGGATTCCGTTCTGGTGAGCGAAATCGATGGTATTCCGGACGAAGAGCTGCTTGTTGCCGTCTCCCTCGATGCCGGAGATCAGCGCCCGGTCGATTTTGATGATCTGGGGGGCGTAGCGGAGCACGTTGACCATGTTGCTGTGGCCCGTGCCGTAATCGTCGATGGCGATCCGGGCCTGGGAGCCGGGCTTGCTGAACTGTTTGAGGCGCATCAGCTCCTCGTCGGAGGTGGAGTCCTGTTCGGTCAGCTCGAAGACGAAGCAGTCCAGATAGCTGCCGAAGCGATCGGTCAGCTCCCGGCAGTCCCCGGCGTTCAGAAAGAAGCCGGGAATCGTGTTAATAAAGACCTTGGCGTCCCGGAAGGCGCTGTAGTCCTGGACGTAGCGCTCCATGATCCCGCTCAGGGTCGCTTTCTCCACCTCGTAGAGCCTTCCGTATACCCGGGCGATGTTCAGCACCTGGAGGGGATTCAGGTTAATCAGGCTGTCGGTGCGCATCAGCGCCTCATAGGCGTAGATCTGGCCGGTTCTCGCATCCACGATGGGCTGGAAGTGGAACCGGAACAGGTTTTTCTCCATCAGCAGGCTGAAGGAGCTGTAAAGCTCCGCGGAGATGAAGGTATCCTTGACGGCCTCCCGCTGCCGGGCCTTGAGCCGGTTCAGATACAGCTCCCCGGTGGCCAGGGAGATCAGGTTTTCCAGTCCGACCGTGTCCCAGCCGCCGGCCATGGTGGTGCATCCGGCGTTGATCTCGACGAAGTAGTTTCGGTCGTTTTCGGCATTATAGGCGCCCATGGTCCGGTAGAACTCCTCCACGGTCCGGCTGATCCGCGCGCTGAGAAGCGGCTCGCTACCGGCGCAGTCAAACACGACGAAGGTCGTGTCGCTGATCCGGGCGACCTGAAGGGCCTCCGGATTGACCCGCCGGAGCGCCTGGGCTATGCGCTGCACGACGGACTCCGTTTCCTCGATCCCGTAATTTTCATAGATAAAGGCATACCGGCTGATTTCGTAGACCGACAGGGCGATATACTTCCGATGGTTTTCCTTCTGGTCGGAAAAATCGGCAAACCACCGGGTCAGCCCCTTCAGGTTGTTCAGCCCCGTCAGGGCGTCGAGATACATGCTCTTTTCAATATGGCTGAGCAGGTTCCGCTGCCGCCGGTTGCCCAGCTGAATGGTGAAGACCAGGTTCAGCACGTCCGCCATCCGCTTTAAAAGCTGGCTGTCCCGGCGAAGGTTCTGGGTCTGGGCGGAGAAATAGCCGAACACGGCCTCGTCCGAATGGATGGCGGATACGAGGGTGATTCCGCTCCGGATCGGCGAGACGGGGCTGTTGTGGTGAAGATGCGTCAGCTCGGGAACGGGAAGCTCCGGGGCCTGGGTATGGGGAATCCGGATCAGCGCCTCCTCGATTTCGGTGCTCTGGTAATCTCCGCTTTCGGCTCCCTCGAGATAGCGTCGATTCAGGTAGACCGCGGAATACTCCGGCAGGGCATGGGAAAGGATACGCAGGAAATCCTGCTGCTCCGTCTGCATCAGCATCCGCTCCACCGTGTGGTACAGATGGTTTTCGTGGCTATGCTCCGCCGACAGGGTATGGAACAGGGTCAGCGCGTCGTACTGGCTGTCCGGGGCGTCGTGGCAGCCGCAGGATTCCGAATAAACCGGATGAAAAACATGCGTCAGCTGCTTCATGCCCGCTTCCCCCGCGGCCAGCCGCCGGATCAGGTCCACCGTCTGGTCCGCCAGCTCCGCCTGATCGTCCCGCACCGTGGTCAGCCGGGGCCGTACCATGGAAGCGGCGGGAATGCCGTCAAACCCGGTGACGATAACATCCTCCGGCACCCGCAGCCCGTGGGCCTGAAGGGTTTCGCACACGGAGAGGGCCATGGCGTCGTTGGCGCAGAAAATGGCCTGGGGCATTTTTTCCCGCTCCCGGATCAGCCGCTCCGTGATCGACACCGCCGGCCGGCTCCAGTAATATCCCCAGTCCAGGTTTTCCTGAAGAAAGGGCAGGGAGAATTCCGCGAGCACCTCGCGGTAGCATTTCAGCCGCTGCTCGGCATTTTCCTCGTCCGGAATGCCGCTGATAAAAAAAGTGTCCCGGGCGCCGTGCTCCCCGATGACATGCCGGAGCAGGGCCTTATAGGCGGGCACCGGGTCGTTGACGATGCTGTGGCAGCCCGCATGGGGGCTGCCGACGCTGATCACGGGAACGCCGTGAGCCGTCGCCTCCCGGACGATGTCGTCGAACAGCGCCTCGTCGTGAAAGCTGCCCGAGATGATGACCAGGGCGGAGAAAAGATCATAGTGAATCGCGCGGTAAACGCTGCGGCTGACCTTTTTGTCGTTCTGATACCAGATGAAATCCATCGGAGTGTTGAAGACGATCAGCTCGCTGCCGCAGGCCCTGGCGGCCCGGCTCAGCTCCGCGACATAATTGGTGTTCAGATCCAGATGCAGCTCTGCCAGACAGACTCCGATAATCATGCGGAAAATTGTCCTTTCAGAATTTGGTTCAGTATATCATATCTTGCGGAAAAAGCAAGCGCAAGACATAGGGGGCCATTTCCTGCTTGATAGCGGATAAAAAATGGCGTAAAATAGCTTTGTTATTTTTTCTGAGGGAGAGGGCAAGACAGGGCTCTTTCTCAGAACCGTCGGGAGGGCGCGCATGAAAATCGGTTTTGACCACGATCGGTATACCAGGCTGCAGTCGGAGCATATTCTGGAAAGAATTGCGGCCTTCGGCGGCAAGCTTTACCTGGAGCTGGGGGGAAAGCTGTTTGACGATTATCATGCGAGCCGGGTGCTGCCCGGCTTCCGTCCCGACAGCAAGATGCAGATGCTGCTGAAGCTGAAGGAGCAGGAGGAAATCCTGGTGGTGCTGAACGCCGACGATATCGAAAAAAGCAAGGTGCGCGGCGACCTGGGCATTACCTATGACCTGGATACCCTGCGGCTGATCGACGCCTTCCGGGGAATCGGCCTGTATGTGGGTTCCGTGGTACTGACCCGCTTCGCCGGACAGCAGGCGGCCCTGGCCTTTGAGCAGCGGCTGAATGCTCAGGGCATCAAAACCTACCGCCACTACCCGATCGACGGGTATCCGACGGATATCGAGCATATCGTCAGCGACGAAGGCTTCGGAAAGAATGAATATGTGGAAACCACCCGCCCCCTGGTGCTGGTGACGGCGCCGGGGCCCGGCAGCGGCAAGATGGCGACCTGCCTGAGCCAGCTGTACCAGGAAAACCGCCGGGGGATCAAGGCGGGGTACGCGAAATTTGAAACCTTCCCCATCTGGAATCTGCCCCTCAAGCACCCGGTGAATGTGGCCTACGAGGCCGCCACGGCGGATCTGAGCGACGTGAATATGATCGATCCCTATCATCTGGATGCCTACGGGGTGACGACGGTGAACTACAACCGGGATATCGAGATTTTCCCGGTGCTGAACGCCCTCTTTGAGCACGTCTGGGGCAAGAGCCCCTATAAGAGCCCCACGGATATGGGCGTCAACATGGTCGGCATGTGCATTACGGATGACGACATCTGCCGCCGGGCGGCGGAAATGGAGATCCTCCGGCGGTATTATGCCGCCCGCTGCTCCTATCTCCAGGGCCATGCCGCGAAGGAGGAGGCGGAGAAGATCCTGCTTCTGATGAAGCATCTGAACCTCGGCGACAGCATCCGCCCGGTGATTGCCGCGGCCCGGCAGCGGGCGGAGGAAACGGGAAATCCCGCCCTGGCGATCGAGCTGCCGAGCGGGGAGATCGTGACCGGCAAGACCACGGATCTTCTCGGGCCTTCCGCCGCGTTGATCCTGAACGCCCTCAAGCGCCTGGGCGGGATTGAAAAAAAGACGCATCTGATTCCGCCCGAGGTTATCGAGCCGATTCAGGAGCTGAAATGTCAATATCTGGGGAATCATAATCCCCGGCTGCATACGGATGAGGTGTTGGTCGCCCTGTCCGTCTCCGCCGCCTCGGATCCGAGGGCGGCGAAGGCGCTGAGCATGCTGCCACAGCTGAAGAACTGCGAGGCCCACTCGACGGTGATCCTCTCCGCGGTGGACGACAACACCTTCCGCCGGCTGGGGGTCAACCTGACCTGCGATCCCTCCTACCAGAGCCACAAGCTCTATCACAAGTAGTAGGATGGGGGTGGGACGGAGGAACCGTCCCCCTGTCCCACTCGTCCCATTTAAGCGGCCTTCGGCGGCAGCTTGACGGTCTTGACTCCGTGAATGGTCTGGGCGGCGCCGATGGCGTGCTCCGTCTTATCCCAGTGCTGCTGATCCCGGAAGCGCAGGAGGCCGACCACCTGGTTAAACACGCCGACAATCATATTGGCCACAAAGCCTCCGATCATCACCGGGATGGTTTTCAGGCTGAAGGCGATCCCGTTATCCAGCCAGTCCGCCACATAGAACAGGAACAGGTAGCTGTAGCCAAACAGGAGCACGCCCCAGACCAGCCCTTCCAGCGAAAAGGAGACCAGCGGCGTGCCGGGCGCCAGCAGCGCCAGCGCCAGCCCCGTCAGCAGCTGCAGCGCCGTCAGCACATAGGCGGAGATACTGTACATATAGGTCAGGAGGCTCAGGAACTCCCCGAAGCCGATGGTTCCGGCACCCAGCGCCCGGAACAGCTTTCCCGTGTTCCGGAAGGCCACGTACCAGTGGCCCTGACCCCAGCGGATCTTCTGGCGGATCGAGGCCCGCATGGAGGTGGGCTTTTCATCGTAGACCCGGGTCACATGATTCCAGAGGATCCGGCGGCCCTCCAGCGTCGCCTCCACCTGAATTTCAAAATCCTCCGTCAGCGACATGTTCGTCCAGCCGCCCCGCTCGTAAAGATACTTCGTCGACATGGCAAAGCCGGTTCCGCCGATGGCGCAGTTCAGGCCCAGGCGGTGCTTCGCCAGATCGAAGAAGCGGTTGGTCAGGGTATAGCCCGTATAATAGAACCAGGCGACCACACCCTTTTTGTTTTTGGCCCCGAGATAGCACTGAATAAAGTCCGGCCGGCCCTTGTCCAGGTACTGGCTGTTCACCTCGCGGAACATGTTGGTATCCATCAGGTTATCCGCGTCAAAGATCATCATCAGATCATAGCGGTTCTGATAATCCCCGAGGGCGAGGAGCGCCTTCCGCAGGGCAATCGGCTTGCCTGTGGGGCTGTCCTCGGTTTCCTTTCGGGTTTCAATCACGTTGGCCCCGAGCTTCCGGGCTGTTTCCGCCGTCGCGTCGGTACAGTTATCGGCAATGATATAAAAATCGTACAGTTCCTTCGGATAATCCATGGCCTGCAGATTGCGGACAATATCCCCGATCACCTTCTCCTCGTTATGGGCGGGCACCAGGACCAGAAACCGGGACTCCGGATCATGATCCTGATAATCCTTCACCTTTCGGCCGAAGCCAAAGAAGCTCAGCACCAGCTGATAAACCATCATCAACCCCAGGCAGGCGGCGCAGACCATCCCGACCATCCTCAGAAGACCTGTTAATAACGGCAGCATGTTTCTACCTCCTGAAATACACAACAGGCCTATTTAACTACGAAACAGGCCTGTTTGTCAAGAAGCCGGACGAAAACGCCTATTTTTTATGGGTAAGGCGGTACTGGCCGGGGGTCATGCTCTTGAGCCGCCGGAAATCCTTGATCATATGGCTGCAGTCCGCGTAGCCCGTTTCCCGGCTGATATAGTTGAGATCATAATTGGTAAAGAGCAGGAAATGCTCCACCTTGCTCAGCCTCACCTGCTCGATGTATTCCTTGCAGCTGATGCCGTAGATTTCCCGGAAGCGCTTGGCAAACCAGGGATAGCTCAGCCCGCAGATCCGCGCCAGGCTCTCCACCTTCAGGTTTTCTCCGATATGCTGATCGATATAGCGGGTTATGGAATACAGCGGATCCGTCCGAATCTCGTCCGCCTGGAGCGTGAAGCCGTCCCGGATCCAGATCCGGACCAGGCTCGTGGTAATCAGATAGAGCATGGCCCGGATCTTCAGATCATAGGCATAGGCATGGCCCTCATACTCCTCGACACACTGGCGCACCATGAAATCCATATGGGTCTCGCTTACGTCCTTCGCGGAAATATGCATGGGCAGATGGATCCGCTCCGCCTCCAGCATCAGGGTCCGGAGATCCGGGGCATAGCTGGGGGTCTCGTTCAGCTGGTTCAGATCCAGCTTGATCGTCAGATAGCGCACCGGCCGGCCGTCGGCGGAATCTATGCTGTGATGGTTCAGCGGGTTGATAAAAAGAATCTCGCCGGGATGAATCTCATAGGTCTCCCGGTTCCGCGTAACCCGCATGACCCCTTCCTCGCCCATCAGGAGCTCGGAAAAATAATGCCAGTGTTCCCGCACGGGAAAATGCTTTTTTTCGGAACTATATTCGAAGCACTCAAAAGGCATGCTGAGAGGATTAGTGGGCTCATACAACTGATCCAAGGGAATGGTCGCCTCCTGAAAGATTCTGACAAATCAACCTGCACTAACAGGTATCATTATAGCAAATTTCGAGAATATGTCCATATACAAAAAATACCAGTTATTTTGGGAAGACAGGGGGACAGTTCTTCTGTCCTGGCGGACAGCAAGAACCGTCCCCCTGTCTTCCCAGTCTGTTCTTCAGAGGATCAGCATCGCGTCGCCGAAGGAGAAGAATCGGTACCGCTCCCGGACGGCCTCCTCGTAAACCCGAAGGGCCTCCTCCCGGCCCATCAGCGCGCTGACCAGCATCAGCAGGGTGCTCTGGGGCAGATGGAAATTGGTAATCAGCGCGTCGGTCGCGTTCAGCCGTACCCCCGGATAAATGAAGATCGCCGTCTCCCCCGCCCCGGGATGAATCACGCCATCCGCGCCGGTATGGGATTCAAGCGTCCGCACCGAGGTCGTGCCGACGCAGACGATCCGGCCGCCGGAAGCCCGGATTCCGTTCAGGGTCTTCGCGGCCTCCTCCGTCACCTGGCAGAACTCGCTGTGCATCACATGGTTTTCCGCATTTTCCTCCTTCACGGGGCGAAAGGTGCCCAATCCGACATGCAGGAGCACCGGAACCACGGTGACGCCTTTTTCCCGGATGCGGCAAAGCAGCTCCGGGGTAAAATGGAGCCCGGCCGTCGGCGCGGCGGCAGAGCCCTCCTGGCGGGCATAGACCGTCTGATACCGGCCGGGGTCCCGCAGCTTTTCATGAATATACGGCGGCAGGGGCATCTCCCCCAGCCGGTCCAGCACTTCCTCAAAGACCCCTTCGCAGGAGAAGCGGACCCGCCGCCCGCCGGTTTCCGGAATGTTTTCGAGAATCTCGCAGCGAAGCAGACCGTCGCCGAAGGAGCAGACGGAGCCCGGCTTCAGCCGACGCCCAGGCCGGACCAGCGCCTCCCAGTCGGTGGCGTTTTCCCGGCGGAGCAGAAGAACTTCGACCGGAACCGGGGAGTTCTTTGCCCGCTGAGACGGCAAGGCACAGTTCTTCTGTCCTGACGGACAGGGCAAGACAGGGGGACAGTTCTTCTGTCCTGGCGGACAGGAAGAACCGTCCCCCTGTCTTGCCGAACCGTCCCCCTGTCTTATCTCCGTGCCCGGTCCTGCTTCCTTGACTCCCAGCAGGCGGGCCGGGATGACGCGGGTTTCGTTGATTACCAGCGCGTCCCCGGGATTCAGATAATCGACAATATCGTAGAAATGGCGATGGGCGATGCTCCGATCCTCCCGCCGGTACACCAGCAGCCGGCTGTGATCCCGGGGTTCCACCGGGGTCTGGGCAATCAGCTCTTCGGGAAGGGTATAATCAAAGTCCGAGGTTTTTAACATTTTTTAAATCTCCATCCGGACCTGCTCCTGCGCGGCGGCCGGCATGCTCTTTTTCATATGTGCCCAGGCGGCGGGGGTGCAGAGGCGGCCCCGGGGGGTCCGCATCAGGAATCCGAGCTGCATCAGATAGGGCTCGTAAACGTCCTCGATGGTCACGGCGTCCTCGCCCGTGGTGGCGGCCAGGGTATCCAGGCCCACGGGACCGCCGCCGAACTTATCCATCATACAGGAGAGCATATTCCGGTCCACCTTGTCCAGCCCCAGTTCGTCCACATCCAGCATCGTCAGGGCCTCCCGGGCCACCTCCCGGCTGATATGCCCCGCCGCCCGGACCTGGGCAAAATCCCGGACGCGCTTGAGCATCCGGTTGGCGATCCGGGGCGTTCCCCGGCTGCGCCGGGCGATTTCCAGCAGCCCCTCCGGATCCGAATCGATCCCGAGAATGCCGGCGCTCCGCTCGACGATCCGGCTGAGCTCCTCCGGGGTATACATCTCCAGCCGGAACAGCATGCCAAACCGATCCCGCAGGGGAGCGGAAAGCTGGCCGGCCCGGGTCGTGGCGCCCACCAGGGTAAATTTCGGCAGATCCACCCGGAGGCTCCTGGCGGTGGGCCCCTTGCCGATCATAATATCGATGGCGAAATCCTCCATCGCGGGATAGAGCACTTCCTCCACCTGGCGGGAAAGCCGGTGGATTTCGTCGATAAACAGCACGTCCCCGGTACTCAGATTGCTGAGGATCGCGGCCAGATCCCCGGGCCGCTCGATGGCGGGGCCGCTGGTCACCCGGATGTTCTGGCCCATTTCGGAGGCGACAATGCAGGCCAGGGTGGTTTTTCCCAGCCCCGGCGGGCCGTAGAGCAGCATATGATCCAGGGCGTCATGGCGGCTCAGGGCGGCCTGAATATAAATATTCAGGCTGTCCTTGACGGCCTTTTGCCCGACGTATTCCCGCAGGGTATGAGGCCGGAGCGTCTGCTCGGCGGCGCCGTCCTCCGTCTGCAGGGTGGCGTTCATCAGTCTTTCGTCCATTCCGTGTCCTTCCCCGCTGTGAACGTCCGTTCACGTCTGTCCTTCTGTTCCCTTACATCCCGGCCATGGACCGGAGCGCCAGCCGGATCAGCTCCTCCGCCGTATCCGCCTGATCCCGGATCCCGCTGAGGGCGTTCCGGGCCTCCACGGCGGAATAACCCAGGGCGGTCAACGCCTCCAGCGCCTCGGCGACGCTGTCCGTCGCCGTCGCCGCGGCCGGCGCGGCTTTCCCGCCGTCAGCGGCGGAGGAAATATCCGCCTGGCTGATCTTGTCCTTCAGCTCCAGGGCGATCCGCTGGGCCGTCTTCTTTCCGATCCCCGGCGCACGGGACAGGGCGTTCACATCCCCCAGAAGGATCGCCAGATTCAGATCCCGCAGGGGCATGGCGCCCAGCACGCCCAGGGCCGTCTTCGGCCCCACGCCGGAGACGGAAATCAGCCGCAGGAACAGCTCCTTTTCCTCCCGGGTCGCGAAGCCGTAGAGCTCCACCGCATCCTCCCGGACCGAAAGCCAGGTATGGCAGCGCATGACGCTGCCCGCGGCCGGGGCCGCCTGGAGGGTATTATTGCTGACCATCAGCTGCCATCCGACGCCGGAGGCCAGCAGCACCAGGGTTCCGTTGGTCTTTTCGCAGACCACCCCTTCGATAAAGGCAAACATCAGGGATTCCTCCGCTATTTCATCAGAAATTCCTGCTTCGCCACGCCGGCCTGGCAGTGGGTAAAGGCGCAGGCGATCGCGTCCGCCGCGTCGTCCGGCTTCGGAATTTCGTCCATCCTCAAAAGCAGCTTCACCATCTGCTGAATCTGCTTCTTATCCGCCTTTCCGGAGCCGGTCACCGCCAGCTTGATCTGCATCGGCGTATATTCGTACAGATTCCGGGTATATTCCGCCGCCGCGATAATAGCGGCGCCCCGGGCCGCCCCGACCATCAGGGCGGTGGTCATATTCCGGCCGAAGAACAGCTCCTCAAAAGCCACGTCGTCCGGATGATAGATGGTCATCAGATCCCGGACGCCCAGCTGAAGCACCCGCAGCCGATCCGGCATGCGGTCCCCCGCCCGGGTTTCCAGGCAGCCATAGCTGACCAGCCGCGTCCGGGAGCCTTCGCTGTCCAGCACGCTCCAGCCCATCAGGGCATAGCCCGGGTCGATTCCCAATACTCTCATTGATACTGTCTCCTCCGGGAACACCAGTTCACGTCCGCTCGGAACGCGGGGACAGCCCCCCCGTTCCGGTCACAGTCCCAGCAGGCGGGCGGCCTTCAGCACCGCCACCTGGGTCTTGGCGTCGGAAATCCGCCCGTCCATAACCTCCCGGACGAGCTCCGCCAGCGGGATGGTATACAGATCCAGAAACTCATCCTCGTCCAGGGCCTGCTTCCCGGGATGCAGGCCGCGGGCCAGGTACATGGTAATATATTCGTCGCTGTAGGCCGGAGCGGGATGGAAATCCCCCAGGGGAATCCACTCATCCGCGGTATAGCCCGTTTCCTCCCGCAGCTCCCGCCTGATCGCGGAAAGCCGGTCCTCCTCCGGCGCGTCCAGCTTCCCGGCGGGGATCTCCAGGATCACCCGGTCCAGGGGATAGCGGTACTGCCGCTCCATGATCACCCCGCCGTCCTCCGTCACGGGGATCACACAGACCGCGCCGACGTGGCGGATCACCTCCCGGATCGAGGAGGCGCCGTTGGGCAGGCGCACCGTATCCTGGCGGACGTGCAGCAGCACGCCGTCGAACACCTTCCGCGATTCCGTCTGTACCTCCCGGAGCCGCCGGAGCTCCTCTTCCGCTTTCGGTTCGGCTTTTACCCCGGCCTTCGGCTCCGTGTTCGCTTCCGTATTCTCTTTCATGATCTGTTCCTTCTACTCTGTGAACGTCAGTTCACGTCTGGCATTCTGTCCGTAACCCGGAACGGTGGGGACAGGCCCCATGTTCCGCCTCGCGTAACACGCGGGGACAGCCCCCCGTTCCGGTCAGGCCCCATGTTCCGCCTCATGGAACACAGGGTTCGGAGCACCCGGAAAGCTGCCCCATGGGCAGTTTTCAGCGGAGAACCCGCAGCAGCCCCGGAAGCAGGCACCTCTCCCGAGTGGGACGGAGGAACCGTCCCCCTGTCCCACCCCTGTCCCAATCAGACCTTCGGCTGGATAGTCGCCTTGATCCGGCGCACGCCGGCGGAGGAGGATTCCTCCTTCTGAATCTTAAAGGAGCCCAGCTCCCCGGTGTTTTCCGCGTGGGGGCCGCCGCAGATCTCGAAGGAGAAATCGCCCATCTTATAGGTGCGCACCCGCTCGCCGTACTTGTTTTCAAACAGGCCGATGGCGCCCTTTTCCTTCGCCTCCGGCACCGTCATTTCCTCGCAGACCACGGGCACCGCCGCATCGATCGCCACATTGACGAGCCGCTCAACCTCCTTCAGCTCCTCTGGGGTCATCTTCCGGCCGAAGCTGAAGTCAAAGCGCAGGCGCTCGGCGGTGATATTGGAGCCCTTCTGGGCCACCTCGTCCCCCAGCACCTTTCGCAGCGCCGCGTGCAGCAGGTGCGTCGCGGTATGCAGCCGGGCGGTTTCCACACTGTGATCCGCCAGGCCGCCCTTGAACTTCTGATCCGCGCCCTGGTGGCTCAGCTCCTGGTGCTTCTTAAAGCGCTCGGCGAAATCCGCCTCGTCGATGGTCAGGCCCTTTTCCGCCGCCAGCTCCCGGGTCATTTCGATCGGGAAGCCGTAGGTATCGTAGAGCTTGAAGGCGCTGCGCCCGTCCATGGTGGACAGGGAGGCAAGCCGCGCCTGGGCTGCCGCCTTCACGCCCGCGTCGTCCCCGGCTTTGGCTTTCTCGATGATCGGCATCATATCCGGCGAGGGGCGAAGCTTCTTCTGATCCGCCAGCTCCGCCGCCAGCGCGGCCGGCGCCTCCGCCGCCAGCAGGCCTTCCAGCATGCTTCTGGTCCGGCAGACGTTCTCATACAGCTTGTCGAATTCCTTTTCGCCCTGCTTCAGGGTCCTGGCGAAGCGGGCTTCCTCCAGCTTCAGCTGCTCCAGCACGAAATCCGCGTTCCGCTTCAGCTCCGGATAGGCCTCCTGATACTGGTCGATAATCACCTTCGCGATCTCCACCGTGAAGCCCTCGGCCATGTTCAGCTGCATGCCGTAACGGACGGCCCGGCGGATCAGCCGCCGCAGGATATAGCCCTGGTCGGTGTTGGAGGGGCTGACGCCCCGGTCGTCCCCGAGGATGAAGGTCGCCGTCCGCATATGGTCCGCGATGATCCGGAAGGCCCGGGTCTCGTGCTCGTCCCCGCCGTAGGTCTTTCCGCTCAGCTCCCCGATGCGCCGGAGAATGCCGGCGAAGGCGTCGATCTCATAGACGCTCTTTTTCCCGTTCAGCACGCAGATCGTGCGCTCCAGGCCCATGCCCGTGTCCACGTTTTTCTTCGCCAGCGGCTCATATTTTCCCTCCGCCGTCTTGTTGTATTCCATGAACACATCGTTCCAGATCTCCAGGTAGCGCCCGCAGGAGCAGGCGGGAGAGCAATCCGGACCGCAGGGCTCCTTATCCGTGATAATGAACATCTCCGTATCGCTGCCGCAGGGGCCGGTCAGCCCCGCGGGGCCCCACCAGTTGTTTTCCTTCGGCAGGAAGAACAGATGATCCTCCGCCACGCCGCAGTCGCGCCACAGCTGCCAGCTGACGCTGTCCCGGGGACAGTCCTCATCCCCGGCGAAGACGGTAAAGGCCAGCCGGTCCTTCGGCAGGCCCAGATATTCCGGGCTGGTCAGGAATTCCCAGCTCCAGGGGATCATTTCCTTTTTAAAATAATCCCCGAGGCTCCAGTTCCCCAGCATTTCGAAGAAGGTCAGATGGCTCGCGTCGCCGACATCGTCGATATCCCCGGTCCGGATGCATTTCTGCACGTCCGTCAGCCGGGTCCCAGCAGGATGGGGCGTCCCCATCAGGTAGGGCACCAGCGGATGCATGCCCGCCGTCGTAAACAGCACCGTCGGATCGTTTTCCGGGATCACGGACGCGGACTGAATCCGGTGATGACCCTTGGATTCCATGAACCGCTGGAATTTTTCGCGCAGCTCAGCGGAAGTGATTTCTTTCATAAACGTCTTTCCTCCTCTTGTGAACAATCGTTCATGCAAACAGGCTCCCGCCCCGGGCGGATGCCTGAAAATGTCCCGGACATTATAGCAAAAGAGGGGGGGCTTGGCAAGAAAAGGCTTTGTCTTGCGGACGGAAATATGATACACTGTCTGTCAGGCGCCGCGCGGGAGACGGCGGAACGTAAGGGACAGTCCCCACGTTCCGCACTGAAGAGAGGATGGAGCGGGGAGGAGATCAGAAAAGATGAGCGAGGAGAAAAAAAAGAAGGGGCTGTTTGCCCGGCTCCGGGAGGGGCTGAGCAAAACCCGGGGAAATATGACCGAAAAGGTCGACGTGATGGTCCGGGAGAACCGGAAGATCGACGAGGATTTCTATGAGGAGCTGGAGGACATCCTCCTGATGTCCGACTGCGGCATGAAGGCCACCGAGGAGATCATGGGCGAGCTGCGGGAGCGGGTCCGCGCCGACCGGCTGAAGGACGCCGCCGAGGCCCGGGAGGCCCTCAAGGAGATTATGGTCAGGCAGATGGACATCCCGCGGCCCCCGCTGAAGTGGCCGATGGTCATGCTGGTGGTCGGGGTCAACGGCGTCGGAAAGACGACGACCATCGGCAAGCTGGCGCTGCGCTTCCAGTCCATCGGGCGGAAGGTGATGCTCTGCGCCGGGGACACCTTCCGCGCCGCCGCGGCCGAGCAGCTGACCGTCTGGGCCGAGCGAGCCCGGGTGCCAATCGTCAAGCACGCCGAGGGGGCGGATCCCGCCGCGGTCGTGTTCGACGCGATTCAGTCGGCGAAGGCGCAGGGGGCGGATCTGCTGATCGTCGATACCGCCGGGCGCCTGCACAACAAGAAGAACCTGATGGACGAGCTGAGCAAGAGGCGCCGGGTCATCGACCGGGAATATCCCGAGGCGGATATCCGCTGCATCCTGGTGCTGGACGCCACCACGGGGCAGAACGGCCTCAACCAGGCCCGGGCCTTCAAGGAGGTGGCGGAGATCAACGGCATCATCCTGACCAAGCTGGACGGCACCGCCAAGGGCGGGATCGCCCTGGCCATCCGCCAGGAGCTGGCCGTGCCGGTCTGGTACGTCGGCGTCGGCGAGGGGATCGACGATCTGCAGCCCTTCGACGCGAAGGACTTTATCAACGCGCTGTTCTGAAGAG
>JAFRHH010000001.1 GCA_017433405.1 Clostridia bacterium | reverse complement strand
GTGTTAAATTCGATTGTCCTTGACATGGGGAGTACTTTACCGGAAGATGGAGATCCCATCAGAGCGTCGGGGCGGAGCAGGAAAAGGTTCAGACGCTGGATCTGCGGAACTACAGGCTGGATGAGGTGTCCCTTGAATACCAGTACGACGGGGATCTGCTAATCCCGCTTCATCCCGGGGATCTGGTGATCTATTATCCCTCGGAAGTGGATCGCGAGCTGGAGATCGCGCCCTGGTCCGAGGTGACGATGGGGATGATCTTCTACTATCTCGGTGAGCTGGATCTGACGGATTATACGATTCAGTACCGCTGCTACCGATCCTTCACGGAAGGGGGCAGCTTCTTCGTGCTGGTCGGCCTGACCGCGCTGATTCTGATCCTGGCGGCCGGCCAGCTGGTCTCCGACTTTGCCTATAGGCGGGCGGCGCGGGAGGCTCAGCTTCGCCAGTCCGGTATTGCCAGCATGTCGGATATCTATACTGTCATCTACTATGTGGATCTGGAAAAGGATGAACTGACCCCGATTCATTCGGATCCCCTTTCGGAAAGCCGCCGGCCGAAGGAGCTGGGGGCCCGGGATCAGCTGATCGGGATGATCCGGCGGGGACGCGGATGATTGAAAACCGGGGCGACAACACCGGCGGCCACGTCAAGCGAACCAGCGATATCATCCACATCATCGTCGACGAAATCAACCGGCAGGGCCATATTCAGTTAAGCGAAGAGATGTCCCAGGATATCGTCCGCGCAGCCCCAACCCATGATCTGGGGAAGATTTCCATTGACCTGAACATTCTGACCAAGCCCGGCCGGCTGACGCCGGAGGAATACGAAACCATGAAAACCCATTCGGCGAAGAGCGGCGAAATGGTGCTGATCCTGCTCGACGGCGTCGAGGAGGAGCGCTTCGTCCGGGTGGCCTATAACGTGGCCCGGTTCCATCACGAGCGCTGGGACGGCCGCGGCTATCCGGAGGGCCTGATCGGCTCGATGATTCCGATCGAAGCCCGGCGGTGGCGGATGTCTACGACGCGCTGGTCAGCAAGCGGTGCTACAAGGAGCCGATGAGCTTCAAGCAGGCCGCCAGGATTATGTGCGAAAACATGGGTACCCAGTTCGACCCGAACATGGAACAGGTCTTCCTCGGCTGCCGGGAGCAGCTCGAAGCCTATTACCGTCAGCACAAGGAATAGTAATGGTAAGCGCTTTGCCTTCCGCACATTCTGATGTGAAATGGTATAAATCGTCGTCCATCGCAGAATGGCAGACGTAAACCTCCGTTCATGGAGGAGACAGATTGTTGAATTTCTCTTCCATTTCGTTTTTTCGTGCGTATAATGATACAGGACGCTGATCAGCGTCCCCTGGTACATGCAGTAAAAGAAAGGTGGATAAAACTCATGAAGAAAATGATGTCCATGTTCCTGATTCTGACAATGATCTGCTTCGGCGCCGCGCTGGCGGAAGGAACCGAGGCGCCGGCAGGTACCGCGCAGGCGGAAGGATCTGAGGTGCCGGCAGGTACCGCGCAGGTGGAAAGGGCCGAAGCGCCAACAGGTACCGCGCAGGCGGAAGGGGCCGAAACGCCCGCGGACACAGAACGAGCGCCGATCACAGGCGCCTTTGAAGACGGAAATTACATCATCCGGATTCCTGTTCCCGCGGGGGAAGCCGGGGAATGGAAGGCGTATGAGGCTGACCCGGAGGGAGCCGTGGTGCACCTGGCCTCCGCGGAGCTGAAGGACGGCGTCTTTACCGCCGTATACGCTCCGGTGGCCGACGGCGAAGGAACCGTTTCCATCCGTCATCTGACCGGACCCGCCTGCGACAGGATTCACGGCTACACCCTGCTGGTCAGGAACGGCGCCGTTCAGGAAGTTACCTCCGGCAGCTATACCGAAGCGCCCCTGGAAGCGGATCTGGATCCCGTGCTCTCCGGCGCCTGGCTGGAGGATGAAACCCAGTTCACCTCCCTGACCCTGACGAAAAACCCGGAAAAGGGCTGGGACGCGGTCATTACCTCTCCCCTGACCCACAGCGCTTACGTCTTCCGGGCTCTGGCGCTGCCGGACTGCGAAAAGCACGGGCTGGTTTATGACAACGGCGAGTGGCGGGATCTGGCTTCGGACGGCAGCGAGGTCGCGGAGCCCGCGGCCACCGGAACGGCCGGCCAGCTGGTCATCGGCGCAAAGGATGAGAAAACGGTGACCCTGACCTGGACCGACTCCCGGAATCCCGACGCGGCCCCGGTAGTCTTCGTCCGCGCTGACGCAGAATAACCCCCCCCGGCCGAAAAGCAGGTACACCCCCGGTAGTCTTCGTCCGGGCTGACGCTGAATAGCCCCCCTGGCCGAAAAGCGAATGCGTCCCTGATCTAACGCTGAATAGTCCCCCGGTCGGTAGTTTCGACATCATGCAATTAAAAACGCTCTGGAAATGTTTGTTATCAACGTTTCCAGAGCGTTTTTATGTAGGCGTCTAAAATGTACCCGTGATTTCGGACAGTTGTGGCGAAGACACGGGGACGTATCTTCTGCCTGATTCCTTCCCATCCGCGTCTGCCAAGACGCGGGGACGTATCTTCTGTCTATCGCCAGGTCTCCTGCTTCTGCTATCTTTTCGGACGAAGACACGAGGACGTACTACATCCATTCCATCTGGATCAGAACAATCTTTTAGAAATTCTTTCCGTTCCAGCCCCAGTCGGACACGGGATGGTAGGTCACATACACAGCGCTCCCGGGGATGCCGAGCTTTTCGCTGAGCATCCCACAGATTTGGCCGGTCAGCCGGTCATAGCATTCCGCCGGTGCATCCCCATACAGACTGACGGCGACATAAGCGCCCTTATCCAGCTTCTTTCCGCCAAGCCAGAGATCATAGCCGTCCTCGATGCCCACCATCAGATAGGTCTCGCTTTTGTTCAGCGTGGCAATCAGCCGGCCAAGCTCCGTTTTGATCTCATCCTTCTGCTGATCCGTCAGCCGGATCGATACTTTCGAATCAATAAACGGCATATTAAAACCTCACAGTTCTGGGCGCTTCCGTAAAGGAGCTGAACGTCGCGGTGGCCTCTTCGAAGTACAGCACCTCCGTATTGTCGTCCTCCGCCGAATACATCTTTTGCAGGCTGGGATAGGCATCGAGCATATGCCGCTTTGCTTCCACCCGATCGTCCCGAACCAGTTTCCCGGCCACCCGCAGCCACTTTCCTTCCGCGAAAGCGCAGATCTCGACCCTGGGATTCGCCTGAATCTGCTTTGAAACTTCCTTGGACTTTCCGGTCTGGATATACAGCCGGTCTTCGAAAAGATCCACCGTACCGAAAGGCCGCACGCGGGGCTGGTTCCCCTCCACGGTCGCCAGATAATAGGTCCCGCACTTCTTCAGAAAATCATATACCTCGTGCATGTTGTCCTCCTTCTGATCATGTGGTTTTTCCCCTGCATTATATCCCGGGAAAGTCATAAAATCAACGCCTTGCTAAGGAAGGCACGGGGAAGACGCGGGGACGTATCTCTTGTCTGATTCCTTCCTGTGCACGCTTGCCATTGCCCTGTTTTACCCCTCTGTGAACGTCAGTTCACGTCTGCCTTTCTTGCCGTATGACGATTTTGTAACCGCTTAGCTAACGCGATTCGAGGTCAAAATCTGTCTCCAGGACCAGATCCACCTCTTCAGCCGTTGGCTCCTCGAACAGCCGGTTCACCTTTTCCAGAAGACCCTCATCCACATAATAAGCAGATGAATCCTTTTGCTGATTCCGCTTCCGGATTCTTTCGTTCCATGTCTCCGGATCAATCTTCAGATAGTGGATTTCATTCTGAATTCCCCCATGAGTTTGATAAAACGACCGGATTCGTTCCCGCTGCTTCCGGGTCCACAGTCCCCAGTCGAGAATCACATCCGTTCCCGACCGAACGATCTGCAGCGAAAGGGTAAGAAGATACTGCTCCGTGCGCTCCACCATCCTGTCGTGCATGTCGCCGGCCCCTTCCGGAAACAGATGCAGCATTATTTCATCGATCGACAGAATGACCGCGTTCCGCTCGTCCCTCAGCCGTTTCGCATAGGTCGTTTTCCCACAGCAGATCTTGCCGCAGGTCATGATTACTTTCGCCATCGGAATATTCTCCCGCCTTTCCCTCTTTCCGCCCGTGAAGACGCGGGGACGTATCTTTTGTCTGATGTCTTCCCGCTCACGCCTAACCTGTCCCCGTTTTACTCCTCTGTGAACATCAGTTCACGTCTGCCTTTCTGGCCGGCTGAGGATTTTGTATCCGCTTCGCTGATGCGTTCCCGGACAAAATCCGTCTCTGAAGAAGCTCCCTGTACTCAAACAGTTTCTTTTCAATCCGCTCTTTCCCCGAATTCCATGTTGCTGTGACTTTATCCGCCGTCAGCCAGGCCAGGTCATACTCACCGCGTGTAATCATCCCGGCGGATAACGCCTCTTCCAATTCTTCCGCATCGATAATCCGGGCCTTTCCATTCCCCAGGATCACAACGTCCAGCAATAAATCATAGAACACCGCGTTCCCGTCCTCGTCCACTTCATTTTGCAGCGTAATATCAATATATTGCTGAATCAGGTTATCATCGTGAAACATGGCGGTTACAGCAAAATGTCCGTCTTCAGGAACAAGCTCCAACCATTGATACCCGTTATCAGCAATACAAAACGGTCCTTCAGGCGAATCCACCACTTCCGGTTCTTTTAATCCGGTAAAAGTGATCAGCCCAATCCCGCCATGAAAAAGATCATCCTCATGATAAGCACAGACGAAGTCACACTCAGAATCAGTATACCATTCCCGGCGGTCCAGGTGCTTTTTCTTAATTCCTGTCACGCTGCTCCTCTTTTCATACTTTTGTTACAGTCATCGCTGACCCATGCCTTTCCGCTTGTACGAACATGGGCCAGACACGGGGCGTTTCAGTCACGGGGGCAATTCTTTGATCCTGTCTATCCCTGCCTTCGGATCTTTTCAATTACGGGCGCACATAATTTTTTAGGGTAGCGCCTCAATCGCCCTTTTCACTATGCAACCCCAGATAATCCAATCTGCAGAGCTCCACAACTTCACTCCAGTTTCCAGATTCATAGCGGCTCTTCATAGAAAGAATTCCTTGTCC
>JAFRHH010000034.1 GCA_017433405.1 Clostridia bacterium | reverse complement strand
GCCTTCCGTGAGCGCCACCGGCCACAGGGACAAAAGCAGCATCGCCGACAGTCCGAAAAACCCCAGTCGTCTCCACACGGTCATCTCAGTGCCTCCCTTTTTCCCTTCCGGGCCGCCGACATTATACCACAGCGCCCGTCCTCCGGCAAAGCACTGTGTCCGGCCCGGCTCCTTGAGTTTTGCCGGAAAATGTGCTACCCTGACGGCGGAAAAAAGGAGACAGATTTTGTCCGCGAATCGCGTCAGCGTGAGCGGTTACAAAATCGTCATCCGCCGCAGAACGGCAGACGTGAACTGCCGTTCACAGAGGAGGAGCTGCTGTATGCCGGATGTCGTCATTCATACCGTTTTCGGGCGGGACGTGCTCGCCCGCCTGCGCCCGGAGGCCCGGGAAGCCATCGTTCCGGATCCCTTCCAGTTCGCCCTGTACGGGCCGGATCCCTGGTTTGCCCATAAGCCCTGGGTGCACCGGGAGGGCCGCAGCCGGCGGATGCACACCACGTTCACCGGCGAATTCCTTTCCGCCCTGGCCCGCCGCGCGGCGTCCTCCGCTTCCGCCCGGAGGGAGATGTATTCCTACCTGGCCGGCTTCCTCTGCCACTACGCCCTGGATTCAGCAGCCCATCCCTATATCATCCGGCGCACAACGGCGGAGTTTCCCTTTCACCGATCCCACATGAGCTTCGAGCACCGGCTGGATGTCCTGGAAATGGAGCGGGCCGGGGTCGCCGGGGAAAAGCACCCCGTCACGGATCATTATTTCCGCCCCGTCCGGCTCCCCGCCTGCATGGAGGCGGATCTGGACAGCGTCTATGAAGAAATCTACGGCTGGAAGCACTGCTTCCGCTCCCTGAACCGGTGTATGCCCCTTTTCCGGCTTTTCTTCCGCGTCATGGAATCCCCCTCCGGGCCGGCCGCCCGGATCGCCCGGCGCCAGCGGAGCGGCGGGCTGAAGCCCATGACCTATATCGAATCTCCCTTTCAGGAGGTGGACGTCGAAAACAACGCTCAGGCGGAATGGGTGCATTCCCATCTGGACGACCGCCGCTCCCGGGAAAGCTTCGGAGCGCTGCGCAGGAAGGCGGAGGATCGGGCGGTCGCCCTGATCGAGGCCGCTTACGGGTTTATCTTCCGCGGGGAGGGCACGCCGGAGGCGCTGGAAGCCCGGATCGGGCGGGATTCCTATCTCAGCGGCCTGCCCTGGGACGCGCCGGAGAACCTGAGCGTGGCATCCATGCTGCCGCCTTCCGACGCCCTGGATCCGGACGGCGGCTTCCGGCGGGAGCGCGCAAAGCCATGAACCTGAGCGCGAACAATCTGGGAACCAGCCTGGCCATCACCGCCCTGGTGGCCGTGATGGTGATTCTGCTGCCCTGGGCGGACCGGCGGATCTGCCGGCGGCTTCATCTGAATCTGGGCGGCGGGCTCAGCGAAAACCCCCGGGCGGACCGGCTTTTGCGGATCCGGAAGGGGCTGCTGACCGCGGGCTTCCTGCTGTATCTGGTCATCTTTGCCTATTTCGTCTTTTTCTCCCGAACCGCCACGGAGGATTATCAGGTCCACGTTGCCGTGCTGGAGGATCTGGCCAATTCCGTCCAGACGGATCACGGGTTTTCCGACGTGCTGCAAACCCTCTTCAGCGAAGGGCCCGCGGCCGCCCTGGACCGGGTCCGGATCGTCCGGCTGCGGGATATTCTGCAGTTCTACATGAACATGATGCTCTTCATTCCCATGGGATACCTGCTGCCCTACGTCTTCTCCTGGTTCCGGGCCCGGGTTTCCCGCTGGCCGGCCCTGGCCTGCTTTCTCTTCAGCGTCGCCGTGGAAAACCTGCAGCTGGTCACACGGCGGGGGTTTTATGACCTGGACGACCTGATTTCCAATACCCTGGGCGGGATCATCGGTCAGCTCCTGTTCATCGCCGTCGCCTATGTGGTCACCGTGCCCGGCTGGCGAAAGAACGTCCGGGAGTGGCGGCAGTGGAAAAAGGATACCCGGGGCCATGCTCTGCCGATGTATGAGCGTCGGCTGCAGATCAGCCGGACGGTGCTGTACGGCAGCGATCCGGTCCGGATTTACGAGTTTTTCGCCGACCAGCTGGGCTTCCGGCTGCTCAAGCGGGTTCCCCTGAACGAAAAAGGCCAGGCTGAATTTCTCTTTCAGCTTGGCCATCTGCAGGTCAGTGTGCTCTGCCGGATCGGCGCCCCCGTGGAACGGGATCAGTTCCTGACCCTGTCCACCTCCCGGATGGCGGACATCCGGAAATGGCTGGAGGCGGAGGGCATAGAGCCCTCGCCCTATACCGCGGATCCCTATACCGGGCTTCGGACCATGGAATTCGCCGGCCCGGACCGGATTCATGTCCGGCTGACGGAGGAAAGCCTGGGATCCCGCTGACCCCGCCCGGGGAGGTTTTCCCTTATTTCGCCGCCTTTTCCCGCTTCAGGGGATTGGTTTCGGGGCGAAGCACCCCGTCCCGCTGCATGGAGAAACGATCCATGGGATATTTCTCCAGGTTTTCCAGGATCCCGCGCCCGTCGGCCTTTCCGAGAAGACCGCTCCGGGCTTTCAGCACCAGGTTCTCCGCCTGATGCTTGGAGGGGCCGCCCACGCAGCCGCCGGGGCAGATCATACCCTCAATAAAGTCCTCCTTCAGCCGCCCGGCCTTGAGCAGCAGGAGGGCTTTTTTGCACTCGTCCCCGCCCGCGCAGGTCAGCAGGGAAATATCGGAGGTATCCTCCCCCAGCTCCTTCATGACCTCCAGCACGGCGCCGGCCACCCCGCCGCTCGACGCAAACTTCTTGCCGAAGAGCGAGGACTCCTGATAATCCTCCTCCACCGGGGTAATTTCGATCCCCCGGGAATCCAGCATCGCCACGATCTCCCCGTAGGTCAGGGCATAATCCGGCCGGTCGGCGATCATCTCGTTCAGGGTTTCGCCCTTCTTGGCGATACAGGGTCCGATAAAGACGGTCACGCAGTCCGGATCCTGAGATTTCAGGTAGCGGGAAACCGCCACCATCGGAGAAACTGTCGTAGATTTATTCTTTTCAAACTGCTCCGGGAAATGATGCCGCAGCATGGAGATAAAGGCCGGACAGCAGGAGGTCGTCATCTTTTTTCCCTCCCGCCTGGCTTCCATCCATTCCAGCGCCTCCCAGGCCGCGGTCATATCGCCGCCCAGGCCAACCTCCACCATGTCCGCGAAGCCGAGCTTCTTCAGCGCCGCGCGGATCGCCGCCATGCCGATCCGGTCCCCGAACTGACCCTCCGTCGCCGGGGCGCACAGCGCCACCACGCGCCTGCCGGACTGAATGGCACGGATCACGTCCACCGCGTAGATCTTGGAACCGATCGCGCCGAAGGGGCAGTTGTGGATGCAGTGGCCGCAGTGAATGCATTTCTCCTCGTCGATCACGCAGACCCCCGCCTCATTATAGGAGATCGCCCCCACCGGACAGGCCTTCTTGCAGGGCCGCTCCTGGTGGATGATGGCGCCGTAGGGGCAGGCCCGGGCGCACGCCCCGCAGGATTTGCATTTGTTGGGATCGATCTTCATCTTCGTATCGCCGGGGGTGATGGCCTCGAATTTACAGGAATTCAGGCAGGCCTTCCCCAGGCAGAACCGACAGATATCCGACACGAAATAATCCTGAATCGGGCAGTCGTCGCAGGCGGCCGGGATCACCGCCACCACGTTTTTCGTCTCGTAGTTGACATCAGGGCTCTCCCCCCGGGCCAGCCGGATCCGCCCCCGCACGATCTCCCGCTCCTTATATACGCAGCAGCGGTAGGAGGGCTTGGGCCCCGGGCTGACCTGATAGACGATCTTCTCGCAGTTCTCCGCCGTCATCTCCCCCGCCCAGGCCAGACGGCAGATCTCCCGAAGAATAAAATGCTTCAGCTCCACAATGCCCTTGTCGTTTGTAATCATGTCTCATTCCATCCCTTCGGTGAATTGTCCGGCGCCGCGCCCCGCAGGGCAGCCGCGGAAAATGATCTCCATGAACAGCATAGCACAGAAACGCAAAAAAAAACAATGGAAAATCAGGCTTCGAACAGGAGACGCTTCGAATCGATTCTTGACCGGTTGGCCCGGTCGGAATATAATAATGAAGCAGGAAAGAGTTTCTTCTTAAACCTTATGGTCATTTTACCTTACGGAAAATTCATTTGCCGATTGGAACGCAAAGCGGCGAAAAACGGATGAAAACGGAGGCTATTATGGGCGAATCCGGTGAAATGTATCTGGAAACCATCCTTGTGCTCAGCAAAAAGCAAAACCGCGTGCGCGCGGTCAACGTGGCGGAGGAAATGGAGCTGTCCAAGGCCTCCGTCAGCATTGCCCTGGGAAAGCTGAAGGCCTCCGGCTGCGTCACCGTGGACGAGGGCGGCCAGCTGTCCCTGACGGAAAAGGGGCGCGGCATCGCGGAAAAAATCTATGAACGTCATCAGGTGCTGTCCCGGATTCTGATGTGCCTGGGGGTGGATGAGAAAACCGCCGTGGACGATGCCTGTCGGATGGAGCACGTGATCTCCGACACCAGCTTCGCGGCCGTCAAGCGTTATCTGGCGGAGCATCCGCAGGGGGCCGCTTCTGTGTCCTGACATGCTGCCGGATTCCCCGGGGGATCCGGCTTTTTCTTGACACGGCTGCCCAATTTCAGTAAAATAATTACATCAGATGCTCGTTTCTTGCTGTTTTGTGTGTCTTTTCTCCCGGTTGGATCCATTTTTACCCGCTGACCTCCGGAAAAATCCGCGGAAAGGAGGAAACTGCTTTGGGCTCCGCCGCCTTTGACGGTTATTCACCGGTCGGGGATATTCTGACAACCGCCATCTGCATGGTCATGGGCATTCTGCTGGTTTTCTCCTTTGTCAGAAGAACCCGCAGCTTCCGGATCTTTCTGGCTATTCTGGGCCTGCTGATGTTCGCGGCCTGGACCAGCGTCGGGTATCACACCATTCTCGAGCACTGGCAGCCGGGGCTCGGAACGCTCGCCGGCGTCCTTCGCCTGCTCATGCACGCCAGCCTTTTCCTGATTTTTTTTCTTTTCGTCCGCTATATCGCCAATGTAACCGACCTGGAGCATCGGAAAACCCTCTGGGCCACCCTGGCAGGCGGATTGATCTCCGGCACGGTCATTCTGTGGGATCTGATTGACACGCTGAATCCCGGCACCGGCTTTCGCATCGGGGAGGACGGCGCCGTGCAGGAGGCCGGCGGCAACATCTTTCTGGTCGGCTACCTGGCCTATATCGTCCTCCTGGGCGTTCTGCTGATTCACGTGCGGGGCCGGCTGTACAAGCGGGTGATGTACGGCTTCTACGGAACGGTACTGATGGCCATCCTGCTGAACCTGCTCCAGCGGCTGGCCGGCCAGTCCTCCTTCACGGTGGGAAGCTTTGTCCTTCCCGTCATCGCCATGTTCTATATCATGCATTCCAGCCCCTATGACGTGCGGCTCGGCGCCATCGATGTTCACGCCATGGAGGATCTGGTTCGGTTTTACCGTGAAAAAAAGAAAGACTTCGGCTATATGAGCCTGTATATGCATACCTTTAAGGAGAATCACACGGAGATGTCCGCCTCCCTCCAGGCGACCATCCGGCGCTTTGCCGGCTCCTATTTCCGGGACGCCCGCCTGTTTCAGATCGGCTCCGGCCATCTGCTGCTTGTCTACAACCTGAAGAAAAACGCGAACACCGACAGCCGCATCCGGTCCATTATGGATGCCTTTCAGCGGGAATACACCCGCTTTCGCCACGACTATAAAATCGTGATCGGAACCTCCACGGAAGCGCTGAGCCGGAACAACGGCTATATCAGCTTTATCCGATACCTGTACCGGAGGATGCCGGAAAATTCCTCCCATACCGTGACGGACAGGGACACGGAGGATTTCATCCGCAGCGAGTATATTCTCAAGCAGCTGACGGATATCCACCGCCTCCGGAATCCCAACGACGCCCGGGTGCTGGTCTACTGTCAGCCGGTCTTCAACATCCGCCTGGGGCGCTATGACACCGCCGAGGCGCTGATGCGGCTGAAGCTTCCGGAGATCGGTCTGGTCTATCCGGATCAGTTCATTCCCCTGGCGGAGGAAAACGGCTATATCCACGTCCTGACGGAAATCATTCTCCACAAGACCTGCGAAGCCGCCCGCCGGCTGCTTGACGCGGGCTATCTCTTCAGCCGGATTTCCGTCAATGTTTCCGCCCTGGAGCTCAAGGACCGCTACTTCACCCGGGATATCACCCGGATCATCGAATCCTCGTCGGTTTCCGGGGAGCATGTCGCCATCGAGCTGACCGAATCCCAGGACGAGAGCGACTTCCTGATCATGCAGAGCCGGATCAACGAGCTCAAAGGGCTTGGCATCAAGTTCTATCTCGATGATTTCGGCACCGGGTATTCCAGTCTGGAGCGGATCATGCAGCTTCCCTTCGATATCATCAAGTTCGACCGTTCCCTGGTCATTGCCAGCGCCAGCAGCCCCCGCTCCGAAGCCATCGTCCGGAACATGGCCCGGCTGTTTGCGGAGATGGATTTCTCCGTGCTCTATGAAGGGGTGGAGAACGATCTGGACGAGCGGCGCTGCATCGATATGTCCGCCTCCTATCTCCAGGGCTATAAGTATTCCCGTCCCGTGCCCATCGAGGAGCTGACGAACTTCTTCTCCCTTTCCGCCTAAGGAAGGCATCCGATCAGACAGGAGGGATTCCCCTTGCCGCGCGTCCTGAGCTTCAATATCGCCGACCCCGAAAAGCGCAATGAGCTGAATATTCTTTCCCTGCGCCTCAACTTCTCCCTGGTTCCGGTTCCGCCGGAAAAGCAGGGCTGCCTGATCTCCGATCTGCTGGCGGGAAAGGACTCCGCCCCCGGGGTGTTTACGCCGTTTACGGAGGAAATGCTCGTGCTGGCGGACTTTGAGAAGGAGGATCTGAACTTTCTGCTCAACGAGCTGATCCGGACCGGTCAGCGCGTCGCCCTCAAGGCCGTCGCCACCCCCACCAACCGGGGGTGGACCGCCTGCCGCCTCGCCGGACAGCTGAAGGCCGAAAACCTCGCCATGGCCCGGAAAAGCAGCCAGGCCAAAGGCCGCGGATAAAAATCGGCCAGCGCGGGAGGCTCGGCTGCGGTCAGCCCCTGCCCGCAAACAGACTTCAAAAGAAGGCTGCCCCATCCGTTCGGGCAGCCTTCTTTGTGTGAACTTCCGTGTGTAAACCGCTTTGAATCCCGGAATCCCTGAATCCCGGCTCAGGCCTCCGTGAACGCGTCCTTCCCCAGGCCGCAGACGGGGCACACCCAATCCTCGGGAATATCCGCAAAGGCGGTCCCGGGAGCGATTCCGCCTTCCGGATCGCCGACTTCCGGATCATACACATATCCGCAGGGGCATTCGTAGTTCATGCTGCTTCATCCTTTCCTTCATGCTGTTCGTTCGCTTTGCTTTCCGCCCGCCCCAACCGGGGCGTCCCAGCCTTATGATATCAATCCGGCCGCTGTTCCGTCAAGCCTTTTGTTCCCCTGTCGTGCCAGGGACAGACGTCAGGAGGCAGTCCACCCCCTGATGCCGACGTCAGCGCCGGGGGACAGCCCGCTTACGCCAGCGTCAGCGCCAGCCGGATCATGTCCGTGAAGCTTTCCTGCCGCTCGTTTGCGGGAAGGGATTCCCCCGTCAGAATATGGTCGGAAATCGTACAGATCGTCAGCGCGTTTTTGCGCGCCAGCGCGGCATTCTGATACAGGGCGGCCGTTTCCATCTCCACCGCCAGCACGCCGAGCTTTCCGAGCACCGCGCTGTCGTCCCCTTCGCTGTAGAAGTTCTCGGAGGTATAGACGGCGCCGCAGTGCACCTTCAGCCCCATCTTCCCGGCGTTTTCCATCGCCCTGGAAAGAAGCTCCCAGCTCGCGCAGGGGGCGTTGTCCCCCTGAAAGCCGAACTGCCGGACATAGGAGCTGCTGTTATAGGCGCTCATGGCGATCACCACGTCCCGAACCTTCAGCTTTTCATTCAGGGCCCCCGCGGAACCCACCCGGATGATGTTCTCCACGCCGTAGAAGTTATACAGCTCATAGGAATAGATGCCGATGGAAGGGCAGCCCATGCCGCTGGCCATGACGGAAACCGGTTTTCCTTCGTACAGGCCGGTATAGCCCTGAATCCCCCGGACGTTGTTCACAAGCTTCGCATCCGTCATAAATTTTTCCGCGATCAGCTTCGCCCGCAGAGGATCCCCCGGCATCAGCACGGTCCGGGCGAAGGCGCCGACCGGCGCGTCGATATGAGGAGTCGGTACCATGTCTTTACTCATCGTTTTTTCCTCCCTGTTGTTTTTCGGTTACGGACAGTATACCACAAAGCGGGGCGGTCCCGCCATGGCCGCCCGCAATTTTCGCGGACGCGTTCCCGAACAAAATCCGTCTTTCTGTTTCTGGTTGTAATTTTTTTCTTCTCCGGTTGCGTCTCCGGCCTGAAGCGGGTATAATGATTTCAGATATTCGCAGGGGATTGAAAAACCCGATTGTTATACTAGTTCACGTTAGAATTTGCCGGAGGCAAAGCTCTTACGTGAACGTATATGCCGCGGGCAGGACGATGGTTTGGCAATCAATTCCGTTCGCGAGTATAATTGTAATTATCGATTGAGGAGGAGCATCATGGGAAACTACCGCAATTTTAAGCTGGTCTATTACTTTGTCGCCGGAGGAACGGCCCGGGCGGAAAGGGCGTCTCTGGAAAAGGATATCGCCTTCTTTGAAAAATACCTTCGTCCCGACAAGGTCTATCTGGAGCCTTTCCGCTCCGGCATCATGGCGGACGAGGATCACGTCGCCCTCTGCCGGGAGGTTTTCGAGAAGCACGGGGTGGAGGTGGCCGGCGGCCTGACCACCACCATTCCGACGCCGGAGGGGGACGAGGGAAAGCAGCGCCTGTTCGATACCTTCTGCTATAACGACCGGAAGATGACGGACCGGCTGAAGGAGGTCTGCTCCTTCCTGGGGGCGCATTTCAACGAGTTCATCATCGACGACTTCTTCTTTACCAACTGTACCTGCGAGGCCTGCCGCCGGGAGCGGGATGCCTTCAACAAAGCCCGCGGGATCGCCGACGGCAGCTGGCAGGAATACCGGCTTCACCTGATGGAGACCGTCAGCCGGGACATCATTATCGCGCCGGCCAAGGCCGCCAATCCGGATTGCAAAATCACCATCAAGTACCCCAACTGGGCCGAAAGCTACCAGGAGACGGGCTATAACCCCGCCGCGCAGCGGAAGCTGTTTGACCGGGTCTATACCGGAACCGAGGCGCGGGATACCGTCACCACGGATCAGCATCTGCCCCGCTATCTCAGCTTCTCCCTCATGACCTATTTCGAAGCCATGTGGCCCGGGCATAACGGCGGCGGCTGGTTCGATCCCTTCGATCTGCATCTGACGGAGCAGTATCTGGAGCAGGCCTATCTGACCGCCTTTTCCAAGCCCAGGGAATTGATGATGTTCTGCTTCCAGGCCCTTGCGGACAATCCCTTCATCCCGCCCCTCGGCTTCCATCTCGACAAGCTGGACGCGGTGCTGGATCACTGCGGTCAGCCCGTCGGAACCGTCTGCTATCTGCCGGACAACTGCCAGGGAGAGGACAACTTCCAGGATTTTCTCGGCATGTGCGGCCTGCCGGTCGTCTGCAGCCCCTACTGGCCGGAGAAGGCGCCCTCCATCCTGCTGACCCGCTCCTCCGCCTGCGATCCAGAGGTGGTCGACCGGCTTGAAGCCTACGTGGCGGCGGGCGGAAAGGCGCTGGTCACCAGCGGTTTTCTCGAAGCGACGATGGATCGGGGCATTCAGCGGATGACCTCCATTCGCTTCACCGGGCGGCGGGTCCGTGGGCGGAACTACCGGATCGAGACCGCTGACCGTCCCCGGCCCCATCTGATCTTCCCCCAGGGCCGGGAGGAGATCGGAATTCCCGTCTGCGAGTTCCGGAACAATTCCGCCTGGGCCCTCGCCAAGGTCGCGGACACGGAGGAGAGCTTCGGCCTTTTGCTGCGGGATACCTACGGAAAGGGACAGATGCTGACCCTGGCCGCCCCGGACAGCTTCCCGGATCTCTATAAGATTCCCGCGGAGGTGCTGACCCGGATCCGAAGCGAATTCCCCTCCGCCGGCGTCTATCTTGAATGCGGCGCGGGCATCAGCCTCTTTGCCTACGATAACGATGCCTTCATCGTTTATCCCTATGCCACCAGCCAGGCCCAGCCCGCCACCATCCGGATCCATGCGGCCGGTGACGTTTCCGCCCTGGAGATGCCGGTCAGAAAGCATCCCATGACCGGGGAGGCCATCCGGCTGGAACCCCTGTATTCGAAAAACGGGGAAACGGTCTTCGAAACCCGGACCCAGCCCGGAGCCTACGAGCTGTACCGGATCCTCCGCTGAGAACGGAGTCAAAATCTGTCTCTTGCCAAAACGCTTTTTTTCAGGCATAATAGAGGCAGCGAAAATCTGCTCAGTTGATAAAGGCGGTTCAGTTCATGCAGTTTTTTTTAGATTATTTTCATCAGCAGGTTCCCAAAGCCGGAAAGGAGATTCCTCCCTATTACCAGCGGGCGCTCTCCTGTACGGAGGCCCTGCTGATCGTTTATTTCCTGCTGAGCTTTTTCTTCTTTCCCCTGGCCAATAACCGCTGGGAATGGATGCCGCTCGCCCTGGCTGCCGGGGCGGCCGGCGGGCTGTGGGCGGTGAAAACCCAGCCGATCCGGATCAATCTGTGCATCGTCGCCCTGCTGTCCGCCGTCTGGGTCGGATGGAACGTCCAGGCCTTCGGCTGGAGCAGCGGGACCCAGCATTTTCTGACCCTGATGCTGGTTTTTGTCTTCTTTAACGTCTACGACAGGCCGCTGATCAAGCTCTGCTGGTTCCTCGGGATTCTGGCCTTCCGGGTGCTGCTTTTTTCCTGGGCCCAGCGCAATCCAGCCCTCTACAGCATGAACAACTCCGCCAATACGATCTATCAGACCCTCAATACCGTGGCCTTCTTCCTGATGCTGGCCTGTATGTGCGTCATCTTCAGCACGAGCATTCAGGATACGGAGCGGCAGCTCCGGCTCCGGAACCAGACCCTTTACAAGAAGGCGGAAACCGATCCGCTGACGGGGCTCCCCAACCGCCGCGCCATGGTGGAGGCCATCGATCATTTCCGTCAGGCCGAGCCCCAGGAGCCCTTCGCCATCGCCATCGCCGATCTGGACTTCTTTAAGCACGTCAACGATACCTACGGCCACAACTGCGGGGACTATACCCTGGTCAAGCTGACGGAGCTCTTCGTACAGCACGCCAACGGCCGGTATCAGGTATGCCGCTGGGGCGGGGAGGAATTCTGCTTCTTCATGCCGGGGCAGAATCTGGACGAGGCCGGCGTGGTCATGAACGACCTGTGCTTCGCCGTGGAACAGATGCGCCTGAACTTTGAGGGCCAGGAGTTTTCCATCACCATTACCATCGGCGTCGAGGAAAACGACTTCTCCTCCCCGCTGGACGAGCTCCTGGCGGGAGCGGACAAAAAGCTGTACCTGGGCAAGTCGCAGGGACGGAACCGGGTCGTCGTCTGATCCGCTTCTCCCCGGCGGAACGGGGGGACAGGCTCTCCTTCCGAGGACAGGAGTCGTTCGAAACATTGCTTTTTTCTATGATTGCATCGGTTTATTCTCTTGCTTTCCTTCTTCAAAAGTGATATAACGTGCGGGCGGCTCCAGGGAGCCGCCTGAAAGGATTTACTGCCATGGCCCGCACGCTGACCCGGGATCTGACGGTGGGAAAGCCGCTGAAGCTGGTGCTTTCCTTCGCCGCCCCTCTTTTATTCGGTGTTCTTTTTCAACAGTTCTATTCCTTCGTCGATACGGCCATCGTCGGCCGGTATCTGGGGGCGGACAAGCTGGCGGCCGTCGGGGCCACCGGCTCCGTTAATTTTCTGATCATCGGCCTGTGCCTCGGCCTCTGCTCCGGGTTTGCCATTCCCGTGGCCCAGGCCTTCGGCGCCCACGATGAAAGCGGGGTCCGGCGCACCGTATGGCACGCCTCCGTCCTCAGCGCCGTGCTGTCCGTCGTGTTCGCGGCCGCGGCGGTGCTGCTCTGCAAGCCGCTGCTCCGGCTGATGAATACGCCGGAAGCCATCCTGGAGGATTCCGCTTCCTATATCCGCATCATCTTCGCGGCGATTCCCTGCTGCGTTCTCTACAACATGGCCAGCGGCATCCTGCGCTCCCTGGGGGACAGCCGTACGCCCGTGGTCTTTCTGGTGTTCGCCTCCCTGGTCAACATCGCGCTGGATCTCGTGCTGATCCTGGCGGCCGGGATGGACGTGGCCGGGGCGGCGGGGGCCACCGCCGTCAGCCAGCTGCTGGCGGGAATCGGCTGCGTCGTGGTCATGATCCGGCGCTTCCCGATTCTGCGGATGCACAGGGAGGATCGGCGCTTCTCCTGGCCCATGGCCCGGCGGATGCTGGGGATCGGGCTTCCGATGGGGCTCCAGTTTTCCATCACCGCCATCGGCTCCGTGGTCGTTCAGTGGTCCGTCAACGGGCTGGGGGTCAGTGCCGTGGCCGCCGTCAGCGCCGCCGGCAAGCTCAGCGCCTTCTTCGCCTGCGTCTTTGACGCCCTGGCCTCCACCATGGCGACCTTCGCGGGCCAGAATATCGGCGCCCGGAAGCTGGACCGGGTCCACGAGGGGCTGAAGGCCGCCGCCCTGGTCGGCGTGATTTACTGCCTGGGGGCCTTTGCCGTGGTGCTGCTGTTTACCCGGCCGCTTCTGAGCCTGTTTATCGACCCCGCCGCCGTCCCGGAGGTCACGGCCATGGGCGTCCGGTATCTGACCATCAACGCCGCCTTCTATATTCCGCTGCTCTTCGTCAACATCGTCCGCCTCTCCATTCAGGGCATGGGCTTTACCCGGGTCGCCATGTTCGCCGGGCTCTTCGAAATGATTGCCCGGACCGCCGTCGCCCTGTTCCTGGTGCCGGTGATGGGCTTTACCGGCGCCTGCCTGGCCAACCCGGCCGCCTGGATCGCGGCGGATCTGTTCCTCTTCCCCTGCTACTTCCGCACCATGCGCACCCTGCGGATGCGGCTGATGCCAGGCACCGAGGAATACCGCGCCCCCGCGAAGCTCCGCCTGCTTCGCAAAAGCGCGTAGGAAAAGCGAAGATTGTTACGGTTTGGTTTCAGCCTTTTTACAGGGTTTTAAAGGATCAAAAAAATCCCGGTACGCTCTTTCCAAGCGTGCCGTTTTTTGGTATAATTTTTACAAATAAAACGGCATTGGCCGTATAAAGAGAAAGGGGAAAAAATGATGAAAAAGCTGTTTGCCCTGCTGCTGGCTGCTGTCATGACGCTCGGCGTGATGTCCTTCGCCTCCGCGGCCGATATGGCTGTCGCCATGGTCTCGGACTACCAGGATATTACCGACCAGTCCTTCAACCAGACGACTCATGAGGCCGCCAAGGCCTTCTGCGACGCCAACGGCGTAACCTATCAGTACTACAGGCCCGCGACCGACTCCGATGAGGATCGGCTTTCCTCCATCGAAAAGGCGATCGACGACGGGTTCAATACCATCATCCTGCCCGGCTACGCTTTCGGGCCCGTGATTCAGAAGGTCGTTCCCGAATACAGCGACATCACCTTCATCGCCCTGGACATCAGCGAGAGTGACATCGGCGACCTGGCCGCCGCCGTTCCCGCCAATCTTTACTGCGCCGTCTATCAGGAAGAGCTGTGCGGCTACATGGCCGGCTACGCGGCTGTCAGGCTCGGCTATAAGAAGCTCGGCTACCTGGGCGGCATGGCGGTTCCGGCCGTGATACGCTACGGCTACGGCTTTGTTCAGGGCGCGGACGCCGCGGCCGCCGAGCTGGGCCTGAAGGATGTGGAAGTCAAATATGTCTACGGCAACCAGTTCTACGGCGACGCGGACATCACCGCCTACATGGATACCTGGTACAAGGGCGGCACCCAGGTCGTCTTCGCCTGCGGCGCCGGGATCTTCACCTCCGCCGGTGAGTCGGCTGCCAAATTCGGCGGGAAGGTGATCGGCGTGGACGTGGACCAGAAGGGTATCATCGACGGCCTCTACGGCGAGGGCATCACCGTGACCTCCGCCATGAAGGGTCTGGCCCTCACCGTTACGACTGAGCTGACCGCTGTCAAGGGCGGCACCTTTGTCGGCGGCCGGGTGGATACCCTGGGCCTGGTGTCCGCCAATCCCGCCGAGAACTTCGTACAGATCGCTCCCTCCACCCAGTTTGGCGACGGCTTCACCGCCGAGGATTACGCCGCGCTGGTCGCGAAGATGTATGCCGGGGAGATCAAGGTTTCCAACGCGATTGACGCGGAACCCGCCGTCACCGCCGTGACCGTGGATTACCAGGGCAACATCAAGTAAGTTTCCGGATTCCGGGGATGTTTTTGCATCCCCGGTTTTTGAATGAAGCCCCTGTTTTCCTTTCGGCAAACGGGGGTTTCTTTCAGAAAGCGAAGCTGAGGCTCCGCCATCTGGATTTTTTCAGGAAAGCGAGGTCTGTGAATTGGGAGACGTTCATTCAAACGAGTTTGCCATTGAGATGCTCCATATTACCAAGCGTTTCCCCGGAATCATTGCCAATGACGACATCACCCTGCAGCTGCGCCACGGGGAAATCCACGCGCTGCTGGGAGAAAACGGCGCGGGAAAATCCACCCTGATGAGCGTCCTCTTCGGCATGTACCAGCCGGAGGAAGGAACGATCAAAAAGGACGGCGTCGAGGTCAAAATCCATAACCCCAACGACGCCAACGCCCTGGGCATCGGCATGGTGCATCAGCATTTCAAGCTGGTGGAATGCTTCTCCGTCCTCGACAACATCATCCTGGGGAACGAGCCGGTCGGCTCCATGGGCCTGCTGAAGAAGGATGTCGCCCGGAAAAAAATTCTGGATCTGTCCGAGAAGTACGGCCTGAAGGTGGATCCGGACGCGCTGATCTCCGATATCACCGTCGGCATGCAGCAGCGGACCGAAATCCTCAAGATGCTGTACCGGGATAATGAAATCCTGATTTTTGACGAGCCCACCGCGGTTCTGACGCCCCAGGAGATCACCGAGCTGATGCAGATCATGAAAAACCTGGCCGCGGAAGGCAAATCCATCCTGTTTATCAGCCATAAGCTGGCGGAAATCATGGCCGTGGCGGACCGGTGCACCGTTCTCCGGAAAGGACAATACATCGGAACCGTCAACACGAAGGACACCACCATGGAGGAGCTTTCCGCCATGATGGTCGGCCGAAAAGTCAATTTCCACGTGGAGAAAAAGCCCGCCAATCCCGGAGAGGTGCTCCTGGAGGTGAGTCACATGACCGTCGCCTCCAGGGTTCATAAAAACAACGCGGTCAGGGACGTCTCCTTCCAGGTGCGCCGGGGAGAGATCGTCTGCATCGCCGGAATCGACGGCAACGGCCAGTCCGAGCTGGTCTACGGCCTGTCCGGGCTGGAGCCGCTGGTCAGCGGAAAAATCCTCCTGAACGGGAAGGAAATAACGAAATCCTCCATCCGGAAGCGTTCCGTATCCGGCATGAGCCATATCCCCGAGGATCGGCATAAGCACGGCCTGGTGCTCGATTATTCCCTGGAATACAACATCATTCTTCAGACCTATTTTGAACCCGAATTTACCAATAAAATCGGCTTCCTGCGAAGCAAAAACATCCGGGATTATTCCGAGCGGCTGATTCAGGAATATGACATCCGTTCCGGTCAGGGCGCCGTCACGCCGGCCCGCTCCATGTCCGGCGGAAATCAGCAGAAGGCCATCATCGCCCGGGAGCTGGACAAGCAGCCGGATGTGCTGATCGCCGTCCAGCCGACCCGCGGTCTGGACGTGGGCGCGATCGAGTTCATCCATAAGCAGCTGATCGCCCAGCGGGACGCGGGAAAGGCCGTGCTGCTGATCTCGCTGGAGCTGGACGAGGTCATGGATGTGCCGGATCGGATCCTGGTCATGTATGAGGGTGAAATCGTCGGCGAGCTGGATCCGAAGCGGACCACGCAGGAGGAGCTTGGGCTCTATATGGCCGGCGCCAGGAGGGATGAGGTGAGCGGCAAATGAGAAAACTGTTGAAAAACGAAGGCGTGCAGGCTTTTATCGCCTCCATTCTCTGTATTCTGGCCGGTCTGCTGATCGGGTTCATCGTTCTGCTTTGCATTAATCCTCAGGGCGCCGGGGAATCCATTCTGGATATTATCAAGAATTTCTTTACCTGGAGCCGCCCCGCCAGCCAGCTGAAGCAGTTCGGCAACACGCTGGCCAAGGCCATGCCGCTGGTGCTGTGCTCCCTCAGCATTCTGTTCGCCTATAAGGTCGGCCTCTTCAATATCGGCGCCGCCGGGCAGTATGTCGCCGGCGCCTGCGCCAGCCTGTACGCGGCGCTGGCCTGGGGCTGGGGCTGGCTGCCCTGCATGCTCCTGGCCATGGCCGCCGCGGCCCTCCTCGGCGCCATCATCGGCATCCTGAAGGCCTACTGCAACGTCAACGAGGTCATTTCCGGCATCATGCTGAACTGGATTGCCCTCTATACCACCAACGCGGTGCTGACCCATGTCAAGGAGCAGGCCAGCCCCTATACCCTCTATCTCAGCAAGGAGAACCCCTCCGCCCTGCTGCCGACCCTGGGGCTGGAAAACCTGTTCAGCGGGAATAAGAACGTGACCATCGCCGTTCCCCTGGCGATCCTGGCCGCGGTGCTCGTCTGGATCATCCTGAGCAAAACCCGGCTCGGCTATGAGCTGAAGGCGACGGGCAACAACCGGAACGCGGCCCGCTATGCCGGCATGGCGGAAAACAGGAACATCATCCTGACCCTGGTGATCTCCGCCGCGCTGGCGGGCCTCGGCGCCTCCCTGCTGTATCAGACGGGATACATGCGCTGGGAATGCACCCAGTCTTCCGTTCCCACAATGGGCTTCAACGGCATTGCCGCCGCCTTCCTCGGCGGTCTGCATCCCATCGGCGCCATCTTTTCTTCCTTCTTTATCCAGCACATCACCGACGGCGGGCAATATGTGAACACCACCTTCTATTCCCCCCAGATCTCGGACGTGATCTCCTCGGTGATCATCTATCTGTGCAGCTTCGTGCTGTTCATCAAACTGGCCATGAGGCGGATGCTCGCTCAAAAAGATGAAAAGAAAGGGGCGAAATAAGAATGCTGCTTTTGATTCAATATACATTGATCTTCGCCTCCGTCCTTCTGCTGGTCGCGCTGGGCGGCTGTATTTCAGAGCATTCCGGCGTCATTAACCTCGGTCTGGAGGGCATCATGGTCGTCGGGGCCCTCGGCGGCGCGCTGGTCATGCGTTCCCTCGCCACCTCCTCCGCGCTGGTCATGGTGCTGGTCGCCATGCTGGCGGCCGCCCTGGCCGGCATGCTCTATTCCTGCCTGCTGGGTGTCGCCGCCATCCATCTGAAGGCGGATCAGACGCTGGTCGGAACCGCCATGAACCTGCTGGCCACAGCGGCGGCGACCGTATTCGTCAAGGCGATGAATACCGCCGCCAATCCGGACAAGCCCTCCTCCGAGATCGAATATGTGTACGCCCGGAAGCTGTTTGTGGTCAATATCAACGGCTTTGAGTTCAACTGGTTCATGCCGGTCGCCATCCTGGCGGTTGTGCTCGTCTATATCTTCCTTTATAAGAGCCGACTGGGCCTTCGGCTCATGGCCTGCGGCGAGCATCCCCAGGCCGCGGCTTCCGTCGGCATCAACGTATTTAAAATGCGCTGGATCGGCGTGCTGATTTCCGGCCTGCTGGGCGGTCTCGGCGGCCTGTGCTACATTCTGGCGGGCGTGTCCATCTGGAAGTTTGAAAACGGGGTCGCGGGCTTTGGGTTCCTGGCGCTGGCGGTCATGATCTTCGGCCAGTGGAAGCCCGCCCGGATCGCGGTCTCCGCCCTGCTCTTCGGGCTCTTCCGCGCTCTGTCCAACACCTATACCGGCTTCCCCTTCCTGGTATCCCTGAACCTGCCGGGAAATGTCTATAACATGATGCCCTATATCGTCTGCCTGATCGTTCTGGCCTTCACCTCCAGAGCCTCCCTCGCGCCGAAGGCGGAAGGGATTCCCTACGACCCGGGGACCCGGTAAGCTTTCCGGGCTTCTCCCCCGGATGCCTGACAATTCCGCCTGTCTCTTTCCCGAACAGGCGGAATAGACCCTGTTATTTTGCGCGGAAGACCTTTGATTTTTCCCCGGTTATTCCCTACAATGGAGCCGTACAATCCGGAAGGAAAGGAGGAAGAACCATGGATCTGATCGCATCCAACCTGCTGCTGATTCTCTGCTTCGTGGTCGGCACCGGTCTGATCATCGCGGAGGCCTTTATTCCCGGGTTCGGGGTGGCAGGCGTCTCCGGCCTCATCCTGGAGATCGTGGCCATCCTGATGACCGGCAGCCGCTTCGGCACCGGGCCGGCCCTGATCGCGCTGTTTGCCGTGCTCCTGGTCGTCGGCGTGACCGTTTTCCTCTCCTATAAAAGCGCGGTGAACGGCCGGCTGAGCAAGAGCCCCCTGGTGCTCCGGAGCCGGGAACGCGCTTCCGCGGCCGCGGCCGGCGGGAAGGAAAACCCCTGGCTGAACCGGGAAGGCACGGTGGTGACGCCCCTGCGGCCCGCCGGCTTTATCGAGATCGACGGGGAGCGGCTGAGCGCTTCCAGCTTCGGCCCGTTCCTGGAAAAGGGTACGCGGGTGCGCGTCGTCGGTCAGGAAGGAGATCATCTGACCATCCGTCCCCTGGAGGAGGGGAAAGCCCCCGTCTGACCCTTTATCATTGAAGGAGACAGATTCTGTCCGCGAACGCGTCAGCGAAGCGGTTGCAAAATCGTCATCCGTCACAGCTTGACAGATGTGAACTGACGTTCACAGAGGAGGTAGAACAATGGATTCCACCATCATGATTCCCCTGATTATTGTCATTGTCGTGATCGCCCTGGCGATCTTCCTGCACTTCGTGCCCATGGGCCTGTGGATTTCCTCCCTGGCCAGCGGCGTCCATATTCCGATCAGCGCCCTGATCGGCATGCGGATCCGGCGGATTCAGCCCCAGCGGCTGGTCTATCCCCTGATCAAGGCCAACAAGGCCGGTCTGAACCTGACCATCAGCCAGCTGGAAACCCATTACCTGGCCGGCGGCAACGTGGACCGGGTCATCAACGCCCTGATCGCCGCCCAGCGGGCCAACATCGAGATGGCCTTCGAGAAGGCCTGCGCCATCGATCTGGCCGGCCGCGACGTGTTCCAGGCGGTCCAGATGAGCGTCACCCCGAAGGTCATTGAAACCCCCGTGGTCGCCGCCATCGCCAAGGACGGCATCGAGCTGCGGGCCAAGGCCCGCGTCACCGTGCGGACCAATATTGAGCGACTGGTCGGCGGCGCCGGAGAGGAAACCGTCATCGCCCGCGTCGGCGAAGGCATCGTGACCACCGTCGGCAGCGCCGAAACCCATAAGCAGGTGCTGGAGAACCCCGATCTGATCAGCCGCACCGTGCTGGACAAGGGGCTCGACGCCGGCACCGCCTATGAGATTCTTTCCATCGACATCGCGGACGTGGATGTGGGCCGCAACGTCGGCGCCCAGCTGCAGATGGACCAGGCAGAAGCGGACCGCCGCATCGCCCAGGCGAAGGCGGAGGAGCGCCGCGCCATGGCCGTCGCCCGGGAGCAGGAAATGAAGGCCTCCGTTCAGGAGATGCGCGCCAAGGTGGTCGAGGCCGAGGCGGAAGTGCCGCGGGCCATGGCTTCCGCCCTGCGCGACGGAAAGATGGGCGTTCTGGATTATTATCAGATGAAGAACACCATCGCCGACACCGAGATGCGGGAGTCCATCGCGAAGGCCAGCGCGCCGCAGTCCTCCGCGGAGCCGCAGCAGCGTCCGAAGAAGTAACCGGGCGGCAGGAAAGAAGGTGAAACACCCGTGGACATGGCTCCGATCTTTTTCATCCTGTTCGTCTGGGTTGTCATGGGGGTGCTGATTTCCGCCGTCGTTAAAGGCGCGAAGAAGAACATGCCGAAAAAGCGGGGGGATCCGCGGATCCCCTCCCGGAACGCTCAGGACGCCGCGCGGCAGATGTCCGTCCAGGATCTCCCGGCGGAGGAAGCTCCCGGCGCCGCGGTTCCCGGTGGAATGGCTTCCGGAGCGGCCCCCGCGGCGGCGGACGCTTCGTTCCAGCCTCTCCGCCCGACGGTCCGGCTGAACCAGCGGGACGACAGCCTTTATCGGGGCAGTCTGAACGCGGTCACCGGAGAAGGCGACGACCCCTGCCATGATGAGCAGATGGCCCCGCTGAACCTGGCGGAAGCGGCCCCGGAGACGGTTCCCGTCTCCGCTCCCGGGCTGCGGCTCACCTGGACGCCCAGCGATGTGGTTCACGGCTTCGTGGTCAGTGAAATTCTCAGCCGCAGGCACCCGTAGCATTCGGGCGCTTCTCTCCCACGGGAGGGAAGCGCTTTTTTTGGCGGGAGGGAGCTTTTGTCCGTACAAATTTGGTTCCGGTTCCTGTCAGGGTTGCAATTTCAGCGCCGGTAGGATACAATAAGCATGTTTCATCGATTTCGTGCGCGACCGCGCAACGATGACGAACCTCCTGCTGGGGCTGAACGGCTTCACCATC
>JAFRHH010000033.1 GCA_017433405.1 Clostridia bacterium | reverse complement strand
GACAGGCCTCCAAGTCCTCTCCGCATGCGGCTGTCGCCAAGTTCGCCGCCGCCGGCAAGCGCACCAAGAAGAAGGATCTGGGCATGATGGCTATGAGCTACGGCTACGTCTATGTGGCCCAGGTCGCCATGTCCGATCCCGCGCAGGTGCTCAAGGCCCTGACCGAGGCGGAAGCCTATCACGGCCCGTCCCTGATCATCGCCTACGCGCCCTGCATCAACCACGGCCTGCGCGCCAAGGGCGGCATGGGCAAGGCCCAGGCGGAGATTAAGAAGGCGGTTGACTGCGGCTACTGGCAGCTCTATCGCTACAACCCCGAGCTGGAGAACCCGATGACGGTCGACAGCAAGGATCCGACCGGCGACTATCAGGAATTCCTGAAGGGCGAGGTTCGCTACACCTCTCTGGCCCAGCAGTTCCCGGACGCGGCTGCGAAGCTGTTCGTCCAGCAGGAAGAGGATGCCAGAATCCGGCGCGAATCCTATAAGAAGCTCGCCGGAAAGTAAGCCGAAAGCCATGAAAACAGGAGGCGGCCCCGCGGGGGCGCCTTCCGCGGGACCGACGCAAAAAAGCGCCGGTCCCTTTCTTTTGGAGGGCGGGATATGGTATACTAACTCCGTCCGCGGCGACCGCGGAGGGGAACAGGAGGGCGACGCGTGAGCAAAACCAAAAGCCGGATCCGGGAAAGCAATCTGCGCTACAGGCATTCCCTGGGGCAGCACTTTCTCTACGACGAGGAGATCCTGGAGGCCCTGGTCCGGGAGACCGGGGTTACGAAGGCGGACGACGTGCTGGAGATCGGCCCGGGCTGCGGCAGCCTGACGGGGCCCCTGTGCCGGGCCGCGGGAAGGGTGCTGGCGGTGGAGCTGGACGAGCGGCTGATTCCGCTGCTGCGCGGCTTCCTGGCGGATTATGACAACGTGACCCTCCTGCAGGGGGATATTATGAGCCTGGATCCGGTGAAGCTGACGGAGGACCTTCGGAAGCCCTTTACCGTGGCGGCGAATATTCCTTATTATATTACGACGCCGCTGATTCAGCGGCTGCTCTCTCCGGCGCTGGCGGTCGGAACCCTGGGCCTGATGGTTCAGAAGGAGGTCGCCGAAAAGATCCTTTCTTCGCCGGGGGAGGAGGGCTGGGGCCCCCTGGCGGTCCGGTGCCGGTACCGCTTTAAGCCGCGGATGGCGCTGGCGGTTCCGGCGGAGCGCTTTACCCCGCCTCCGAAGGTGGACAGCGCCTTCGTCGTGATGAAAAGGAGGGCGGAGGCAGCGGTTTCCGTCCGGGACGAACGGATGTTTTTCAAAGTGGTGGGGGCCGCCTTCGCCCTGCGGCGGAAGACGATGCTGAACAACCTCTGCGCCACCTTCCGGACGGAGCGGGGGGAGGCCCTTTCCTGGCTGGAGCAGGCGGGGCTTGATGAAAAAACCCGGGGGGAAAGGATGAGCATGGCTGAGCTGGCGGCACTGGCGGACGTGATGGCGGACGTGATGGCGGACGGGTCCGGCAGCCCGGATCGAGGAGCCTCAGGCGGACCGGATCGCGGGGCCTCAGACGGCCTGGAGGAAGACCGGACAGAAAGGTGAAATGACGTTCACAGAGGCGACAGGGAAGAAAGGGCGGGGGAACAGCTGTGAGCATCGCGCGCTTTGATCATGTTTCGGAGAAACAGTACGCCGGGGATCTGGCGGGCCGGGAGGACGGCCTGCCGGTGGACCGGATTCCGCTGCCCCGGCGGGCGACGAAGGGCAGCGCCGGGTATGATTTTATCTGCCCGGTGGAGACGGTGATCCCCCCGGGCGGGGAGGCGCTGATCCCGACGGGGATCCGGGCGGAGATGGCGCCGGGCTGGGTGCTGCTGCTGTTCCCCCGCAGCTCCCTGGGATTTAAAACCGGCGCCCGGCTGAGCAACACCGTGGGGGTCATCGACAGCGATTACGCCTTCGCGAAAAACGAGGGCCATATCCTGGTGAAGATGAGAAACCCCTCCGGCCAGGCGCTGACGCTTCGGAAGGGGGACCGGTTCTGCCAGGGGATCTTCCTGCCCTACGGAACGGCGGAGGAAGAGGAGACGGAGGCGGCCCGGACCGGCGGCTTTGGGTCAACGGGCGCATAAACAAACCGGGAAGGAGCGAGGGAAAGCATGGAACTCATCAGAGCGGCGGTGGCGGATCTGGAGGAGGCGGCGGCGCTGTATCAGCGGGCTGAACAGGCTATGAAGGAGGAGGATCCCGAGGGCGGATACGAGGAGATCGGACCGTCGGCGGAGACGCTCCGGGCGGAGACGGCCGCGGGACATCTGTATATTCAGCGGGAAAACGGAGCCCTGGCGGCCGCGGTGGCGCTGGCCCCCCAGCAGGATCCGGAATACATCGGGATCGGGTGGACCTGCGGGGTGCAGCCGGGGGTGATTCGTTACCTGGCCGTGGATCCCGGCGCGCAAAAAAGCGGCCTGGGGGGCGGCGTCATGGACGACGCGCTGCAGCTCCTCCGGGGCATGGGCTGCGACTGCGTGCGCTGCGATACGGACGCGCGGAACGGCCGGGCGGTCCGCCTGCTGGAGAAGATGGGCTTCCGGGAATGCGGGGAATTCCGCCGGGAGGGCTGCGTCCATCCCTTCCGGGGCTTCGACAAGCCGCTGAAGCGGGAAACGCCCCTGCTGCCGATCCGGATGACGCCGGCCTTCCGGGGCGGAAAGCTGACGCCCTGGGGCGGCGAGAAGCTGAAAACCGTCTGGGGAAAGGACCTGCGGGAGATTCCGACGGGGGAGAGCCTGGAGGTCAGCTGCATTCCCGGGCTGGAAAGCCGGGATCCCCTGGGGCGGACGCTGACGGAGCTGATCCGGGAGTTTGGGGAGAAGATCGCCGGACGGTATGCCGACAAGCCCTTCCCCCTGCTGCTGAAGCTGATCGACGCCCGGGAGGCGCTGAGCGTGCAGGTGCATCCGAACGACGCCTACGCGGCGGAAAAGGAAGGCGGCAAGCTGGGAAAGACCGAGGCCTGGCTGATTCTGGATACCCCGCCGGGCGGCGGAGAGCTGGTCTACGGCATCAAACCGGGGACGACCCTGGGGGCGCTGCGGGAGGCCAGCCGGGAAGGAAAGGCGGTCGAGAAGCTGCTGCGCCGGGTTCGGGTTCAGGCGGGGGACGTCTGCTATATCCCCGCCGGCTGTGTGCATGCCATCGGCGCGGGCATCACCCTGTATGAGATTCAGCAGAGCTCGGACATTACCTACCGCTTTTATGACTGGGACCGGACGGACAGCGAGGGCCGGCGGCGGGAGCTGCACCTGGAAAAGGGGCTGGACGTAACGGATCTGAAGCTTTTGCCGATGCCGGTCCGGGTGGAGAAGGCCTACGGCGGGAAGCGGATCCTGAAGGAGCAGTACTTTATGCTGGACGTGATCCGGACGGACGATTCCGGCGTGCTGCCGCCCATTCATGATTTCGGGATGATGACGGTGCTGGAAGGGCAGATTACCCTGCGATGGAAAAACGGCCGCATGAAGATGCGGAAGGGGGAAACCTGCTTCCTGCCCCGGTCCCTTCCGGAAGTGACCCTCCGGGGCAAGGGGGCCGCGGCGGTGTCCATGCCGGGCTGAGACGGAGGAGACAGCCGCGGAACGGCAGGCGCGAACTGCCGCCCACAGAGGAGGAGACGGAAAGAAACCATGAATCATCACGTGAACGGAAACACCGCGGGAATCCGGGACGCGATGCTGGCGCGGCTGGACAGCCTGTACGGCTTTGAGGCGGAGGAAGGGGTGTTTCTTCCCCGGGAGCTGATGAAAACCCTGGCGGAGTGCTCCGGGGAGCTGAACCGGGAGATCGCGGTGTATCTGACCCGGGACGGGGAAGTGGTCAACGTGGCCGTGGGGACGGACAGCGACGTGGAGCTGACGGACTACCGGCTGCGGCGGAGCGAAAGCCGGCTGAGCCGGGTTCGCTGCGTGCATACCCATCCGGACGGGGACGGGCGGCTGAGCGACGTGGATCTGAGCGCCCTGAAGATCTTCCGCTACGATGCCATGACGGCCGTCGGCGTCCGGAACGGGGAGCCGACCTTCGTCCAGACCGCCTTTCTCCGGGCGGGGGGAGAGATTCTCCTGCCGGAGCCGGCGCGGTGGTACCGCCTGCCGGACCGGGAATGGACGGATCAGATCCTCTTCAGCGACGAGGAGGTGGGCCGGGAGGCGACCCAGTCGGTTTCCGGCGGCGGGGAGAAGGCCGTGCTGATGGGCATCGAGAGCATGGAATCCCTCGGGGAGCTGCGGCGGCTGGCCGAGACCGCCGGCGCGGAGGTCGTGGGAACGTTTCTGCAGAAGCGGAGCCGGCCGGACGGGGCCCTGTTCATCGGACGGGGCCGGGCGGACGAGCTGGCCCGGGACTGCCAGGCCCTCGAGGCGGATCTGTGTATCTTTGACGAGGAGCTGACCGGCGTCCAGATTCGGAACCTGGAGGACATCCTGCGGGTCAAGGTGGTGGACCGGACGACGCTGATCCTGGATATCTTCGCCCAGCGGGCCTCCAGCGCCGAGGGCAAGCTGCAGGTCGAGCTGGCGCAGCTGCAGTACCGGTCCGCCCGGCTGATCGGCCAGGGGCTGGTTCTCAGCCGGCTGGCCGGCGGCATCGGCACCCGGGGCCCGGGGGAAAGCCGGCTGGAGATCAGCCGCCGCCGGATCCGGGAGCGGGTGACGGAGCTGAGAGGCCGGCTGGAGGAGCTGGAAAAGCAGCGGGGCGTCCGCCGGAAGAACCGGGAGCGGAACCGGGTGCCGGTGGTGGCGCTGGTGGGCTACACCAACGCGGGCAAATCCACCCTGATGAACGCCCTGTCGGGGGCGGAGGTCTATGTGCAGGACCAGCTGTTCGCGACCCTGGACGCGGTATCCCGCCGCATGACGACGAAGGAAAACACCCCCTATCTGCTGACGGATACGGTGGGCTTCATCCGAAAGCTGCCCCATACCCTGGTCAGCGCCTTCCGCTCCACCCTGGAGGAGGCGGCGCTGGCGGACGTGCTGGTGATCGTCTCCGACGGCGCCAGCCCGGAGATGCTCCGGCAGCACGATACCGTCGAGGAGGTGCTGCGGGAGCTCGGGGCGGAGGATCAGCCGCGGATCGAGGTCATCAACAAGTGCGATCTCGCCGATCCGGATCCGGTCTTTCCCGGCGCCGTGCTGATTTCCGCCCGGACGGGGCAGGGGCTGGAGGCGCTGCGGGAGAGGATCGCCGGGGCGCTGCAGGACAGCTTCCGGCCGGAGACCTTCCGGATTCCCTTCAGCCGCTACGGACTGCTGGCGGAAATCCGCCCCCTGGGCCGCGTCCTGGCGGAAAAGCATACTGATACGGGAACGGAGCTGACGGTCATGATCGCCCGGGAGGACGCGGAGCGGCTGGTCCGGAAATACGGCGCGGACATCCTGCTTCCCGGCGGCGGGCGGGAATGAAATACAGCCGTAAAACAACAATGCCGGCGCGGAGTATGATAAAATGACGCGGAATGGAATTGGTCGGAGGGATCGAGAATGAAGAACACCATTTTTACAGGAGCGGCCACGGCGATCATCACCCCCTTTGACGAGGGCGGCGCGGTGGATTTTGAAGCCTTTGGGAGGCTGATCGACAGGCAGCTGGCGGAGGGGATCGACGGCATCGTGGCGACCGGGACCAGCGGCGAGGGAAGCACCCTGTCGGACGCGGAGTTCGAGCAGGTGGTCTCCTTCTGCGTGAAGCGGGTCGGCGGCCGCGTGCCGGTGATCGTGGGATCCGGCTCCAACAACACGGCCCACGCCATCGAGCGGACGAAGACGGCCTGCGCCGCCGGGGCGGACGCGGTGCTCCTGGTAACCCCCTATTATAACAAAACGACCCAGCGGGGGCTGGTCGCCCACTATACCGCCATCGCCCAGGAGAGCGGCGTCCCCTGTATTCTGTATAACGTGCCCGCCCGAACCGGGCTGAACATGCTGCCGGAAACCCTGGCGGTGCTCGCGGATCATCCGCGGATTGCCGCTGTGAAGGAAGCCTGCGGAAACCTGAGCCAGGTGGCGAAGGAACGGCGGCTGTGCGGGGATCGGCTGGATGTCTATTCGGGCTGCGACGATCAGATCGTGCCGACCCTGAGCCTGGGCGGAAAGGGCGTCATTTCCGTCGTGTCCAACATCCTGCCGGGACGGACGGCGGAGATCTGCCGGCGCTTCTTCCGGGGCGACGTGGCCGGCGCGGCGGCGCTGCAGCTGGAGCTGCTGGATCTGATGAACCAGCTGATGATCGAAACCAATCCCATCCCCGCGAAGGCGGCCTGCGCGGCGCTGGGCTACGGAGCGAACCGGGTCCGGCTGCCGCTGACGGAGATGGAGGAGGGCAACCGGCGGAAGCTGCTTGACCTGATGCGGGAAGCCGGGCTGGAGGTGAAGGCATGAAAATCATTCTGGTTGGCTATGACGGATTCATGGGCCGGGAGGTTCGCGCCTGCGCGGCGCGGGCATCGGGGGCGGAGATCGTCTGCGGCGTGGATCCCCTGGCGAAGGGGGCGGATCCCCGCTGCCGGGCGTCCTTCGACGCGGTCAGCGAGGAAGCGGACGTGATCATCGATTTCAGCCACCACAGCCTGACGGGGGCCCTGATGGATTTCGCGGAGAAGCGCGGGCTGCCGGTGGTGCTGGCCACCACCGGCCAGACGGAGGAGGAGAAGGCCCGGATCCTCGCGGGGGCCGGGCGGATTCCGGTGTTCATGGCGGCGAATTACAGCCTCGGGATCGCCACGCTGACGGATCTGGTCCGCCGGGCGGCGGCGCTGTATCCGGAGGGGGAGATCGAGATCGTCGAGCAGCATCACGACCGCAAGCTGGACGCGCCCAGCGGGACGGCGCTGTCGCTGTTTAAGGCGGTTCAGGAGGTCCGGCCGGAGGCCCGGGCGGTGACCGGCCGGAGCGGCCAGGGAAAGCGCCAGCCGGAAGACGTGGGCATCCACGCGATCCGGATGGGCAACATCGTCGGGATCCACGAGGTCATGATCGGAACCCAGAACGAGCGGATCACCCTGAAGCATGAGGCCTTCAGCCGGGGCGTGTTCGCGGAGGGAAGCCTGAAGGCCGCGGCCTTCCTGATCGGAAGGAAGCCGGGCCTGTATGATATGAAGGATTTACTGAAGGAGGGATAAGGGAATGAAGATCGGGATTTACGGATACGGCAACCTGGGGCGCGGCGTGGAGCTGGCGGCGCGGCAGAATCCGGATATGGAGGTCGTCGGCGTCTTTACCCGGCGGGATCCCGCCGGGGTCAAAACCCTGACCGGCGTTCCCGTCTACGCGGCAGCCCGGGCGGAGGACTTCGTCGGGGAGATCGACGTGATGATCATCTGCGGCGGAAGCGCGACGGATCTGCCGGAGATGACGCCGAAGCTGGCGCGGCTCTTTAACGTGATCGACTCCTTTGATACCCATGCCCGGATTCCGGAGCATTTCGAAAACGTGGACCGGGAGGCGCTGCGAACCGGGCATACGGCCCTGATCAGCGCCGGCTGGGATCCGGGGCTGTTCTCCCTGGCCCGCCTGTATATGAACGCCGTGCTGCCGGAGGGAAAGGACTATACCTTCTGGGGCCGGGGGGTCAGCCAGGGCCACAGCGACGCGATCCGCCGGATTCCGGGGGTGAAGGACGCCCGGCAGTATACCGTGCCGGTCCGGGAAGCCGTGGAACGGGTGCAGGCCGGGGAAAACCCCGAGCTGACCACGCGCCAGAAGCACACCCGGGAATGCTTCGTGGTGGCGGAGGAGGGCGCCGACCGGGCCCTGATCGAGAAGCGGATCCGGGAAATGCCGAACTATTTCGCCGATTATGATACGACGGTGACCTTTATCTCGCAGGAGGAGCTGAACCGGGATCACCGGGGGCTGCCCCACGGCGGAAAGGTGATCCGGTGCGGGGCCACCGGCGGGGATCGGGAGCACGCGCATGTGATGGAGCTGTCCCTGAAGCTGGATTCGAATCCGGAATTCACCGCCTCGGTGCTGATCGCCTGCGCCCGGGCCATCGGCCGGATGCACGTGCGGAACATCTTCGGCTGCAAGACGGTGTTCGACATCGCGCCGGCGGATCTGTGCATCCTGTCGGGGGAGGAGATCCGGGCGCACCTGCTGTAAGCATGGCGGACGTGAGCGGACGTTCGTGGAGGAAACGCGGATATGATCATTCATGGGCTGCAGAAGATGACCCTGCTGGACTTTCCCGGCCGGGTCGCCTGCACGGTTTTTCTCGGGGGCTGCGATCTGCGCTGCCCCTTTTGCCATAATGCGGAGCTGCTGGACGGCTCCGTTCCCGGGATCATGGACGAGGCGGAGCTGCTCCGCTTCCTGAGCCGAAGGACGGGGCTGCTGGACGGCGTCGCCTTCACCGGGGGCGAGCCCCTGCTGCGGCCGGATCTGGCGCCGCTCTTCCGGGAGATCCGGAAAATGGGCTTCGCCGTGAAGCTGGACACCAACGGCACCCATCCGGAGCGGCTGCGGGCCCTGCTGGAGGCGGGGCTGGTGGATTACGCCGCCATGGACATCAAGAACAGCCCCGACCGCTACGCCGAAACCTGCGGCCTGCCGGAAATCGATCTGGCGCCGATTCGGGAAAGCGCGCGGCTTTTAATGGCGTCCGGCGTGGCCTATGAATTCCGCACCACGGTGGTGGCTGAGCTCCATGACGCGGCCTCCTTCCGGGAGATCGGGGCCTGGCTCCGGGGGGCGGAGCGCTTCTTCCTCCAGCAGTTTACCGACCGCGATACGGTCCCCTTCGCGGGGCTCCACGCGCCGTCGGAGGGGGAGCTGCGGGGCTACGCGGAGATCCTGCGGGGCTTTGTCCGGGAGGTCTCCCTCCGGGGCGTGGAAGGCTGAATCCACAAGATATAGTTTTATCCTGTTTTTTCTTCACCAATATATTGACTTCTCCGAAGGCGGTGTGGTATAGTATGTGGGCACGCCGCGAGGGGGGGCAGGTGGTTTCCCGCGCGGCTGTACAGAAAAAATTACAGGAGCGCGAGAACCATGTATCAGGTGCTGAAACGGGACGGGAAAGTGGCCGATTTTGAGATCGGCAAGATTTCAAAGGCGATTACCAAGGCCTTCGAGGCGCTGGACAAGCAGTATCATCCCAGCGTGATCGATATGCTGGCCCTGCGGGTGACGGCGGAATACGAGCCGCTGATCCGGGACGGGCAGATCGCCGTGGAAACCATTCAGGACTGCGTCGAGAAGGTGCTGTCCGAGGCGGGCTACGCCGATGTGGCCAAGGCCTATATCCTCTATCGGAAACAGCGGGAAAAGGTCCGCAACGTCAATTCAGCGCTCCTGAACTATAAAGACCTGGTGGACAACTATCTTCGGATTAACGACTGGCGGGTGAAGGAAAACTCCACGGTGACCTATTCCGTGGGGGGCCTGATCCTGTCCAATTCCGGCGCGATTACCGCCAACTACTGGCTGAGCGAAATCTATGACAACGAGATTGCCGACGCGCACCGTTCCGCCGCGATCCATCTTCACGATCTGAGCATGCTGACGGGCTACTGCGCGGGCTGGAGCCTGAAGCAGCTGATCCAGGAGGGCCTGGGCGGCGTGCCGGGCAAGATTACCAGCGCCCCCGCCAGCCATCTGTCCACCCTGTGCAACCAGATGGTCAACTTCCTCGGCATCATGCAGAACGAGTGGGCCGGCGCCCAGGCCTTCTCCAGCTTCGATACCTATCTGGCGCCCTTCGTCCGGGTGGACAGCCTGAGCCAGAAGGAAGTCAAGCAGTGCATTCAGAGCTTCATCTACGGCGTCAATACCCCCAGCCGCTGGGGAACCCAGGCGCCCTTCTCCAACATCACGCTGGACTGGGTCTGCCCGAACGATCTGAAGAACCTTCCGGCCATCATCGGCGGGAAGGAGATGGATTTCACCTATGGCGAGTGCCAGAAGGAAATGGACATGGTCAACAAGGCCTTCATCGAGATCATGATCGAGGGAGACGCCAACGGCCGCGGCTTCCAGTATCCGATTCCGACCTATTCCATTACCCGGGACTTCGACTGGAGCGAGACGGAGAACAACCGGCTCCTCTTCGAGATGACCGCCAAATACGGGACGCCCTATTTCAGCAACTATATCAACAGCGATATGGAGCCCAGTGACGTGCGCAGCATGTGCTGCCGCCTGCGGCTGGATCTGCGGGAGCTGCGGAAGAAGAGCGGCGGCTTTTTCGGAAGCGGGGAGAGCACCGGCTCCATCGGCGTGGTAACGATCAACATGCCGCGGCTGGCCTACGAAGCCTATGACGAAAAGGATTTCTACAGGCGGCTGGACAAGCTGATGGATATCGCCGCCCGGAGCCTGAAGACCAAGCGGACCGTGATTACCAAGCTCCTCGAGGGCGGGCTCTATCCCTATACCCGGCGGTATCTCGGAACCTTTGAAAATCATTTCAGCACCATCGGCCTGGTCGGCATGAACGAGGCGGCGCTGAACGCCGCCTGGCTGCGGAAGGATCTGACCCATCCGGAATCCCAGCAGTTCGCCCGGGACGTGCTGAATCATATGCGGGAGCGGCTGAGCGACTATCAGGAGATGTACGGGGATCTGTACAACCTGGAGGCTACGCCGGCGGAATCCACGGCGTACCGCTTCGCCAAGCATGACAAGGAGAAGTATCCGGACATCATCACCGCCAACGAAAACGGGACGCCCTACTATACCAACTCCAGCCATCTGCCCGTGGGCTACAGCGAGGATATCTTCTCCGCCCTGGACGTGCAGGACGAGCTGCAGACCCTCTATACCTCCGGGACGGTTTTCCATGCCTTCCTCGGCGAAAAGCTGCCGGACTGGAAGGCCGCCGCGACCCTGGTGCGCAAGATTGCCGAGAACTACAAGCTGCCTTACTATACCATGAGCCCGACCTATTCCGTCTGCGCCGAGCACGGCTATCTGACGGGCGAGCAGGCGGTCTGCCCCCACTGCGGCGCGAAGACGGAGATCTACAGCCGGATTACGGGCTATTACCGTCCGGTTCAGAACTGGAACGACGGAAAGGCCCAGGAGTTCCGGGATCGGCTGGTTTATGATATCGGCCATTCCCGGCTGACCCATAAGGGCCCGGTGCCGGTGGAAACCGTGGCGAAGGCGGCCGCGAAGGCGGAAGAGAAGGAGGAGCCGGCGGAGGAAAAGAAGGGCGCCCATGCCAGCGTGCGGGCGATGCTGTTCGTCAGCGCCACCTGCCCCAACTGCAAGCTGGCGGTGAACCTGCTGGAAAAGAACGGATTCCTGTTCAAGAAGGTGCTGGCGACGGAGAATGTGGAGCTGACGAACCGGTATGGCATCCGGCAGGCGCCGACCCTGGTGGTGCTGGACCAGAACGGGACGGATTTCGTTAAATACAAGGGCGTGTCCGAGATCAGGGGGATGCTGGCCCAGCAGCAGGCCGGATAAGGCGGAGCGTATGACTGATATCATTGTAATCGGCGGGGGGCCGGCGGGGATGACCGCCGCCCTTTACGCCCTGAGAAACGGAAAGACCGTTACGGTGCTGGAGAAGCACGGCTGCGGCGGCCAGATTACCCACAGCCCGAAGGTCGAAAACTGGCCCGGAACCGCTCAGATGAGCGGAAACGAATACGCGGAGGCGCTGCTGGATCAGATTCTGGCCCAGGGGGCGGACGTGGATCTGGCGGAGGTCACCCGGGTCGAGGATCTGGGCGGCGTTAAAAAGGTTTATACCGACGACGGCCAGACCCGGGAGGCCCGGGCGCTGGTCATCGCGACCGGGGTGAAGCACCGGATGCTGGGCCTGCCCGGCGAGGAGGCCCTCGTCGGGGAGGGGATCAGCTTCTGCGCGGTCTGCGACGGGGATTTTTACACCGGGAAGACCGTCTGCATGGCCGGCGGCGGCAACTCCGCCCTGCAGGAGGCGATCCTGCTGGCCGGAAAATGCAGCGAGGTGATCATGCTGCAGGATCTGGATCATTTTACGGGGGAAAAGAAGCTGCAGGAGATCCTCTTCGCTCGGCCGAACGTCCGCTGCCGGACCGGGGTTACCGTGACGGCGCTGAACACCGACGGGGCCGGCGCGCTGACGGGGGTCACTGTGACGGAAAAGAAAACCGGGAAGCAGGAGGATATCGCCTGCGACGGGCTTTTCGTCGCCATCGGGCTGATTCCGGAAAACGAGCCCTTTGCGCTGCTGGCGAAGCTCAATGCCTGGGGCTATTTCGACAGCGGGGAGGACTGCGCGACCCAAACCCCCGGCGTGTTCGTCGCGGGGGACTGCCGGCAGAAGGCGGTCCGCCAGCTGACCACCGCCGTCGGCGACGGGGCGGTGGCGGCTCTGGCCGCCTGCCGCTATATCGACAGCCATTAATGTTCCACGGCTAAAATGACCGAATAATACAACCGGCTCGAAGACTTGTAAGATAAAGTTTCGAGCCGCTTTTTACATCTCCTTTGCAGTAAGACCACAGGCAGGTTCAGTTTTAGAAATTTCATTCTCTTCCTTCCTGTATGATGTCCAGCATTTCTCTGGGTGTTACGATGTAAGTTCTAACCGGAAAATGCTTTAGGTTCCCTGTCACCAGGTATGCTTCTTCTTCTTTTCGCTTTTCCATAAGAACCGCATAGAATATGACATCTTCCTCGTCCAGAAGCACTTCTTCGACAGAACCTGCATCGACATATACTGCCCTTCGCTTTAATTCTTCAAGGAATACTCGAATCGCTCTTTCCTCAAACCTGAATTTCGGCCGTCTCAGAACATCTTCATATTCAGCGAGGATTTCATCGTTCAGCACAGGAAGGATGTCTCCGCTCATGGCTTCCAGCGCAACCAGACCCGGTACCGAGCCGGCTTTCAGCATTGCTGAAACCAGAACATTGGTGTCAAGAATCGCATAGTACTTCATACTCCTGCTGCTTTCCTCTCGTTTCTGGACGATTCAATCTCGGCATTGATCTCATCCAGAGACATCTCGGACAGTCCGTTTCTTTCTGCAGATTCGCTGATTTCCTGCATTGCTCTGTACCCACGTTCCGCATTGTACGGTGCTTTGGGCAGCGTCATTCGAAAAGGGATGCCGTTATCCATCACAGCCCTTTTCAGAAACATCCTGACCGCAGTAGATGTGTCTATCCCAAGATTCTCGAAAACGCGCGCTGCGTCATTCTTTAAGGAATCTTCCACACGCACCTGTAATAATGATCTCGACATAATTATCCTCTCCTTGATCTTTGTAAGACAATTAGACTACAACGTCATTCAAAATGCAAGCAAAATTTTTTTGTCTCAGATTTTTCCTGCGAATTTGTCATCCAGTTCATTATTTGAGCCAAAGGCAGCACATTATTTGAGCCAGCATTTAGGCCCTTTCGATCTCGCAGCTGTGATGCTTGAACGATACGCTTTCATTCGATTTCGTCCGGTCGTAATTAATCCCGACCAGGATCAGGTTTCCCTTATACAGTTCCAGCCGCTCCGGATAATGCTGCCGGCGAATCTGCGAGATGGCCGTGTCCGCGTCCTTCTCGTATTTGAGCTCGATCAGCATCGCTGGATCCTTTGGATTCTTCGGAATATAGGCCAGATCCGCATAGCCCTTTCCGGTGTCCAGCTCCGGGATGACCGTATACAGATCCTGGGCCGCGTAATAAGCCAGCCGCACCGCGTAGGATAGTGCTGCCTCGCTGTGGTAGGTCTTGTTTCCGGCCTTGTCATGGGCGGCTTCCAGGAGCTCCGCCACCACCTTTCCGTCCCCCTTCCAGGTGGCTTCCAGCAGCTTCCGTGAATTCTGCAGCGCCCGGAAGGTGACCGTCCAGTCCCTGTTCTTTGTGGAGGTTTTGAATACGTCCAGCACTTCCTTGTTGGGAATGAAAAGCTCCTTCCTTTCGCTGTCATACCCGAGGTATCCCAGGTGAATCAGCATCGTCAGGATATCATCCCTGCTGTGGAAGGTGGTCATATCATTCTGATACCCCGTGATATCCACCGGAACCCTTCCTCCGTCCATGAGAACGGCCACGTCTTCCTTCAGCCCGTCAAAGTTCCAGTCGATATACTGCTTCAGCGCTTCATAGGTTTCCGTTTGGTTCCAGTAATTATGAAACTGTTTGCTGAGCATGGCGTTCACAACCGAATACGGGCTGTAAATCTCGTATTCACGATATACGGTCCCGTCAACGCGCTTCCCTTCGGGGATCATTTCCGCTGACCCCCCGGTGGAAAGCCTGTATCCGTCATACCAGGACTTGAAACCGGAATAATTCAGCTCCTGTTCCTTACATTTCTCTTCCACTTCAAGGCTGGTAAATCCGACATACGGAGCAAGCGGGCCCGGCTGAATCATGGAGTATTCCGTAAACATATTCAGCGCGGAGTGCTTCCCGTATTTTTTGATCGGCAGGATTCCGGTCATATAAGCCAGCGCGATATACTCCTTATCCTTCAGCCAGTCTCTCAGGAAATCCAGATATCGCTTCTGGCCTTCCTTATCCTCCGCATATTCCCTGAAGATTGCATCCCATTCGTCGATGATGATGACAAACTGAGTCCTGCTTCCTGAATAGACATCCCGGATGGACTGTAATAAATCGTCCCTGTCAAAATATTCAATTTCCGGGTAAGCCGCTGTCAGGTCCCTTACAACAAGCTTTTGCATTCTCTCAAGAGCCCTGTCAACAGATACGCCGCCTCTGAAAAAATCCGTCATCACAAGCCTGATCACATTAAACCGCCCCAGATATTCATCCCATTGCTGGCCAAATTCTTCTCCTGTGACCTTGCTGATCTTACATTTTTCAAAGAGGGATCTGCTTTCCGCTTCCCGGTCATAGTAGGCGCAGAGCATATCCGCCGCCATGGTTTTGCCGAAGCGGCGGGGTCTGGAGACGCAGACATAGCGCTGACTGGTATTGACGATGGAATTAATATATGCAATCATTTCCGTCTTATCAATAAAAATCCTGGAGTTTAACGCCATCTGATAGCTGAATTTTCCCGGATTCAGATAGATTCCCATCCCCTGAGTCTCCTCTCTTCCCCCTGCGGCTTTTTGGTCGGGATCAGGTTGTAATCCTTCATCATGTCAAAAAAAGCCCTGCCTGATTGGATGCCCCTATTCTACCATACCCGGGAATCGTGTTCAAGAAATGAAAGCAGCCTGAAAACAGGAGTTATCACCTTACAGATCGTTTTGTCCGCGAATCGCGTCAGCGTGAGCGGTAACAAAATCAGCTTTTTTGCGTCTTGCCATTTTCATTCGTTTGAGCTATGATAGGAAGCGATACAGACGAGATATTTACAGCTGGGGTTCCCCGGCTTTTCGGATAGACAGGAGGAACCATGCATTCGATCCGAACCAAGATTATGGCTGTGACCATCGCCGCGGTGCTGACCAGCATCCTGGCGCTGGGCGGCCTTGGGATTCTCAGCATCCGGAAGGACAGCGACCAGACGGCGCTGGAAAAAATGAACCTGATCAGCGAGAACATGCAGCAGCGGCTGGACGCCTATTTTACGAGCCAGCAGCTGTCGGTGGACATGGCGGGCCGGATCGCGAAGGATTCCCTGAAGGGTCTGAACTTCATGCTGTTCAGCACCAGCCTGTCCCCGGAGGAGCAGCGGGAGCTCGACGCCGGGATTGCCGCCCACTGCGAAGCCGTGGAGCATGCCTTTTCCGCCATCGCCGGGAATACGGACGGCGTCGTCACCTATTACTACTGCGTCAACGCTGAGCTCGGCTCCAACGAGCACGGCTTTTTCTGGTCCCGGATGGGGGGCGGAGATTTCGTCAAACAGGCGGATCTGAACTCCAACGATCTGGATATCAACGATCTGGAGCATACGACCTGGTACTATACCCCGCTGAAGGTCGGCGGGCCCACCTGGGTCGGCCCCTATCCCGCGCATTATCTGAACGAGGCGCTGACCCTTTCCTACGTGGTGCCGATCTACTACAGCGGCTTCCTGATCGGCGTCATGGGCATGGATATCCTGTTTGAGACCATCACCCAGCAGCTGGATACCCTGCATGTGTATGATACCGGGCATGTTTATCTGATGGAGCGGAACGGGGATATCCTCTATCATCCGCAGTTTCCGCGGGGAACGACGCTCGCCGTGCTGGGGGACAAGGTTTTCGATTCCGAAATTCTGAAGCACTCCTCCAACGGGAACGAGCTGATCCGCTATACCCTGAACGGGGTGGAAAAGCAGCTTTCCTTCTCCACGCTCCGGAACAAAATGAAGATCGGGGTGACGGTGCCCGTTTCGGAGATTACCGCCTCTCAGCGCCGGCTCACCCTGGTGATCCTGATGGTCGCCATCGCGATCCTCGCGGTTTTCTCCGTGATCATTCTGGTGCTGGTTCGGGCGCTGACCCGGCCGCTCCTGAATCTGGCTTCCGCCTCTCAGCAGCTGTCGGACGGCAATTATGACGTCAGGCTGGACTATGACGGCCAGGACGAGGTCGGGACGCTGACCCGAACCTTCCAGCAGATGCGGGATCATCTCCGCTACTATATTGACGATCTGAACAGCCGGGTCTATACCGACGCCATGACCGGGATTCGGAACAAGGGCGCCTTTACCATCCGGACCAATCAGCTGAACAACGAAATCGAGAAGGGGGAGAAACCGCCGGAATTCGGCTTCATCCTTTTCGACTGCAACAATCTGAAAAAAATCAACGATCAGTACGGGCATGAGCGGGGCGATATCTATCTGAAGACCGCCTGCCAGCTGATCTGCAAAGTCTTCGCCCACAGCCCGGTCTTCCGGCTGGGCGGGGACGAGTTCTGCGTCATTCTGCTGCAGGACGACTATCAGAAGCGGGAGGAGCTCATCGGCCTCTTTGACCGGATGGCCCGGGTTCGGAACAGCGCCGACGTGAAGCCCTGGGAAAAGATCAGCGTCGCCCACGGGCTGGCGGTCTTCCAGCCCGGGGAGGATCAAAGCGCTGACCATGTGCTGTCCCGCGCGGACAAGGCCATGTACGAACACAAAAACCGGTCCCGTCACGGGGCTGTCTGACAGGCGGAAAGGAGGCGCGGGAATCATGGCGTTTACGCCCCGGATAGACGCCGCGCTTCGCTATGCCTGCGCGGTGCTTGAGGACAGTCAGGCCGACCGCCTGCCGGTGGATCCCATCGCTGTCGCCGCCTCGGCCGGCATTTCGGTGCTGCCATTTTCCCAAGTCACCCAAAACGCCGCCTGGGATCCCTGGAACCTGAACGCCGCGCTGGGCATGTCCCACGCGACTACCATTTCCTACCCCGGCTTCTGCGTGATTTACCGGGATGAGGTGCAGGACGCCGGACGCCTCCGCTGGGCGGTCGCCCATGAGCTGGGCCATCTTTTCCTGAATCACTTCCGGGACTATCCGGACCAGATGAGCCCCGGCTTCAGCGCTGACAGCGGGCTGGAGGCGGAGGCGGATATCTTCGCCCGGAACCTGCTGGCGCCGGTTCCGCTGGTGGACGTGATCCGCTATAACCGCCCACGCCAGGCCCGGGCGCCGCTCTTCGGCCTGAGCCGTTCCGCCTGGATGCGGCGCCTCGAAACCCTGGCGGAGGACCGGTCCTTTCTTTCGGCGGAGATGGCGGACGCCGTGCTCTACCCCTTCCGGAGCTATCTGCTGAAGCGCCGGTGCGCCCGGTGCGGCCGGGTCTTCGAGGACCGGCGGGACGCCGGGCGCTGCCCCGGCTGCAAAGGCGAGGAGCTGGAATGGCTGCTGGAATAGGCGGAGACGCGAACGATCCCGGCCCCGGGGCCGGCGATTTTTCGCATCTCTGTATTTTTTCTGTTTTTTATCAAAAAAAACTGAATCACCCGGCGGGAAAGCTGATACAATAATCATCTGTATTGGCTATGCCAAAATTTAACGAAAAAGGAGCAGTTTCCATGAAAAAGTTTCTGAGCCTTGTGCTGGCCCTGGCCATGCTGATGACGGTGGCCGCCGGCCTGATGGCTGCCGCGTCCGCAGAAGGCGATACCTTCCACATCGGCATCGTGACCGGGTCCGTTTCCCAGTCCGAGGATGACCGCCGCGGCGCCGAGGCCTTCCAGGCCAAGTACGGTGAGGATCGGGTCAAACTGGCGATCTATCCCGACAACTTCACCGAGGAGCTGGAGACCACCATTCAGACCATCGTGAACCTGTCAGACGATCCCGAGATGAAGGCGATTATCGTGAACCAGGCGGTTCCCGGAACCGCGGAGGCCTTCCGGCAGATCAAGGAGCGCCGCCCGGATATCCTGTGCATCGCCGGCGAGTCCCATGAGGATCTGCCCGTGATCGGCGAGGCGGCCGACCTGGTCAGCAACAACGACTTCGTCGCCCGCGGCTATCTGATGATCCGGACCGCGCACGAGCTGGGCTGCGATACCTTCGTGCATATCTCCTTCCCCCGCCACATGAGCTACGAAACCATGAGCCGCCGGGTGGCGATCATGAAGGCCGCCTGCGAGGAGTTCGGCATGAACTTCGTGCTGGAGACCGCTCCCGATCCCACCACCGACGTCGGCGTCCCCGGCGCCCAGGCCTACATTCTGGAGAAGGCGCCCGAATGGATCGAGAAGTACGGCAAGAATTCCGCCTACTTCTGCACCAACGACGCCCATACCGAGCCCCTGCTGAAGCAGCTGCTGGCCTACGGCGGATACTTCATCGAGGCGGACCTGCCCTCTCCCCTGATGGGATATCCGGGCGCCCTGGGCGTGGATCTGACCGAAGCGGGCGGCGACTTTGAAAAGATCCTGGCGACGGTTGAATCCGCCGTGGTGGAAAAGGGCGGCGCCGGCCGGTTCGGCACCTGGGCCTACAGCTACGGCTACGTGGTTTCCGCCGGTCTGGCCCAGCACGCCTATAACGTGATCAAGGGCGAGAGCGAGCTGGCCGATATCGACGATATCTCCAGGGCCCTGCAGGAATATTCCCCGAAGGCGCAGTGGAACGGCTCCAACTACACCAACGCCGAAACCGGCGTCAAGAGCGAGAACGTCTTCCTGGTCTATCAGGATACCTACATCATGGGCAACCCCGGCCGCTACATGGGCGCCACCGAGGTTGAAGTGCCCGAGAAGTACTTCACCGTGAAGTAAAATACCCTTTGGAATCCAGGGGGGAGGTTACGCCTCCCCCTGTTTTTCTGAAAACGGAACCGTCCGCTGGACGGGATAGGATGGTCTTTCATGAATCAACAGACACCGCTGCTGGAAATGCGAAACATCCGGAAGGATTTCTTCGGCAACACGGTTTTGAAGGATATCAACCTTCAGCTGCAGGAGGGCGAGGTCCTCGGCCTGGTGGGGGAGAACGGCGCGGGAAAATCGACGCTGATGAAGATCCTTTTCGGAATGGATGTGATCCAGGAAACCGGGGGATACGAGGGGGACGTGCTGATCAACGGCCGGAAGGCGGTCTTTCGCAACCCCTTCGACGCCCTGGCGGCCGGGATCGGCATGGTGCACCAGGAGTTTTCCCTGATTCCGGGCTTTACCGCGGCCGAGAACATCGTGCTGAACCGGGAACCGGTTCGAAAGAGCGTGATCTCGGAGATCTTCGGGGACCGGATGAATACCGTCGACCGAAAGAAGATGACGGCGGTTTCCGAGGCGGCCATCGAAAAGATGGGCGTGCATATCGACGGCGGCATGCTGATTCACGACATGCCCGTCGGCCATAAGCAGTTCACGGAGATCGCGCGGGAGCTGAGCAAGGAGCACCTGAAGCTTTTGATCCTGGACGAGCCGACGGCGGTGCTGACGGAAAAGGAAGCGGAGGCGCTGCTGGATTCCATCCGGGGCATGGCGTCCCGGGGAATTTCCGTGATCTTTATTACCCACCGGCTCGAGGAGATCCTGAACGTCTGCGACCGGGTCCTGATCATGCGGGACGGCACCGTGGTCAGCGACACCACCGCCGGGGAGACCAACGTGGCGAATATTACCCGGCAGATGGTCGGCCGGAGCATCGCCGGCATCGAGCGGGAGGAAATCCGGGATCTCGCGGACGCGCCTGTCGCCCTGTCGATCAGGAAGCTGTGGGTGGACATGCCGGGAGAGACCGTGCGCAACGTCAGCCTGGACGTCAGGGAGGGCGAGATCCTCGGAATCGGCGGGCTGGCCGGCCAGGGCAAGCTGGGCATTCCCAACGGGGTGATGGGCCTGTACGAGGCCGGCGGCGAAGTGCTCCTGCGGGGGAAGCCGATTCCCCTGAATCATCCGCGGGAATGCCTGAACGCCGGAATGGCCTTCGTTTCGGAGGACCGGCGGCAGGTGGGGCTCCTGCTGGACGAATCCCTGGAATGGAACATTGCCTTCCCGGCGATGCAGATTCAGAACCGCTTCCTGAAGTCCCGGCTGGGCGGGCTGATCCGCTTCCGGGACGAGCAGGCGATCCGGGAGATTACGGAGCGCTATATCGGAGAGCTGGCCATCCGCTGCACCAGCTCCCGCCAGAAGGCCCGGGAGCTTTCCGGCGGAAACCAGCAGAAGGTCTGCCTGGCCAAGGCCTTCGCCCTGGAGCCGGGGTTCCTGTTCGTGTCGGAGCCGACCCGGGGAATCGACGTCGGCGCGAAGGCGCTGGTGCTTTCCGCGCTGAAGAAATTCAACCGGGAGAAGGGCGTGACCATCGTTATGATTTCCTCCGAGCTGGAGGAGCTTCGGCAGACCTGCGACCGGATCGCGATCGTCTCGGGCGGAAAGGTGTCCGGCATTCTGCCGGCGACGGCCTCCGCCGAGGACTTCGGCATGCTGATGGTCAGCGGAGTCAAGTGAGGTAAGAGTGGATGAGTGAGAAGACAATCGGGTCGCGGATCAAGGCCGCGGCCGCTTCCTTCGGCCTGCCGCGGCTGATTATTTCCGGGTTTCTGCTGGCGATGTTTATCGCCTCGCCCATCGTCGGGGCGGATCTGCCCATGCAGATTACCAACGTGATCAACCGCTTCAGCTGGAACGCGGTGCTGGTGCTGGCGATGGTGCCGATGGTGCATTCGGGCTGCGGGCTGAACTTCGGCCTGCCCCTGGGGATCATCTCCGGCCTGCTGGGGGCGACGCTGAGCCTGGAGTTCGGCTTTACGGGCCCCGTGAGCTTCCTGATGGCCGTGATCATTTCGACGCCCTTCGCCCTGCTCTTCGGCACGGGCTACGGCTGGCTCCTGAACCGCATCAAGGGCGGGGAGATGATGATCGCCACCTATGTGGGCTTTTCCTCGGTCTCCTTCATGTGCATGATGTGGCTCCTGCTGCCCTATACGAAGCCGGATATGGTCTGGGGCCTGGCGGGGAAGGGCCTGCGAACCACGATCTCCCTGGAAGGCTATTATGACAAGGTGCTCTCCGGCTTCCTGCAGATCAATATCGGCAAGATTTCGATTCCGGTCGGCGCGCTGCTGGTGTTCGCCCTGCTGGCCCTGGGCATGTGGGCCTTCCTGCGCACGAAGACCGGGACGGCGATGACCGCCGTGGGCTCCAATCCGGAGTTTGCCCGGGCGGCCGGGATTCAGGTGGACCGGATCCGGCTTTTGAGCGTAATTATGAGCACCTGGCTGGCGGCGATCGGCATCCTGATCTATCAGCAGGGCTTCGGCTTTATTCAGCTGTATATGGCGCCCTTCAATATGGCGCTGCCGGCGGTTTCCGCGATCCTGATCGGCGGGGCCACCGTCAACAAGGCCACGATTCTTAACGTCGTCATCGGCACCATTCTCTTCCAGGGCATCGTGACCATGACGCCGACGGTCATGAACTCCGTCATTCATTCCGACGTCAGCGAGGTCGTCCGGGTCATCGCCTCCAACGGCATGATCCTCTACGCCCTGACCCGTAAAACGGAGGTGAGAAAATGAACAGGCCGACTCGCTCTCCTGCCGGAAAAGGGCTGGAGCTGATCCGCAACAACGCCGTGCCGCTGATGTTCGCGGTCATCGTCGCGGTCTGCATTCCGGTTTCCGGCTTCTCCGGCGGATACCTGCTGAACGAGATTATCGCCCGGCTCGGCCGGAACGCCTTTCTGATCCTGAGCCTGCTGATTCCCATTATGGCGGGCATGGGCCTGAACTTCGGCATGACCCTGGGGGCCATGGCCGGCGAGATCGCGCTGATTTTCGTGTCCGACTGGCAGATCTGGGGGATTCCCGGCGTGATCCTGGCGATGATCGTTTCCATTCCCTTTTCCGTGGGGCTGGGGCTCCTGTGCGGGAAGATTCTGAACATGGCCAAGGGCCGGGAGATGATTACCAGCTATATCATTTCCTTCTTTATTAACGGCATCTATCTCCTGGTGGTGCTGTATCTGATGGGCTCGGTGATCCCGATCGCCCACGGGAGCATCCGGCTTCCCCGGGGCTATGGCATCCGGAATACCGTCAGCCTTTTGAACATGCGCCAGTGCATCGACAACCTGCTGGCGATCCGGATCGGAACCGTGAAGATTCCAGTGCTGACGCTGCTTATTATCGCCCTGATGTGCCTGATCATCGTCTGGTTCCGGCGCACGAAGCTGGGCCAGGATATGCGGGCGGTGGGCCAGGATATGCAGGTGGCCCGGGACGCGGGCATCAACGTCGAGCGCACCCGGATCATCGCCATGGTGATCTCGACGGTGCTCGCCGGCTTCGGCATGATCCTCTATCTTCAGAATATCGGCAACCTGGCGACCTATACGGCCCATTCCCAGATTGGCATGTTCTGCATCGCGGCGCTGCTGGTGGGCGGGGCCTCCGTGGACCGGGCGTCCATCGGAAACGTGGTCCTGGGGGTCATTCTGTTCCATCTGATGTTTATCGTCGCGCCCCAGGCGGGCTCCAAGCTGACCGGGGATTCCATGATCGGGGAATATTTCCGGGTCTTCGTCTCCTATGGGGTCATCACCGTGGCGCTGATCATGTATGAAACCAAGAAGCGCCGCCAGAGGGCCAGCGCCGGCCTGCAGCTGGCACGGGAGCAGGAAGGAGAGGCGACGGATGGAAAATAACGCTCGGAAATGGCTGGTTCGCGGCGGCGCAGCGCTGCTCCTCCTGCTGCTGGCGGGGCTGATGTTCCTGATCGGCCGCGGCCATACGGTCTATGTGGACAACAAGACCCTCGAAACCGGCGGCGAAACGGTCGGCGCGCTGCAGCGGGTCGAGGTGTACGTCGGGGAGGAGCGGCTGAGCAAGCTGGCCAAAAGGGAGCGGACCAGCGCGCCGGTGATCGGCCAGCGCTTCAGCATGCGCCTGCTGATTACGAAGGAAAAGGGCGACGAGCCCGTGGAGGAAACGGTGACCCTGGATCTGCCCTACGGCTGGGACGGGATCGTCGTGAACGTACCGGGATACCTGGCGGGGCTGCCGAAGGAGGCCTGGATGACGGAGTTCGTTCCCGCGCCGGAACCCGTGACCGAGGAGGATGAGCAGGTGGTCCTCGAGGAGGATCCGACGATGATGGAGGATCTCTGAGCGGAAGCTGTCGGCGGGGGAGGACGGGAACGGAAAGGGAAGCCCATGGCAATAACCGGATATAAGAAGGCTTCCCGGCGGAAAAGTTGCAAAGCGGACTGAGCCGTGCTATAATGCCCCTGTTTCTGCGCTCGTGCGGGAACCGCTTTTCGTGTAATCGACTGAAAGGATTGAATGTTTTCATGGGTTTATGGCTTGCGCTGATCCTGTGTATCGCGCTGTCCGCCTTTTTCTCCGCTACGGAAACCGCCTATTCCGCCTGCAGCCGGGTCAAACTGAAAACCATCGAGGGATCCAGGAAGCCTTCCGCCCAGCTGGCGCTGGAGCTGCTGGAGCAGTTTGATTCCCTTCTGACGACGGTGCTGATCGGAAATAATGTCGTGAATATTGCCGGCACGGCGATCGCTACGGTGCTGTTTACGACCCGGATTTTTCCCGGAAGGGAGGATCTGGGCGCGACGGTGGCTTCGGCGGTGATGACCGTGCTGGTTTTGTTTTTCGGCGAGGTGGGTCCGAAGACCCTGGCCAAGCAGCAGCCGGAGAAGTACGCGATGTCCGTCGCTCCGGTGATCCGGGTGCTGATGGTGCTGCTCAAGCCCCTGGACTATCTCTTCAGCCTCTGGCGGAAGCTGCTGAGCAGGCTGGTCAAGCCGGAGCCCGAGGAGAACATGATCGAGGACGAGCTGATGACGATCGTCAACGAGGCGCAGACGGAGGGAGATATCGAGGAGGAGGAAGGCGAGCTGATCCGCTCCGCCATCGGCTTCCACGAGCAGAACGCCTCGGATATCATGACGCCCCGGGTCGACGTGACGGCGCTGGAGGATACCGCCACCGTCGAGGAGGCGGCGGAGCTGTTCCGGAAGACCTGGTATTCCCGGATTCCCGTCTATCACGAGGACCTGGATCATATCGTGGGGATTCTGCACGAAAAGGATTTCTACAAGATGACCCACGAGGGCTGCACCGATATCCGCAGGATCATGAAGGAGCCCTATTTCGCCCCGGCCAGCCTCTCCGTGGGGAGCCTGCTGCGTAAGTTCCAGAAGCTGAAGACCCATATGATCGTCCTGCTGGACGAGTACGGCGGAACGGAAGGCATCGTGACGCTGGAGGACGTGCTGGAGGAGCTGGTGGGCGAGATCTACGACGAGCATGACGAGGTCAACGAGGAGGTCGTCGAAAAGGAGGACGGCAGCCTCGTGGTGGACGCCAGCATGCAGCTGCAGGAGCTGCTGGAGAAATACGAAATTCCGAACACCTACGACGCGGATACCGTCGGCGGCTGGGCGGCGGAAATGCTGGAGAAGGTGCCGGAAACCGGGGATTCCTTTGCCCTGAAAGGAAAACGCTTCACCGTGACGGAAATGGACGGCTTCCGGGTGACCCGGGTCCAGGTGACGGATGAGCCGGAAAAGCCGGAGGAGGCCGAGAAGCCGGTGACGGATTCGGTCCGCGAAATCGCCGGCGAAGCGGCAGCGGAATCGTCCTCCGGACAGAATGGCCAACGTGAACTGACGGCTGCAGAGGAGACAGATTTTGTCCGCGAACGCACAAGCGAAGCGGTTACAAAATCGTCATCCGGACAGAAGGAAGACCGGGCGGAAGCGGCGGGCGCCGAATAGGCTTGCGCGGAGAAGCGGGGAGCATATCATGAAAGAGCTTTGGGATCTGTATACAACCTTTGTCAGGATCGGCTGCGTTACCTTCGGCGGCGGCTATGCCATGCTGCCGATTCTGGAGCGGGAGCTGGCGGACAAGCGCGGCTGGACGACCCTGGAGGAGCTCCAGGATTATTTCGCGATCGGGCAGTGCACCCCCGGGATCATCGCGCTGAACGTTTCCACCTTTATCGGGGAAAAGTGGGCGGGGGTGAAGGGCGCTCTGGCCGCGACGACTGGCTTCCTGACGGGGCCGGTGGCGATCATTCTGGTGATCGCCGCCTTCCTTCGGAATTTCGCGCATATCCCGGCGGTGCAGCATGCCTTTGCCGGGATCCGGGTCTGCGTCTGCGTCCTGATCCTGCAGGCGGTGCTCCGGCTCTGGAAGAAGTCCGTGGTGGATCCCTTCACCCTCGGCCTCTATCTGGCGGTCTTTGCGCTGCAGGCCTTCGCCGGGGTGCTGCCCGTGAAGGTTCCGGCGGCCGTGCTGGTGATCCTGGCCGGGGCGGGGGGCATTCTCGCGGCCGGGGTGAAGAACCGGAAAAAAGGGAAGGAGGCCGGCAAATGACGACGATTCTTCAGCTGATGGCGGAATTTTTCAAAACCGGTCTGTTTTCCGTGGGCGGCGGGCTGGCGACCCTGCCGTTTCTCTATGAGATGAGCAGCCGCCATCCCGACTGGTTTTCTCACGCGGACATCGCGGATATGATCGCGATTTCGGAATCCACCCCCGGGGCGATCGGCATCAACATGTCCACCTACGCCGGCTTTCATGTCGCCGGCGTGCCGGGCGGGATCCTGGCCAGCCTGGCGCTGGCGGCCCCCTGCGTGATTATCATTCTGATCATCGCCCGCTTTCTGAAGCGCTTCAGGGAAAGCCGCCTGGTGGAGGGGGCCTTTTACGGCCTCCGGCCCGCGTCGTTGGCGATGATCTCCGCGGCAGGGCTGAACGTGTTCAAAATCACCATGATTCACCTGGAGACTCTCTCCGGCGGGCTGAACCTGGGCGCCTTCTTCGAATGGAAGGCGCTGATCCTGGGGGTGCTCATCTTTTTCGGAATCCGGAAGCTGAAATGGAACCCGATCATCTTCATCGCGATCTCCGCGGCGGTCGGGATCATCTTTCAGTTCTGAAGAACCTGATCCGGAAGCGGTAAGATCACAATCTTCTCTTTGTGATATAATACGATGCTGGAGGGGGGGCATTCGATGAACGACAGCCTGTTTTCCGCACGGCTCTGCCGTGAATATCCGAGCCGACTGGCCATTGTCGGCAACGGCGATAACTGCACGTATGAGGACATGCACAGGGGCATCCGGGGGCTGGCCCGGAAGCTGACGGAAATGGGCGTGGCAAAGGGGAGCCGGGTGGCCCTGTGGGGATACAATTCCGCCAACTGGCTGATCGCCTTTTTTGCCATTGTCCGGGCGGGCGGCACGGCCGTGCTCGTCAATTACAGCATGAGCAGCGGAGAGGCCGCCGGGCTGCTGTCCATGACGGGAACGGAATTCCTGCTCTGCGGGGATAACGGGGAGACGAAGAAAAATCCGGACGCCATGCGCAGCCTGGCCTCCCTGGCCTCGATTCCGGAGGAGCGGTGCCTGGACATCCGCTCCGCGGCGGATCTGAGGCACCTGTTTCCGGACGCGGGGGAGCTCCCCGACACGCGCGGGGAATCCGAAACGGAAGATACCGCGTTCATCATTTTCACCTCCGGAACCACCTCCATGCCCAAGGCGGTGCAGGTTTCCCAGAAGGCCCTGACCTTCGACGCGGACGCGTTTATCGAAAACATCTCCGGGCATGCCGGCCGCAGCATCTGCGTAGCTGTGCCGCTGTTCCATATTCTGGGCCTGCTGATGAGCTATGCCTATCTCTGCCGCGGCGCCACGGTCTGTCTGCCGGCTAATTATAAGCCGGATACCCTGGTCCGGGAAATTGACGCCTATCGGGTTTCCGATATGGCGGCGGTGGGCGCGGTGTATATGGCGCTGGCCGAGGCGGAGGGCTTTGAAGAAAGCGCGGTGCCGAACCTGCATCTGTGCATGATCGCCGGCGGAATGTCCACCCCGGTGCAGATGATGCGACTGGAGCTTCAGTATGCCAACGCCACCTTCATCAACATGTACGGCCAGAGCGAGGCCGCGCCCCTGACCATGGTGCGGCCGTCGGATCTGGTGGAAAAGCGGGCGCAGACGGTGGGCCGGTCCATCGGGGGGCTGGATATCCGGATCTCCGACGGAAAAGGCGGATTCCTGCCCTGCGGGGAGATCGGGGAAGTGGTTGCCCGGGGAGCGAACCTGATGAACGGGTACGACAGGCTGCCCCGGGAAAAGCAGGCCATCGACGACGACGGCTGGCTGCACACCGGGGATCTGGGGTACTTTGATGAGGAAGGCTTTCTCCACCTGTCCGGGCGGATCAAGGATGTGATCATCCGGGGCGGAGAGAACATATCCCCCTCCGAAATTGAAAACGCCCTGAACCGGCTGGACAACATCCGGGAAGCCAAGGTCATGGGCGCGCCGCATCCCATTTACGGGGAAAGCGTGGAAGCCTGTGTCACCCTGACGGACAGCGGCGCAGCCTTTGACCAGGAAGAGATGAAAAACGCCCTGCGCACGCTGATCGCCAGGTACAAGGTGCCTTCTCACATTTTTCTGTACGACAGCTTTCCGCTGAATGTGAACGGCAAGCTGGACCAGCGGGCTCTTCGGGCCGACATGCTGAACCGCCTCAAACGCCTGGCGGTGGATGAGGAACTGGCGGGCGGCGTGACGGTGTTCGACCTGGTGGTCCGGAACAGCGGCTACGCCATCGTGCCGGTGACCAGCCTGGTCAGCGAGCTGGCTTCCGGCACGGGTTTCAGCAGGCGCAGGATGATGCAGATCCGCCTGGCCGTGGAGGAAATGCTGACCGAGCGCATTACCGACGCGTATTCCGCCGCCGGGGATATCCGGGTGAAAATTACCCTGATGCCCGAATGGCTGAGGGTTTCCTTCAGCGATAACGGCACGGAGTATTTTATTGACAAACGGCGGGATACCTCCATGAGCGCCCGGATCATCCTGAAGGCGGTCAATGATTTCCATACCGATTATCCGGACGGCAAGCCGGTTTACTGCATGGATTTCCTGTATGAAAAAGAATTCAGCATCCGGGAGTTTCTGCTCCGAAGCAGGGAGAAGAGTGAATCATAACACAGATATTTCCACATCCATTCCGTGATCGAACTGCTTCCGGAGCAGCAATAAAAACATATAAAAAAATAAAACAGGAGAGATGAAAAATGAGCACCATTCGCCCGACGTTCGAGAAGAAGGAATTTGCCCTTTCGTCCAGTCCCTATGTCTATCTGCCCGTTGATATCCCCGTATATGCCGTGGAGGTTGCGCACCGGGAGGAAATCGACGGCGGCCTGCTGCAGAAAGCCCTGGATCGGACGCTGAAGCGGATGCCCTACCTGGCCGATTCGCTGACAGTAGACCACGGCGCGGTTTATTACGCGAAGAACCCGCTGCCCATGAAGGTGGCCCATCACAGGGGGCTCCGTTCCGTGGGCGGCAGCGAAACCAATTATCATCTGCTGGATGTGACCTGGGACGGCAACCAGACCTGGTTCAGCATGTTCCACGGCTTCTGTGACGGCCAGGGGATCAATATGTTCCTGGAATCCGTCCTGTATCACTATTACTGCATGAAGGACGGAACGGAATACGAAGGAAATGGCATCCGCACCGACGCCACCCGGGAGACGGAAGCGGAAACGGTTGACCCGTATGCCTCGCAGTATTCGGTTTCCCCGGACTTTGCGATGCCGGACAGGAAGAATCAGCCCGAATTCTATCATCTGCCGGAGATTGTCCCCAATCCTTCCGGAGAAACGCTGGAATACGGGTTCCGCCTGCCGTCAGAGGAATTCATGCGCTTTGTGAAGGAAAACGGCACTTCTCCCTCCGTCATGTTTTCCATGCTGGTCGGAGAGGCGATCCTGCGCGTGCATCCCGACGCGGAGGGACAGATTGCCGCCAACCTGCCGATTTCCATCCGGCGGGCGCTGGGATGCGAGGAAACCTTTAAAAACTGCTCCAGCCGAATCATCCTTCCCGTAAGCGGGACGCCCATGGACGCGCTTCCTTTCGCCCAGCGCGCCGCGCAGCTGCGCGCCGTGCTGAAACAGCAGATGAATCCGGATATCTTCCGTTCCATCTATAATATGCTCGGGGAAATGCATCTCAGGCGCATGGAGGAGGCCACCGATTATGAGGAGGAACTGAAGAAACCGGCCACGTTCTATACGATCAGCCACGATACCTTCTATATTGACTACATCGGCGCCATGCACAAAACCGCCTATTCCGGCCAGATCACCGATGTACGCTTCCTGTGCAAGCCGGCCGCCGGCAGAACCCTGCATGTGAACATCATCGATCATGACGGACAGTTCCGCCTCGCGATGCTGGCCTGCAACGACGTGACCCCGCTGGCCGATGCCTTCGAACAGGTCATGCGGGACCATGGACTGTCCGCATCGCGTACCCCCATGCGTAAATTCACCCTTCCGCTGACCTGCTGGCGGGAAGGCCTGATCCGGAAACAGTAAGCTGATCAGGCCGCGTTGGTCCCTTCGGCTTCCGTCTTCAAAAATTCAATAATTCCTTCAAGGATTTCGGGGCTTTTGAAACCGGCATATCCGTCGTCCAGATGGAGGATGGCGAAGGAAAAATTGGAAGCCATCGCCTCTTCGGGATCCTCGACGTAATCCGTGTTTCTGCCGACGACCTCCCAGAAGTCTTCTACCTCATTCACCCGGTAGATCCTGGAGCCGTCCAGCGGTACGATGCCTGTATACATGCCGGAGAAGAAGTTGTCTCCGGCTTTTTCAAAGACGCTGTCCGTCAGGAATACAAGATAGCAGTCCTTCTTCTCCCCGCCGATGGTAAAGGTTGCGCAGCTGTTGTGGTGCTCCACGTCCGGGTTGGCGATGATCTGCTCCCGGATGGCTTCCGGCACGTCGATGTCGTCGTCCAGCAGGGTGAAGTGAATCAGGGAATACATCTCCCTGCGGAATTCGGGAAACAGCCTGGACAGGCAGTGGAACAGCTCATGGACAACGGTTTCCCGGAACAGCTCGTCCGTATAGTACTTCGGGGAAAAGGTAAACCACGCCAGGAATACGGTGCCTTCGCTGGTATAGCCGGCGGCGCCGGAGGCTTCCTTCCCCGTGGACTTGACGAAGGTGATCTCTCCCGGATCGGGCAGACTCAGGCCATGCGCCTCCAGCGTTTCCCGCAGCCAGTCCAGCGTGTCGAGCACCCGCTGCTCCTCCTCGGGGGTAAACGCCATGACCTGGTCCTCGGAGTGCGCGATATAGTCCTCCAGCGTTCCGTCCCTGGCCTGGAGGAAGAACGGCAGCATGCTCCCGGAGATCTGGTCATGGAACAGCGTCCGGCTGCGCATCCGCTGCCGGCCTTCCTCGACGGTGGCAAAGTGCGCGGTGATCTGCGTGGTCCGGCTGGCCTTTGCAGTCGCGCTTTCCGCGGACGCGAGGGCGGGGCAGAGCAACATGACGAGGATTATCCAAACGGTCAGCTTAACGGCAGGCGGTCTCTTCATCATAGGTACGCTTCCTTTCTTAATCCTGTTTTCGGTATCGTTTGACGCACGACCATTATACCACAGCGGAGAAACGAATTCCCGTTTCAGACTGAAAAAAAATCAATCACTTCCTTGCACAATTAGTTTGACAAGACTAACATTAAATGGTAAACTCTTTTCAGTTAGTATAAACTAACTTCAATCAATGCGGAAAAGAGGCAGCCGAAGATGGCCATTGTGGAATTCAGGAATGTGTCCCGGGTGTACCGGAACGGGGAACACGAGCAGCGGGCGCTGGATCATGTGAATCTGTCGCTGGAAGAAGGTCAGTTTATCGTGATTCTGGGCCCCAGCGGGGCAGGGAAAAGCACCCTGCTGAATTTGCTGGGCGGGCTGGACAGCCCGACGGAGGGGACCATCCTCGTGAAGGGAAAGGACATCTCCACCCTGACGCCCAATGAGCTGGCGGAATACCGGGCCGCCTCCGTCGGCTTTGTTTTCCAGAGCTACAACCTGATTCCCACCCTGACGGTGATCGAAAACGTGGCGCTGGTGAAGGAAATAGCGCCGGATCCCCTGTCCAGTCATGAGATGCTGCGGGCCGTGGGCCTGGAGGATCATCGGCACAATTTTCCCTCGGAGCTTTCCGGGGGCGAGCAGCAGCGGGTTTCCATTGCCCGGGCGCTGGCCAAGAATCCGCATATCCTTCTGTGCGACGAACCCACCGGGGCCCTGGACTCCGAAACCGGCGTCATGGTGCTGAAACTGCTGCTTTCCATGGCGCGGGATCTGGGAAAGACGATCATCATCGTGACGCACAACCAGAATATCGCGAAGATGGCGGATACGGTGATCCGGGTGAAGAACGGACGGATTCAGTCCTGTGAAAAGCAGGAACACCCCCTGGCTGTGGAAGAGGTGGATTGGTAATGCTGCTGAAAAAACTGTTCCGAACCCTCTGGCACTACAAGGCGCAGTTCCTCTCCATGGTCATCATGATTGCCCTGGGCGTGGGCGTTTTCCTGGGGTTCAATATCGAATGGTACTCCCTGGATGTCAGCACCCGGGAGATCTATGAGGCCACCGGCTTTGCGGATTTCCGGATTTTTTCCGACAGCGGTTTTTCCGAGGAGGACCTGGAAAAGGTGCTGGCGATTGAAGGCGTGGAGGACGCCACGCGTTACCTGTCCATCAACACCGCGGTCGGGGAGGAGCCGAAGGATACGGTCGCGCTGACGGTCAGCACGAACATGAAGGTTTCCGGTGTGCTGCTGATGGAAGGGGAAGCATACAATGATACGGATCCGGAAGGCATCTGGCTTTCCGATTCCTACGCGGCGGCGAACGGGATTCATCTGGGCGACCGCATGACCTTCAGCTATAAAACCATCTCCGTGACCGGCACGGTGAAAGGCCTGGTCAAATCCAGCGAATACCTGATCTGCGTGCCGGATGAAACCCAGATGATGCCGGACTATACGACGTACGGCTACGCGTATATTTCTCCCGTGATGCTGGATAACGCCATTCCGGCGCTCTACAGAGCCTTCCTGGGATCCTCCCTGTATCATCAGATCAACGTCCGGTCAGGCCTGGATAAAGCGCGGTTCGTGGAAAGGGCGGACGCGGCCCTGGGCAACACCCGGCTGATTCTGGACAAAAGCGAAACCGTTTCCTGGGCGGAGGCCCGGGGCGAGGTCGAGGAAGGCATCACCATGGGTTCCATTCTGCCGGTGCTCTTCCTGGCGATCGCGATTCTGACCATGGTGACCACCATGCACCGGATCACGGCCAGTGAAAAAACCCAGATCGGCACCTTCAAGGCGCTTGGCTTTAAGGACCGGCGGATCCTGCGCCATTACTCGGCCTATGCCCTGATCATCGGCCTGATGGGAAGCCTGCTGGGCATCGGCATCGGCTACGGGCTGGGCCGGTTCATTCTGAGCCCGGACGGCGCCATGGCCACGTATATTGATCTGCCCGCCTGGCCGCTGTACGCGCCTGCCTTCACCTGGATCGTGATCGTGGCCATCAACCTTTTCCTGACCGTAATCGGCTTTCTCTCCGTCCGGAAAATGCTGGAGGGCACGGCGGCGGACGCGCTGAGACCTTATGTGCCCAAACGGGTGAAGCACCTGAAAATCGAGGAAACAAAGGGCTTCAAGGCGCTCTCCTTCAGCACAAAATGGAACCTGAGGGACTGCCTTCGCCACAAGTCCAGAAGCTTCATGACCCTGTTCGGCGTGGTCGGCTGCATGATCCTGCTGGTCGGCGGCATGGGCATGAAGGATACCATGGACGCCTTCCTGGATGTCTTCTATGGCCAGGCGATCCATTACCGTAATCGGGTCAACCTGGATACGGCGAGCGTATCGAATGAGGAGGCCGGGGCCCTGGCGGAGGAGCTGGAAGCGGACTGGTGCGCGCAGCGGGCGATTCAGATCGGAGACAAAGGCTACGGCCTGGAGATCTACTCCGTGACCCGGGATAAGGTGCGCTTTGTGGACGCGGATATGAAGCTCGTGTCCCTCTCCGATGACGGCGCCTGGATCTGCGGGCGGATCGCGCGGGACAGGCAGCTGAAAGCGGGCGATATGCTTTCCTTTTCTCCCTATGACAGCGATGAGAAATACGAGGTGCCGGTGGCCGGCGTCCTGGACTCCATGACGGAAAGCGTCGTCATGACCGCGGCCTTCGCGGATCGGATGGGGATTCCCTATACGGTGACCACGCTCTTTACGGATCGGGAAGAGATTCCTTCCGACGCCCGGATCCTGAATACCCAGTCCAAACAGTCCATTATGGATTCCTTTGATACTTTCATGGACCTGATGAACAAGATGATCTGGCTGCTGGTGATTGCCGCCGTCGTGCTGGGCATTGTGGTGCTTTACAATCTGGGAATCATGAGCTATACAGAGCGGTATCGCGAAATGGCGACCCTGAAGGTGGTGGGCTTTAAGGATTCGCGGATCGGCCGTCTGCTGATCGGCCAGAACCTGTGGCTGACGGTCATCGGCATCCTGATCGGGCTGCCGGCCGGGGCGGGCGTTCTGCAGTACCTGCTGACCGCCCTGGCTTCGGAATACGAACTGAAGCTGACCCTGGGGCCGGCCACCTGGCTCCTGAGCGTGCTGCTGACCTTCGGGGTGTCCCTGGCGGTCGGATGGATGATCGCCCGGAAAAATCGGTCGATCGACATGGTGGCGGCCCTGAAAACAGAGGAATAACAGACAGGGGGACGTACAGACAGGGGGACGTATCTATTGTCTTGTTCTCCTCAATTTTCCCCGATTTCCGGCAGCCATTTTTCCCGCAGCATCGGCAGAACTTTCAGATCGGCAGGAAGCCAGTCAACGGAACCGATTTCTTCCCTGGAAAGCCACTTTGCGGCCTCGTGCTCCCTGAGAACAAGGCCGCCGGACACAACCCTGCACCAGAAGCACTTCATGGACAGATGGAAGACCGGATAGTCATGCTCGATCTGCGCAATGAAGGGCCCCACTGAGATCAGGGTATCCAGCTCTTCCAGGATTTCCCGTTCCAACGCTTCCTCCGGGGTTTCACCTTCCTGTATCTTTCCTCCGGGAAACTCCCAGCCATCCTTGAACTCACCATATCCCCGCTGCGTGGCGAAGATTTTACCCTGGTGATATATGATTGCCGCGACAACATGCAAGGTCTTCATTCGGGTCTCCTGTGTTACGCGAATTAAAGGATAAACCGCTTCCGGGTGGCTTTTAGTGGCCAACTGTCAGTCACTTTGCTTCAAAACGCCCGTATTCCTCTCCGCACAGAACATGCGCGTATCCGCCGGAATAGCCGCCTGTTTCTCCTTCCGGCGCCGTCAGCCTGAAGCCGCTCTTTTCCTCGAACAGCATCACGCAGTCCGAGCCGCCAAAGAGGAAGTAACCAATCTCATCGCCTTTTTTGATTTTCATCCCCGGCTCAACCACAAAATTCACGCTGGAAACCTGCCCCATTCCAACCGGAATCATCGCGGCCAGGCCATATTCCTCCGTATCGATCAGAACCACCCCGCGGGTTTCACAGCTCTGCCAGGACAGGGAGTTTGATTCCAGCACATACAGCCGGGTTTTCGGGTTCCAGTAGACAACTCCGCCGACCGCGTTGGCATAGGGAATGATATAAACCGCTTTGACTGTTCCGGATACCGGGCTGTGATACCGATGATAGTCGTCATAATTCAGATAGGTATGGGTCAGATACCCGTTGTTGAAGAGCGAAGCGTAATCGGCGCCTTCTTCGCCCAGCAGCTGCTCCACCGTGATGAAGCATGAATCCTTGATCACAACGCCATTTTCCTGTTTAATGGGATCAGCTTCAAACTTCCCTTCCGCGTCAATTCGCCATACGCCCTGCGGAAGCGAGTCCGCGGGGGCGACAATCACCGTGCTGTTCTCAGGTTCGGCGACAGGCCTGGCTGCCGCTTCCGAAAGCTTCCGGGAGAAGAAATCATTGAAGGAATGCCAGTTTTCCGGCCACTCATACCAGCCTTTATCCAGGTTCCAGGTTGGATCCTTCAGCAGCATCTCGTAGTATTCAGGTTTCCAGGACTCCGCGGTATCCAGATAATCCCGCCAGGTATTATTGTACTCCGTCAGCCATTTGTAAACCGGCTCCAGATATTCCACTGAAGGGTAAAACAGGCCTTTGTTTTCCAGGGCTGTCAGCGGCTGATCCATCAGCCAGTATATATAAAGGATGCTTTGATCACACTTGGTGGCAAAGGATGAATAACGCTCATCGTTCAGAATGTTCCAGGGCATGCATGTTACGGAATAGTCAATAAACCCGTACAGTTCCTCCAGTGACTGAACCGGATTCGTTTCCCTGTCAGGGTTTTCTTTCGCCGCTAGCCCGATGGATTCCCGCATATACAGTTCGATCTCCGGGTTTTCATCCAGCATCGCCCGGAAGGATTCTGACGGCAGGAGATCCTCCTTCGGCAGCGCTTCGCCAAAGGCAGCGGAGATCAGCAGACAGAGCAGCATGACCAGGGTCAGGAATCTTCTTTTCATGGGTTTCGCCTCTTTCATGAATGTCGTTTGTATTCGATCGTTTACGGAACCGGAATTACGTCTGGATGCATATGGTCGCTTCCAAATCAACGGATTCAGGAATCAGGGACCGCAGCTTATAAATCACCGTGTCAGCATGGGCCGGGGAAATCTGCTCATTGCTGGATGATGCATTTTTCCGGGTAGTTCGAAAGCCGCCTGTCATGTGTCAGGAAAGACATATTTTCGGTTTTCGCCTGTGCAAGCAGAAGGCGGTCAAAAGGATCCTTGTGGCCTTCCACGTCGAGAGGAAAGCGGCCGGCCGTTATGACATGCTTGTCGCGCAGTTCGAGAGGGACAAAACCTGCATCCTTGCAGCTTTCTGAAAAGACATCGGCTGATAAATCCATGTTGTCAGGATGGCTGGAATGCTTTAGCAGTACCTCCCAGACGGAAACGACGCTGTAGTAGATGGTGTTATCCGGATCTGTGATAAGCTGTTTTGCTTTTGACGTCAGCCTGGGGGAATCAAGCAATGCCCAGATGGCCATGTGCGTATCCAGAAGGATGGTCATAAGTCACCTCCTGTAAGCAATGCTGCGATTTCCTCATCGTAAGCATCGAAATCCTCCGGGTCATGGAATTTGCCCTTTGCTATGCCGATCCGCTTTGAGACTGGTGCCTCCGGATAGAGTGTCATGATGGCGACGGGTTTTCCGTTCCTGGCTATGGTAATTGTGCTCTCCCTTTTGGTTTCCAACAGGCGGAGCAATTTTGAAAAATCGGTTTTTGCCTCAAGAACATTTACTTGCACAAGACTACCTCCTTTATGACTAAGAAGACCATGCTGGTCAACCTGACTAAAGTATAGGCGATTTGCGCTGAAAATGCAAGCAGTACCGATGAATTTCCGATTATTTCCGATATCGTGGACGGCAGAGAGGGCCACCTGCGGCAGGAAAAGAACGTTGCCACGGAGAAGGGAGAATGGTAAAATACTCCACAGCGACCACAGATTCCGGAAAGGAGCGGATGACCCGTGAAAAAATGGATCGCGGCGCTGATGACGCTCTGCCTGCTGCTGGGGGTGTCGGGCCTTTCCGCCGCGGACGGAACCGCTGGCTCCGAAGACGGAGGAAAAATTGTCGTCCTGGCCACGGGCGGAACGATTGCCGGCGTCGGAGAAGCGGGAAAAACGGACGGCTATCTGCCCGGCGTGCTGACGGCGGAGGAGCTGCTTCAGCAATACTGAGCGCCAGATAAAACGGGAGGATGGACCATGACGCTGGAAAAAGAGGATTACGTGGAGCCGGCATGCGCCCTGTGCGGAAAGCCGGGGGAGGAACGCAGGGCGGAGCCGGTGCCCGTGGGGCGGATTCTGGACCGGCTCCGGCAGTACGAAAGCCGGAGCGACTGGGGGGCGGCGGAGCGGCATCTGCGCTACTGGCTGACGGAGGCGGAGCAGAACGGGGATCTCCGGGGCCAGCTGATGCTGAACAACGAGCTGATGGGCTTTTACCGCAAGCAGGGGGACCGGGAGCGGGCCCTTTCCCACGCGGAGGCGGCGGAGCGGCTGGTGGCGGCCCTCGGCATGGAGGAGACGGTGACCGCCGGGACGACCTGGATCAATATCGGGACGGTGCGGGAGGCCTTCGGGGACCCCGCGGCGGGGCTGCGCTTCTTCGAAAAGGCCCGGAAGAACTACGAGGGGCATCTCGACCGGGGGGACAGCCGGCTCGGTGGCCTGTACAACAACATGGCCCTGGCCCTGACCGCCACGGAGAACTACCGGGAGGCGGAGCGGCTTTTCCGGCTGGCGCTGGACGTTATGGAGCGGCAGGAGAATGGGGAGCTGGAGCAGGCGATCACCTGGCTGAACATGGCGGACGCCCTTTCCGCGGAGCGGGGGGAGGAGGCGGAGATCGGGGAATACCTCGAGACGGCGATGAGCCTGCTGGACGTGGAGCACCTTCCGCGGAACGGGTACTACGCCTTCGTATGCGAAAAATGCGCGCCGGTGTTCGGGCATTACGGGTTCTTCTTGCAGGAGGCGGAGCTCCGGCGGCGGGCGGAGGCGATCCACGCCGCGGAGGAGGCCCCCCGCTGAAGTGGGGTCTGGACAGAAACGGGGCTGAATGAAAGGCGGACCGAAGCAAAGAGGAAGGAGAAAGACACATGCATCCCTATGACGCGGAAAAATGGCGGGCGAAAATGGAGGAGGTCCTGCGGCAGGGCCCCTATACGGACAGCTGGGAATCCCTGATGAAGCACGAAACCCCGCGGTGGTTCCGGGACGCCAAGTTTGGCATCTTCCTCCACTGGGGGGTCTACAGCGTACCGGCCTTTGACAACGAATGGTACCCCCGGAACATGTATGTTCAGGGCAGCCGGGCCTTCGAGCATCACCGGACGGCCTGGGGGGAGCACCGGGATTTCGGATACAAGGATTTTATTCCCCTGTTCCGGGCGGAGAAGTTCGATCCGGAGCAGTGGTGCGCGCTGTTCCGGAAGGCCGGGGCGAAATACGTGGTGCCGGTAGCGGAGCATCACGACGGGTTCCAGATGTACCGGAGCGAGCTGTCCCACTGGAACGCGGCGGAGATGGGGCCCCGGCGGGACGTGACCGGGGAGCTGACGGAGGCGATCCGGAGGGCCGGGATGGTCAACGGGGCGTCGAGCCACCGGATCGAGCACTGGTTCTTCCTGAGCCACGGGCGGAACTTCGATTCCGACGTCCGGGCCCACGCCGACGAGCGGGAGCATCTGTACTGGCCCTCCCAGCCGATTCCGGATGAGGGGATGTCCGGGGATTACCGCGTCAAGCCGGGACCCAGCGAGGAGTTTCTTGAGGACTGGATGTTCCGGACGATGGAGATCATCGACCGGTTCCGCCCGAAGCAGCTGTACTTCGACTGGTGGATCATGCACGAGAAGGCCCGGCCCTGTCTGAGAAAGATTGCGGCCTACTACTACAACCGGGCGGCCCAGTGGGGCGAGGAGGTCATGCTCATCAACAAGATGGGCGCCTTCGCCTATGGCACGGCGACCCGGGATATGGAGCGGGGCGGCCTGCGGACGGCGCCGCCGGAGCCCTGGCAGACGGATACCGCGGCGGCGAAGAATTCCTGGTGCTACACGGTGGAGAACGATTACAAGTCCTCCGAGGTGATCCTGCGGGATCTTGTCGACGCGGTGGCCAAGAACGGCTGCATGCTGCTCAACATCGGGCCGAAGGCCGACGGGACCATCGGGGAGGAGGACACCCGGATTCTGGAGGAGATCGGCGAGTGGCTGGCCCGGAACGGGGAGGCCATCTACGGCAGCCGGACCTATATGATTCAGGAGGAGGGGCCGACCCAGCCGGCTGCCGGCGCCTTCAGCGACGGGAAGGAAACGCCCTATACCTCCCGGGACTTCCGGTTCACCGTCGGCCACGGGAACCTCTACGTGATCGCCCTGCGGGGGGACGCGGAGGGACGGTATACGGTCGAAGGGCTCGCGGACAGGGGGAAGGACAACACCCAGTCCTGCACCAACATCCTGCCGGAGAAGGTTGAGGCCCTGGATCCCGCGATTCGGGTCACGGCATGGCGGCAGGGGCCGGAGGGACTGGAGATTCGCACGGAGGCGCCGGCGACGGAAAAGCCGGTGGCCTTCCGGATTACGCTGGGATAAGGCGGAGGCTGTATCATGAGGGACCGGGGCCGAGCCGGGCCTGACGGGAACAGGGAGGAGTAGCGCATGAAGGGACTGGAGCTGAGCCGGGCCTACTGGGAGGCCTTCGGGGCGCCGATGATCCGGGAGCAGTTTCCGGAGCTGGAGGGGGCCGTCGCGGCGGCCCTGACCGGGAGCGGGTCGGAATGCTACGGATTCGACGACGAATGGTCCCGAGATCATGATTTTGAACCGGGCTTCTGCCTGTTTCTGCCGGGGGAGGAGGCCGTCGACCGGCGGACTGCCTTCCGGCTGGAGCGGGCGTATTCCGCGCTGCCGAAGGAGTTCGAGGGCTTCGAGCGGCAGAAGATCGGCCCCGTAGGCGGAGCGCGCCACGGGGTGTTCCGGATCGCGGATTATTTCCGGGAAAAGATCGGCTGCCTGCCGGAGGAGATGGGGACGGAGACGTGGCTGCGCCTGCCCTCCTACGCCCTGGCGGAGGCGGTCAACGGCGAGGTCTTCCGGGACGGGGACGGAACCCTGACCCGCTGGCGGGAGCTTCTTCGGAACATGCCGGAGGATATCCGGCGCAAGCGGCTGGCGGGGCATCTGCTGATGATGGCCCAGAGCGGCCAGTACAACTATCCCCGGTGCGCCCGGCGGGGCGAAACCGGCGCGGCGCAGCTGGCGGCGGCGGAGTTCGTCCGCCACACGATGGAAGCCTTCTTCCTGCTGCACCGGGCGTATCTGCCCTTCTATAAATGGAGCTTCCGGGCGCTTCGGGCGTGGCCGGAGGGGGAGGATCTGGCCCGCAGCCTCGAATGGCTGATTTCCACCGGCAGCGAGGGCAGCCTCGCGGAGGAGAAGGCCTTCGGGATCGAGGGCATTGCCTCCCAGGTGATCGACCTTTTGCAGGAGCAGGGGCTGACGGAGGCGACCTGCGGCGATCTCGAAAAACACGCCCGGTCCGTCAACGACGGGATCCGGGACGGGAATCTGCGGAATATGCACATGCTGGCGGGGGTGTAGTTTCAGTCCGGATTACGCGGACAGGGGAGAAGAACAGCCCGCCGGAAATGGAGGGCTGAATCAAAGACCACCCGGAATTTACGGAGGGATCATCTTAAGTACCATGAAAGCGAACGAAAACAGGAACCGAAGGCGCAAAAAAACCTGGCTGCTTATTCCTGTATCTGCGATTGCCGTGCTGTGCATCGCGTTTCTGATTTATACGGAGCAATACTACCACGCGGAGGAATCAGCCCTCAGCGCGTTGAAATCCGACGAATCCGTTACGATCACGCAAAGGGAATACGGCTGGTTTTTCGATGGCCCTTCCGAGACGGACGCGCTCATCTTCTATCCCGGGGGCAAGGTGGAGGAAACCGCATACGCTCCGCTGCTTCATCGGCTGGCCGAACAGGGAATGGATATCTGCCTTGTACGGATGCCGTTTCGCCTGGCGGTATTTGGCGTAAACAAGGCAGATCAGGTAATGGCGCAGCATGATTACGAGCATTGGTATATTGGCGGGCATTCTCTCGGAGGCGCGATGGCTGCCGGCTATGCGTCAACCCACAGTGCAAAGCTGTCCGGTGTTTTCATGCTTGCGGCATATCCGGCAAAGCCACTGGCTGAAAACATGAAAGCACTGGTGATCTACGGCTCTGAAGATGGTGTGATCAATATGTCAAAACTGGAGAAAGCCATCCGGGAGCTTCCGGACAGCGGTGAGGTGCATGTGATTGAAGGCGGAAATCACGCGCAGTTCGGAAATTACGGAATGCAGGCAGGCGACGGCCATGCTGCGATCTCTTCCGAGGAGCAGCAGCAAAGGACTGCTGAATGGATTTTAATGAACAGACAGACTGCTTCCGGTCTGACCGGCGAATGAATCGCCGGCCCCTGAGATCTGATGCCTGCGTGCTGTGTTCAGTCCAGGTTCAGCCGGTCGATCAGGGCCGGCAGCTCCGTCAGGGCGGAGAGCACGCCGACGGGGTGCTGCCCCCGGCCGAAGCCATAGGCGGCGTGGATAAAGGGAAGGCCGGCCAGGTCCGCCGCCTCCTCGTCCTTCGCCGTATCCCCGATATAGACCGCCTGGTCAAAGCCGTTGCGCTCCATGACCAGGCGGATGTTTTTTCCCTTGACCAGGCCCGTGCGCTCCCATTCCTCCCAGTCGGCGATCAGGTCCCCCACGCCGGAGGATTTCAGAAAGGCGTCGATATAGCCGCACTGGCAGTTCGAGACGATGCCGAGGGTAAAGCCCCGGCCGCGCAGGGCCTCGAGCACCTCCCGGAGCCCGGGATAGACCGTGCCGCCGTGGAGGCGGAGGTATTCCACCTCGTAGCGGTTGCATTCCTCAAAGATCCGGTCCCGCTTTTCCGCCGGGATCGAGGGATGGAGCACATCCTGAATCTCCCGCATCGTCAGCCCCATGACGCTGTGAATATCCTCCGTCGTCAGCGGGGGCAGGGAGGGATCCTCCCGGAGGAAGATCTCATTCCAGGCTTCAGCCACGTTGGCTGCGGAATCCCAGAGGGTTCCGTCGAGGTCGAAGAGCAGCAGGGTCTTTCGGGCGGCGGGGACCGCGGCGCTCTGGCCGGAGCGGGCGGGACTGGTGGGAACGGCGGACGTTTTGGCGCAGGTCATGGGCAGGCAGTCTCCTTTTCCTTCAGGGATTGATTAAACAGAGCCATTATACAGAAGAACCGTTCTCCGGGCAAGGGCGGGGTCAGGCGAAAATATTTTATAAAAGGTATTGACATTTTAAATATATTGAATAAAATATTATTTGCAAAAAGGGTTTCGGAAAGAGATCCGGCGGAAGGAGATTTTAACGATGGGCTTTTATGATTATTCCGTGCTCAATTCCAAGGGGGAAGAGGTTTCCATGAAGAATTTCGAGGGCAAGGTGGTGCTGGTGGTCAACACCGCGACGGGCTGCGGCTTTACGCCCCACTACAAGCCCATGGAGGAGATGTACGAGAAGTATCACGAGAAGGGACTGGAGATCCTGGACATCCCCTGCAATCAGTTTGCCGGCCAGACCCCCGGAACCGATGAGGAGATTCACGAGTTCTGCACCCTGAAGTACAACACCCAGTTCCCCCAGATGAAAAAGAGCGAGGTTAACGGGGAGAACGAGCTGCCGCTTTACACCTTCCTGAAGAGCCAGAAGGGCTTCGAGGGCTTCGGCCACGGCCCGGCCGCGCTGGCGATGGGCGTGATGCTCAAGAAGATCGACAAGGATTACAAGAACAATCCGGCGATCAAGTGGAACTTCACCAAGTTCGTTGTGGACCGGCAGGGGAACGTGGTGGCCCGGTTCGAGCCCACGGCGGACATGAAGAAGGTTGAGGAGTGCGTGGCGTCCCTGCTGTAAGCGCGGGACGGTGAGCGCCGGCGCCGGAATGGCAGACGTGAACTGAGGTTCACAGAGGAGAAGAAGAGAATGGAACGCTATGATATCGCGATCATCGGGACGGGCCCGGCGGGGGTGTCCGCCGCCCTGACCGCCGTGAACCGGAACAAGAAGGTGCTGCTGCTGGGAAGCGGCCAGATGAGCGAAAAGGTGGCCAAAGCTCACGAGATCCGGAATTATCCGGGGCTGCCCGCCGTAAAGGGGGCGGATATGGCGAAGGCCTTCCGGAACCAGCTGGACCAGATGGGGATCGGGATTACGGAGAAGCGGGTCGGCGCCGTCTACGCCATGGGGGATTATTTCGCCCTGCAGGTCGGGGAGGAGATGCTCGAGGCCGGCGCGGTTATCCTGGCGACGGGGGTGGTTCAGGCCAAACCCCTGCCCGGGGAGGAGGAGCTGCTCGGCCGGGGCGTCAGCTACTGCGCCACCTGCGACGCGCCGCTGTACCGCGGGAAGGACGTGATCGTGGTCGGCTACGGCCCGCGGGAGGAGGCGGAGGCCGCCTTCCTGAGCGAGGTCTGCCGGAGCGTGACCTATTTCCCGATGTATAAGGAAGAGACGAATCTGCCGGAGGCGGTCAGGGTGATCCGGGAAAAGGTGACCGGCATCGCGCAGGACGGCGCCCGCCGGAAGGTGACGACCGAGGGCGGCGAGTATCCGGCGGACGGGGTGTTCGTGCTGCGGGAAGCGGTGGCCCCCGGCCAGCTGGTGCCCGGGCTCGAAACCGAAGGCGCCCACGTCCGGGTGAACCGGAAGATGGAAACCAGCCTGCCGGGCGTGTTCGCCTGCGGCGACATTACGGGAACGCCCTATCAGTACGTTAAGGCCGCCGGCGAGGGCAACGTGGCCGCGATCAGCGCGGCGGCGTATCTCGACGGGCTGAAGAAGAAATAACGCCGGGATGAGCCGGCGGAGAGACGAGAATCCGAAAAAAGGACCGGCCGGAAGGAAAACGGACAGCCGGAGCAGAAATTGAATCTGGGAACATATGGAACGAATGGACAGAGGAGGACATGACGATGGTTAAGAAGATTGACGAACAGGGATTCCGGAACGAAGCGGCGAAGGACGCCGTGGCGGTGGTTGATTTTTCCGCGACCTGGTGCGGCCCGTGCAAGATGCTGGCGCCGGTGATCGAGGAGGTTTCCGAGCAGCTGGCGGATAAGGTGAAGTTCTACAACGTGGACGTGGACGACGCTTCGGATCTGGCCGGGGAATTCGGGATCAGCTCCGTGCCCACCGTGCTGCTGCTCAAGAACGGCCAGTGCGTGGATCAGAGCATCGGCTTCAAGCCCGGCCCGGCGCTGAAGAGCTGGATCGAGGGGAATCTGTAAGCAGGATGCACGCTGGCATGCGCAGCGGTGAAACGGGGGAACAGGAACCAATGGAAGGACAGGGGATTCAGGAGAAGCAGTATCCGCAGCTCCGGCTGGACAGCCAGCTGTGCTTTCCGCTGTACGCGGCGTCCCGGAAGGTGGTCAACGCGTACGGCCCGCTGCTGAAACCCTATGGGCTGACCTATACGCAGTATATCGTTCTGCTGGCGCTCTGGGAGATGGGGCAGACCACGGTCGGCGACCTGGGCCGCCGGCTGTATCTGGACTGCGGAACGCTGACGCCGCTGCTCAAAAAGATGGAGGAGAGCGGATGGATCAGCCGCTGCCGGTGCAAGAACGACGAGCGGGTGGTTGACGTTTCCATGACGGAGGCGGGCTGGGCGCTGCGGGACCAGCTGAAGGATATCCCGGAGAAGATGGGAAAATGCATCTCCCTGCCCCAGGAGGAGGCCTACAGCCTGTACCGGCTGCTGCACCGGCTGCTGGACGCGATGGAGTAAATCGCCGGGAAGGCGGAAAACGTAAGGAATGCGGAAAACGCCGGGAAGGCGGAAAACACAAAGATAACGAGAAGGAGAGAGGAACATGAAGAAGCTGATTGCGGGCCTGATGGCCCTGCTGATGATTGCTTCCGGCGCGATGGCGCTGGCCGAGGGCGGGGACGCGCTGGCCAGGATTCAGGCCAAAGGGACGCTGACCATCGCCATGGAGGGCAACTGGAGCCCATGGACCTATCATGAGACCCCCGGCAGCCCCCTGACCGGCTTCGACGTCGAGGTCGGCGAGCTGATCGCGAAGGGCCTGGGTGTGACGGCCGACTTCCAGGAGGTTCCGTGGGAATCCATCCTGGCGGGGGTCGAGGGCGGCCGGTTTGACCTGGCGGTCAACGGCGTCGGCTACACCGCGGAGCGGGCGGAGAAGTTCGCCTTCACCGAGCCCTATGTCTATACCGAGGCGGTGCTCGTCGTCCGGGCGGACAACGAGGACATCAAAACCGTGGCGGATCTGGCTGGGAAGAAGACCAGCAATTCCCCGAACTCCACCTATGCCCAGCGGGCGGAGGAGGCGGGCGCCACCGTCGAATACGTCGATACCCTGGGGGAGACCATGATGATGCTCGAGCAGGGCCGGGTGGACGCGACGATCAACGCGAAGGGCTCCGTGGACGACTATCTCCGGGAGCATCCGGACGCGAAGATCAAGATCGTCGAGACCCTGGCGGGCGAGCCGGTGGTGATTCCGGCGAAGAAGGGCGCGGATACCGACAGCCTGGTGAAGGCCATCAACGGGATTCTGGCCGCGGCGCGGGAGGACGGCAGCCTGGCCGCCCTGTCCGAGAAGTATTTCGGCACGGATCTGACGAAGGAGAAGTAAGCCGGAGGAAGGGTGCTTTTCCGGAGAAGCGAGGCGGACCGGGGAAGCGGCCTTTTGACGGAAAGGCGCAAGTCACAGGGAAATCTCCCTGTGACTTGCGCGCGTGAAAGGGACGCCGGGGAACCCGCGGGTTTCGGCCGGGCGGCGCGGACAGACGCCTGATGAGACAAAAAGAGGGTATACGATGAACGAAAGACTCTGGAACATCCTGGTGGATTCCTTTCCCAAGCTGCTGGAATACGGGATCAAGGTGACGGTGCCGCTGACGATTCTGTCCTTCGGCCTGGCCCTGCTGATCTCCCTGCTGGTGGCGCTGGTGCAGTACGCCAACGTCCGGGGGCTGCGCCAGGTCTGCCGCTTCTATATCTGGATCACCCGGGGCACGCCGCTGCTGGTGCAGCTGTACATTGTGTTCTTCGGGCTGCCGGGGATCGGGATCACGCTGGAGGCGTTTCCCGCGGCGGTGCTGGTTTTCGGCTTCAACGAGGGCGCCTATATGGCGGAAACCATCCGGGGCGCCCTGGAGAGCGTTTCCCGGGGCCAGCTGGAGGCGGGCTACTGCGTCGGGCTGTCCTTTCCCCGGATCATGTGGCACGTGGTGCTGCCCCAGGCGTTCCGGACCGCCTTCCCGGCCCTGTCCAACTCGCTGATCTCCATGCTGAAGGGGACGAGCATGGCGGCGACGATTTCCGTCATGGAGATGTTCCGCCAGGCCCAGGTTATCAACGGGCGGGTGTATGAATCCCTCGGGCTGTATACCGAGGTGGCGGTGATCTATCTGATGTTCTGCACGATTCTGACCTGGCTGCAGCACAGGGGCGAGAAACGGCTGGCCCGCTATGGAGGTGTCCGGACATGATGCTTGAAATCAGGGATGTTCACAAGAAGTTCGGGGACCAGGAGGTGCTTTCGGGCATCAGCCTGGACGTGGAGAAGAGCGACGTGGTGGCGATTCTCGGCCCCAGCGGATCGGGCAAGACCACCTTCCTGCGGTGCCTGAACTTTCTGGAGCGGGCGGACCGGGGGACCATCGTCTTTGACGGGGAGCCCTTCGACCTGCACGCGGCGACGCGGCAGGACATCGCCCGGATCCGGAAGAAGACCGGGTTCGTGTTTCAGAACTACAACCTGTTTCTGAACAAGAACGTGCTGCAGAACGTGACCCTCGGGCTGACCGCCGGGGCGGGGATGAAGCGGGACGCGGCGGAAAAGATCGCCATGGAGGCCCTGGACCGGGTCGGCATGGCGGACAAGGTCAAAAGCTATCCCATTCAGCTTTCCGGCGGACAGCAGCAGCGGGTGGCCATCGCCCGGGCGCTGGCGGGGCGGCCGGAGATCCTGTATTTCGACGAGCCGACCAGCGCACTGGATCCGGAGCTGATCGGCGAGGTGCTGGCGGTCATGCGGCAGCTGGCGGAGGACGGGATGACCATGCTGGTGGTGACCCACGAGATGGATTTCGCGCGGAACGTATCCAGCCGGGTCATGTTCATGGCGGATTCCCGGGTCGTGGAAACCGGGCCGTCGAAGGAGTTTTTCGCCCATCCGAAGGAGGAGCGGAGCCGCGACTTCATCCGCGCGATTCAGGAGGCCCGGAAGTGAGGGGACGGGCGCCTCGGGCGCGCCGGGCCGAAGACGGGATTCTGCGGAGAGGACGGGGCCTGGCGGCGGGCGTCCTGCTGGCGGCGGGCCTGCTCCTGGCGGCGGGGATCCTGCCGGTTTCGTGGCTTCCGGAGGGGCTGGCCGGCCTTTGGGGGAGCGCCCGGGCGGAGGCGGACCGGACGCTGATCCTGACGGCTGACGGATCGCCGGAGGCCGTGCGGAGCCGGCTGCGGGGCTCGGTGCAGACGCTGTTCGCGCCGGGGGTGTGGGATCTTCGGGCGGTGAGCCTTGAGATGCCGGGGCAGGAGGTGCTGCTTCTCGGCGAGGAGCGGACGGAGGTCCGGCCGGGGGAAGCGGCGGATCTGACCGCGTTTCTGAACCGCAAGACCCTGATCCGGGACGGGCAGGGAAGAAGCATCGCCACGATGGTGATCCGACGGGGATCGCCGCTGCCGGCGCTGTTTCTGACGGTGGACCCGGAGCGGCTTTCCGCCGTGCGGCGAAGCCAGGAGGAGAAGATCGACGCGGGGCAGCTGACCGTCCGGGAGGCGGACGGGAGCCTTGGCTACCGGGGGAGCATCAGCCTCTTCCGGGGCCGGGGAAACAGCACCTTCGCCTACCAGAAAAAGCCCTTCGAGCTGAAGGTACCGGAGAAGATCGGCCCCGCCGGCCTGCCCGGGGGCAAGACCTGGGTGCTGCTGGCCAACTATACGGATCTGAGCCTCCTGCGGAACCAGATTGCCCTGGATACCGCCCGGGAGATCGGCCTTCCCTGCGCCGTCAGATGCGCCCAGGCGGATCTTTGGATCAACGGGGATTACCAGGGGCTGTACCTGCTGACGGAGAAGGTTCAGATCAAGAAGAACCGGGTCAGCATCCGGGACCTGGAGGAGGAAAACGAGGCGCTGCTTTCGGCGGATCCCGCCTCCTATCCCCGGTTCAGAAAGGCCTGGGGAAACCTGGCGGAGATCCGGGGATACGAGCTGCCAGCGGATCCCGAGGACGTGACGGGCGGCTATATCGCGAAGATTGAAAAGGATCACCGGTACGGGAATACCGCGAAGCCCGGCTTTCAGACGCAGGGGCGGCTCTGCGTCCGGATTATCGAGCCCACCTGCCCGAGCCTGCGGGAGGTTCAGTATCTCGCGGAGCGGGTGGACGAGGCCATGGGGGCCCTGCTGGCGAAGGACGGGATCCATCCCGAAACCGGGAAGGGATGGCAGGAATACCTGGATGCGGAATCCTTCGCGCTGAAGTTCCTGCTGGAGGAATGGTGCAAGAATTTTGATTTTCTCGGCGGCAGCCAGTATTTCTACAAGGATTCGGACGCCGTCGATCCGCTGATCTACGCCGGGCCGGCCTGGGATTACGATCTCGCCTTCGGCAATATGACCTCCCGGGGGTTTGAACCCCGGGGAAACTACATGACCACCCAGAGCCGGCGGCCGGGAAACCTGTACTGGGTTCTGTACGGGCAGGAGGCCTTCCGGCGGGAGACGGGGCTGCTCTGGCAGCAGCGGTTCCGGCCGGCCATGGCGATCCTCCTCGGGGAGACGGCGGACGGCGGGGGCCGCGCGCTCAAAAGCCTGGCGGAATACGCGGAGGAAATCCGGGATTCCGCGGGCATGAACTTCGAGCGGTGGGGCGCCGCCACCGAGGCCGCGGCGGCCGCCGGGACGAACTTCGACAGCGCCCTGCGCTATCTGGAAAAATGGATCCGGATCCGGGTGGACTTTATGGACGGGGAAAACGGAGGCGGGGAAAATACAGAAGAAATCCAATCCCCCTGATTGACAAGGAAAAGCCACCCGGGTAGAATGAACGCCGTAAAGGCAAGGGCGTCTTTAACAGTGTTAGGTTTGTTAAAGGCGCTTTTCAATTTCAGGACGCAGAAACAGGCAAGGAGGAAACGGAAATGTCTTATGTTGACGAGGTTATCGAACGTGTAGTGGAAAAGAACCCCAGCCAGCCCGAGTTTCATCAGGCGGTCCGCGAGGTGCTGAATTCCCTGCGCCCCGTGGTCGAGGCGAACGAGGAGAAGTTCCGGAAGGACGCGCTGCTGGACCGGATCGTCAATCCGGAGCGGCAGATCATCTTCCGCGTGCCGTGGGTGGATGACAAGGGCCAGGTGCAGGTCAATACCGGATACCGGGTGCAGTTCAACAGCGCCATTGGACCCTACAAGGGAGGCCTCCGGCTTCATCCCTCCGTCAACCTCGGCATCATTAAGTTCCTCGGCTTTGAACAGGTGTTCAAGAACAGCCTGACCGGCCTGCCCATCGGCGGCGGCAAGGGCGGATCCGACTTCGATCCGAAGGGCAAGAGCGACCGGGAGGTCATGGCCTTCTGCCAGAGCTTCATCACCGAGCTGTTCAAATACATCGGCGCGGATACGGACGTGCCCGCCGGCGATATCGGCACCGGCGCCCGGGAAATCGGATATATGTACGGCCAGTATAAGCGGCTGACCGGCCTGTATGAAGGCGTGCTGACCGGCAAGGGCCTGAGCTACGGCGGATCCCTGGCCCGGAAGGAAGCCACCGGATACGGCCTGCTCTATATCACGGAAGAGATGCTCAAGTGCCACGGCGATTCCCTGAAGGGCAAGACGGTTATCGTGTCCGGCGCCGGCAACGTGGCGACCTACGCCATCGAGAAGGCCTTCCAGCTCGGCGGCAAGCCCGTGACCTGCTCCGATTCCACCGGCTGGGTCTACGATCCCGATGGCATCGATCTGGCCGCCCTCAAGGAGATCAAGGAAGTCAAGCGCGCCCGGCTGACGGAGTATAAGAACTACCGGCCGAAGGCGGAATATCACGAAGGCCGCGGCGTATGGAGCGTCAAGGCGGACGTGGCGCTGCCCTGCGCGACCCAGAACGAGCTGAACCTCGACGACGCGAAGATGCTGGTCAAGAACGGCGTTAAGGTCGTGGCGGAGGGCGCCAATATGCCCACCACCCAGGAAGCGACCGACTACCTGCAGGAAAACGGCATCCTGTTCCTGCCGGGCAAGGCGGCCAACGCCGGCGGCGTCGCCACCTCCGCGCTGGAGATGAGCCAGAACAGCGAGCGCCTGAGCTGGACCTTCGAGGAGGTCGACGCCAAGCTGAAGGGCATCATGGTGAACCTGTATCATAACATCGACAGGGCCGCCGAGAAGTACGGCCTGAAGGATAACTTCGTCGCCGGCGCGAACATCGCGGGCTTCGAGAAGGTCGTCGACGCCATGAACGCCCAGGGCATCGTGTAAGCCCATGGAAACGCGGGTGGCGGTGATCAGCGTCATCGTCGAGGATGAGGACGCGGTTAGCCGGGTCAATGAGCTGCTCCACGCCTACGCGAACCATATCATCGGCCGGATGGGGATTCCCTACCGGGCGAAGCGGGTCAGCCTGATCTGCGTGGCCATGGATGCCCCGGGGGACGTGATCAACGCCCTGACCGGGGCCCTTGGCCGGATCGGGGGCGTGACCGCGAAGGCGGCCTACGCCCGGGTGTAGGGCTCCGAATGGGGAAACGCTTCGCGGGGCCTGATGTGGGGGCTTCGAATAGAAAAAACCGCTTCGCAGGGCCTTAAATTGCTCCATATGGTTGATTTTTCACCATGGAAGGCTATTGTATCCTAAAAAAACCTATGATATAATAGCAAGTGTGCAAAGGGCACGGGAATATGAAGAGGCGCTGTGAGCGCGAAAGGAAGAAAGGCATGAAGAAGACGATCTGCAAGGTAGATTACGATACCGATGCTTCCGAACTGCTCCAGAAGAAGGTGTTTGGTGTATTCGGTGATCCCAAGGGATACGAGGAAACCCTGTACAAGACCGAGGGCGGGAAGTATTTCCTGTACTGCTTCGGCGGCAGCGAGTCCCCCTATCCGGAAGAGACGATCAAGCGGATGGCGGCCGACAAGGTGAAGACCTGGCAGGAGAAGTAAGCCGGTCGGAAAAATAAAAAGGCTGCGGAGCCTGGAAGAGATCTTCTTTCAGCTCTGCAGCCTTTTTTCGCGGGGGAAGACAGGGGGGGAAGACAGGGGGACGTATCTTCTGTCTTTTCTTATTTGAATGAAAGCGCGCCAGAAAGCGCGAAGCTGATCACCGAACAGTCCTCGTTGAGCATGAGGACTGTTTTTTGTAGCGCTTCTGATCTCCGATTTACAGCTTCTGATGGAGCAGAGGGCTGAGAGGCTTGTAGATCAGGCCGGTGACCAGGCTCAGCAGCAGGCCTTTGAGCAGGTTGAACGGCCCCGTGATCATCAGCAGCAGCTTCCACTGGGCGTCCACGCCGGCGACCCCGGCGTAGTTCAGGATGCCCTGCATGTCCATGTGGAAGGCGGTCATATAGAAGGGAATCAGGATCCAGAGGTTGACCAGAACGCCGACGACGGTCATGCACAGGGTGCCGGTCAGCATGCCCCAGACGGCGGTCTTCCGCGTTTTGTTCCGATGATACAGGAGGCCGGCAGGGATGATCAGCGCCGCGCTCATAATGAAGTCCGCCAGCTTGCCGATGCCCATGCTGGAGGTATGGATCAGGCCGATGAGGCATTTTAGCGCCAGGATAATGATCCCGGGCACCGTGCCCATGGAAAAGGTTCCCAGCAGCACCGGCACGTTGCCAAAGTCCAGCTTGTAGAAGGCGACGATGGGGATCTGGATCAGGTCCAAAATACAGGCGGCGGCCGTCAATACGGCGATCCGGGTCATGTTTCCGACTGTGAGGATCCGATGGGGATGGGTTTCGGTTTTGTTCATGGTTTTCCCTCCTTTAAATGACACGCGCCCCTGAAGCTGCTTCGCTTTCAGGGGCGGGAGGGCGGCCGGGAAAAAACCGGCATATCGCTCTGACCGTTTCTTCTCTCATCCAGACTGTGACTGTCGGCTTCGGAATTTCACCGAATCGGCCGGCCGGAAGGCCGGTTCGCGGGCTGTACCGCCGGTAGGGAATTGCACCCAACCCCGAAGAAGCTTTCAGTGATTCGCGTTCGTTACGCGGATATTATAGTCGTGGGGGTTGTTCCAGTCAATAGTGGCGCAACCATTTTTTTCGCCGTTGCAAGCACTTTCGTCTGCGTAACTGTTTTCATTGCGGGTAGTATACAGATTACGGTTGCTTTCGTCAGAAGTGCTTTATTTTTCCGGGAATTGGTTCGCTGGAACCGTCCTACTAGATACGTCTCCCTGTCTTCCGCTATCGTTTCCGGACGCAGGGGCCTTGGCAACGCTCGTCCAGCACATACACGAGAAGACAGTAGATACGTCCCCCTGTCTTGCAAGACAAAAGATACGTCCCCCTGTCTTTAGGCTTTGCAGATGGCTTCCCAGAGGCCGTTGAGATAGGCGGCACCCAGGGCCCGGTCATACAGGCCGTAGCCCGGCCGGCCCTGCTCGTCCCAGATCATGCGGCCATGATCCGGCCGGATATAGGTATCCGGGCAGGTTTCGTGGATGGCCTTCATGATTTCATAGAGATCCAGGTCGCCGGTGCTGGACAGGTGGGCCGCCTCCCGGAAATGATGATAGCCCAGATATTTGACGTTCCGCACGTGCATGGCGCCGATCCGGTCCATCTTTCCGAAATGTCGGATAATCGCGGGGATATCGTTGTCGGGATTGCTGCCCAGGGAACCGGTGCACAGACAGAGCGTATTGGCGGGGCTGTCATGCAGCTTTACCATGATATCGAAATCGGCCTGGGAGTGGGTGATCCGGGGCAGACCGAAGATCGGCCAGGCGGGATCGTCCGGATGGCAGGCCATGCGGACGCCGACCTCCTCGCAGACGGGAATCACCGCGTCCAGGAAATATTTGAAATTCTTCCGCAGATCGTCCGGCCCGATGCTTTCATACTGCTTCAGCGTCGTCTCCAGCAGGGCCAGGCGCTCCGGCTCCCAGCCGGGCAGGGTGAAGCCTTTGCTGTCCTCCGCGGTTTTCCGGACGATTTCCAGCGGGCCCATTTCCCCGAGATCCTTCTCGTCGAAATACAGGCTGTTGCTGCCGTCCTCGGGGATCACCCGGGCGAGATCCGTCCGCAGCCAGTCGAAGACGGGCATGAAGTTATAGATGATCACCTTTACGCCATGACGGGCCAGCATCCGGATCGTGGAGATATAGTTGGCGATATACTCCTCCCGGGAGGGGAGGCCCATCTTGATATCCTCATGGACGTTAACGGACTCGATGACTTCGATCTCCAGCCCGGCTTCGTTGACTTCCTTTTTCAGGGCGGCGAACTCCTCCTCCGGCCAGTCCACGCCGGCGGGCTTGTCCAAAAGGCCCATCAGCCCGGTCATACCCGGAATCTGCTTGACGTATTTCAGGGGAATCGGATCAATCTGGCTGCCATACCAGCGGAAGGTCATTTTCATAGGGGAGGATCCTCCTTTTCTTTTTGCTGTCTGGCAACAGTTTACAATGAGAAAGCCGATTTGGCAAGGAAAGTTTATCCTCTGATTTGGCAATCCATTCCGTTCGCGAGTATAATCGCCGCGGGGAAGCGGCTCAGCCGCGCTCCGCACGGGGGAGGACGCCGTGGAAGGTGATGTCCGCAGCGAGGCTCGCCATGGACTCGGCGCTTTCCGGGCAGCCGCGGCTGACCCAGGCCCGGACCAGGCCGGCGTAGCCGAAGACGGCGAAGCTGTAATGATAGTCATAGTCCGCCTCCTCCCGCTCCCCCTGAAGGTTCGGCCAGAAGCGGCGGCATTTTTCCCGGATGACCTCGTTGAGCCGGTGCAGAAAATTCATATCCCCGTTGGGGCTCAAAAGCACCCGGCACATCTCCTGATTTTCCTCAACGAACCGGAACAGATCCAGCAGGATCGGCCGTACGCTGGTATGGATGCCTTCGTTTTCATGCTGGGAGAGAATGGCGTTCAGGGCGTCGAACAGGCTGTCCTCCGTCTTTTCCAGCATGTCGTAGATATCCCGGTAATATAAATAGAAGGTGCCCCGGTTCATATCCGCCAGATCCGTCAGCTCCTTTACGGTAATCTCCTGAATCTGCTTGCGCTCGAGGAGCTCCGTCAGCGCCTGGTTCAGGAGCTTTTTCGTCCGCCGCACCCGGCGGTCCTCCTTCCGCCCGGTTTCCGCCCTGACAGGCTTTTCCGCTGTATCCGCCCTGACAGGCTTTTCCGCCGTATCCGGGAAACCAGCCTTTTCTTCTGCTTCCATGGTCTCCACCGCCTCCGGCCTTTTTGCCGTTTTCATCTTTTCCGCCCTTCCTGCCGCCTTCATGGTTTCACCGCATTCCTCTTCCCGGCTGTTTCAGCGGTGCCGTCTGTTCCGGCGGACGCTCCCGCGTCTTCCGGCTTTCGCCCGGCCTGCTCCCGTCCGACCAGCCCTGGCGAAGTCATCAACAGTTTCGCGCGATCTGTTCAATAACCGTTTTACGATCAAAGCCGCGTTGAATAACCGACGAATGTCGTCAACATTGATCATTGATTTTGATCACAGGTATGATTATAATTCGCACTGTTGAGTTTGTCAACACAGTGTTCAGCAAAGTGAAGGCGGCGGCGCCCTGCGCCCTGCCATCCGCGCGGCTGACACTGGATCAGCCTGGGAAGGCTGGATGTTCAACAACGTGGAATCAAGGAGGCAAGGGACGTGAAAGGAGTTACCCTGTGGATGATCCGGCACCGGGTGCTGGTCATCCTGATCTGTCTGGCGCTGCTGGTTCCCTCTGTACTGGGAATGGCGGCGACGAAGACCAAATACGATCTGCTGTACTATCTGCCCCAGGATCTGGAGACGGTCCGGGGCCAGGAGATCCTGCTGAAGGATTTCGGGAAGGGGGCTTTCTCCCTGCTGGTGACCGAGGGACTGACGACCTCGCAGCAGCGGGAGATGGAAAACGCGCTGAAGCAGATTCCCCATGTGGATTCCGTCCTCGGCTGGGCTTCCGCGACGGAAGGCGCCGTGCCCGCGGAGATTCTGCCGGAGGAGATCCGTTCCCGGTTCAGCCGTGGGGACTGCATGCTGACGGCGGTGTTCTTTGACGAGGGTTCCTCCTCGGAGGAGACCATGGAGGCCATCGACGCGGTCCGGAAGACCGCCGGGGAGAAGTGCTTCGTCTCCGGGCTGTCCGCCGTGGTCACGGATACCAAGAAGCTGGTGGAGGAGCAGGAGGCGATCTATGTCGGCATCGCGGTAGCCCTGTGCGCCGTCGTCCTGATGGTGACGATGGATTCCTTCCTGCTGCCGCTGATCTTCCTGTGCTGCATCGGGGTCAGCATCCTGTGGAACATGGGCACCAACTACTTCCTCGGCGAGATCAGCTACATCACCAAGGCGGTGGCCGCGGTGCTGCAGCTGGGCGTCACTCTCGACTATTCCATTTTCCTCTGGCACAGCTATCAGGAGCAGAAGAGCCTGAAGCCGGACGCGGACGAGGCGATGGCGGAGGCGATTCGCCTGACCTTCTCCTCGATTCTGGGGTCGAGCCTGACCACCATCGCCGGCTTCATCAGCATCTGCTTCATGAGCTTCACCCTGGGCCGGGATCTGGGTATCGTCATGAGCAAGGGCGTCGTACTGGGGCTGCTGGGCACGCTGGTGCTGCTGCCCTGCGTGATCCGGGTGCTGGACAGGGCCATCGCGAAGACCTCCCACCGGCCGCTGCTGCCGGATGTTTCCGGGATCGGCCGGTTCGTGGTGAAGCATTACGGAGCGCTGTGCGTGGCGCTGGTGGTGCTGGCGGTGCCCGCTTTCTACGGCTACAGCCATATCGGCGTCTATTACGATATGAGCCGGGTGATGCCCCGGGATCTGCCTTCCGTGCAGGCGAACCGGAAACTGGAGGAAACCTTCGATATGTCGACCACCCACCTGCTGCTGGTGGACAGCGGTGTGTCCCGGGGACAGGTGCTGGCCATGACGCGGGAGATGGAGCAGGTGGACGGCGTCAAGGACGTCGTCGGGATCGACTCCCTGCTGGGGGCAGGCATTCCGGAGAGCATCCTGCCGCCGGAGGTGACAGGCGCCGTGAAGAGCGACCGCTATCGGCTGATGCTGGTCAACAGCGCCTATGTGATCTCTTCCGACGAGGTCAATGCCCAGATCGATGCCCTGAACGGGATCCTGAAGAAATATGACCGGGGCGGCATGCTGATCGGCGAGGCGCCCTGCACGAAGGATCTGATCGCCTGCACGGACCGGGATTTCACCGTGGTCACGATGATCTCCATGGCGGCCATCTTCCTGATCATCCTGCTGGTGCAGCGCTCCCTTACGCTGCCGGTGCTGCTGGTGGCCGTCATCGAGCTGGCCATCGCCGCGAACCTGAGCATTCCGTATTTCACGGGAACGACGCTGCCCTTTGTCGGGCCAATCCTGATTTCAACGATTCAGCTGGGCGCGACGGTGGACTACGCGATCCTGCTGACGACCCGGTGGAAGCAGAACCGGGTGGCGGGGCTGGCGCCGCGGCCGGCGGTGGAAAAGGCCGTGGCCTCCTCGGCCCGGTCGATCCTGGTCAGCGGCCTCGGCTTCTTCGCCGCGACCTACGGCGTCGGGCTGTATTCCAACGTGGACATTATTTCCTCCATGTGCCGCCTGATGGCCCGAGGCGCGCTGTGGTCGGTGGCGGTGGTGCTGCTGCTTCTGCCGGCGGTGCTGCTTCTGCTGGATAAGGTGATTGTGCATACGACCCTGGGAATGAAGAAATGTAAGGAGTGAAGCTGAAATGAAACGATGGATGGCCGGTCTGCTTTCCGTGATGATGCTGCTCTCTGGCGGCTGCGCGATGGCGGAGGAGAACGCGAAGAACGAACGGGTTTATGTGGTGACGGGCGCGGACGGAAGCGTCCGCAGCCTGACGGATGTGATCCGGCTGGAAAACCGGGACGGGAGCGAAACACTGACAGACCGGACGGGGCTGGACGGGATCGAGAACGTCGGCGGACCGGAAGGCTTCACCCTGCAGGGTGAGGCGCTGGTCTGGCAGGCGGCGGGCAAGGATATTACCTATGAGGGAACCTCCGGGAAAAAGCCGGCGGTGGTGCCAGTGGCGGAGCTGACCCTCGAAGGGGAGACCGTGACCGCGGCGGCGCTGAAGGAAAAGGAAGGGGAGGCGGCCCTGACGGTGCGCTGGCAGTCGGAAGAAAGCTATCCGGTGCTGACCGTTACGGTGATGCCGCTGCCGGAAGGCGCGACCGACCTGCAGCTGGAAAACGCGGCGCTAATGACGGAGGCCGGCCGGAAGCTGGTTGTGGGCTGGGGTGCCACCGGCCTGGACGAAAGCCTGGGGCTGAAGGACAGCTTCAGCGTCCGCTTCCACGCGGATCACGCGGCCCCGGGCTGGATGATGACCGCGGCCCTTCCGGATCCGGCCGGCCTGCTGGGCGGCGCCCTGCGGGAGCGGATCGGTCTGGACGGGGAAGTCGGGCTGGAGACGGTCCGGAAGATGCTGGAGGCGGCCCGGGACGGCGAGGCCATGCCGCTGTCCACCGGGAAGACCGGCGCGGCGGCGCTGGCGGTCAACATGCTCACGGGGAGCGTGGACAGCCTGAACGAGGGCGCCGCGAAGCTGGACAGCGGGCTGACGGCCCTGAAGGGAAATAACGAAGCCCTGATGAGCGGGGCGGATCAGATCCTGGCCGCGGCCCTGAAAAGCGCGAACGACCAGCTGACGGCGTCAGGCCTGGCGGCGGCGGGGATCACCGTGCCGGAGCTGACGGCGGAAAACTATGCCGAGGTGCTGGACGGCCTGGCGGAAAAGCTGAAAATGCTTCAGCCCCAGGCGGCGGACAGCCTCCGGGCGGCGAAGGAACAGCTGGATCAGCTGGCTGCCTTCCGGGACGGCCTGAAGACCTATACAGACGGCGTGGCGGAAGCGGCGGGCGGCGCCGGAACGCTGAAAAGCGGCCTGTCCACCCTGACCGGAACGCTGACGGACGCCGTGTCCAAAGCGGCGGGAACCGCCCTGGAGACGCTGGAGAAGGGCGAGAAGCTGCTCGTGGCCTCCGGGGAGGAAACCGGATACGACCTGCGGCCGGAGGGCATGCGCATGAACACGGTTTATCTTATCCGGACGGATTTTGATTAAGGCCGAGCTTCAGGCCGGCATAACGAACGGGGCTGCCTCCGATGATCCTTCAGCGATCATGGTAAGGCAGCCCCGTTTTGTGGGTGCGGGTTCTTTATCAAAGTGAGGGGGCCGTTCAGTCCTTACTCCTCCTGTCGGGGGACGGGATCGTAATCCGCCTGGGGGAGGCGGCGATGGCGTTCTCCGGGCATACGATCCGGCAGAGATGACAGCCGACGCATTTCTTCCCGTTCAGCACCGGGCGGCGCTCCGGGCTCAGATAGAGGGCTTCATGGCCCCCGTCCGCGCAGGAGAGGACGCAGCGGCCGCAGCCGATGCAGCGCTCCCGAAGGAAGACCGGGAAAACCACCGACTGCCGTTCCAGGGGGCTGGAGGAGGCGCTGAGGGAGGAAAGCCCCTGCCCGACAACCTCCCGCACGGAGGAGAAGCCTTTCTCCGTCAGATACAGGTTCAGGCCGGCGATCAGATCCTCCACGATCCGGTAGCCGTATTGCATGACGGCGGTGGTCACCTGGACGGAGGAGGCGCCCAGCAGCAGGAACTCCAGGGCGTCAATCCAGGTTTCGACGCCGCCTGCGGCGGACAGATGCAACCCCTTCAGCTGCGGGTCAAGCCCCAGCTCGCCGATGAAGCGCAGAGCGATCGGGTGGACGGCGTTGCCGCTGTAGCCACCGATGGCGGACAGCCCCCGCACAGCGGGGGAGGATACATAGGTATGCAGGTTGATTCCCACAATGCTGCGGATGGTGTTGATGGCGGTCAGCCCGTCCGCTCCGCCCCGGAGCGCGGCGGCGGCCGCCGGATTCATGTATTCCACATTCGGGGTCAGCTTGGACAGCACGGGGATCGAGCAGGCTTTTTTGGCGGCGGCGGTAAACCGCTCCACCAGCTCCGGTAACTGGCCGATGGCGGCGCCCATATCCCCTTCCACCATGTTCGGGCAGGAGAAATTCAGCTCCACCACGTCAGCCCCGTTATCCTGACACATCCGGGCCAGCTCGCCCCATTCGGCCTCGGCCCGGCCCATGATGGAGGCGACGATGACCTTGGAGGGATAGTTCCGCTTGAGCCGGCGGAAAATCTCCATGTTTTCCGCCACGCTGTTCTCGGAGAGCTGCTCGATGTTTTTAAACCCGATAATGCCGCCGTCGCTGCCGGTGACGGCGGAGTAGCGGGGCGAGGCCTCCTGGATTTCCAGCCGGGTGACCGTCTTGAAGGAGGCGCCGGCCCATCCGGCCTCAAAGGCCCGGGCGCATTTTTCATAGGTGCTGGCGATCACCGAGGAACCCAGCAGGAAGGGATTTTCCATCGGAACCCCGCACAGGTCGCAGGCCAGGCGGGACGTGTCCTCCGGGAGCGGGGTTTCCGCCTCCGGCAGCACCTGATAATACAGGCGGTTGATCAGATCATGGATGGGCACCTCGCCGGGCCGGACGCAGGCGCGCTCACAGGGCCTGCGGCAGGAGAGACACGGATCCTCCGGGGGCAGGGAGAGGGCGGCGGTCTGCTCGTTCCGGAACCAGATGCTGCGCAGCAGGGTGCTCACGGGAAGGTGGGGGCAGGCCCGCTGGCAGGGAGCGTCCTCACACAGGGCGCACTGGATCATATCGCTCTGACGGATGATCGGTTCGCGTTGAATCATTTGCGGTTCCTCCTGTTTATCTGGAATAAGGCAGTCTGAGGGGGTGACCTGACGGGAAGGGACAGCGTTCCGCTTCCACGCTGAGGGCTTGTTTTGCTTTCTGATGGAATCATTATATCGGAATTTTGCCGGAAAATCAATGAAGCTGGCGGGGAAAGTCCACTTTCAAAGGAAGCGAATTTGACAGGAAACGCGCTGCGATTTACAATGGCGGACGTGAACTACCATTCACAGAGGAGACAGATTTTGTCCGCGAACGCTCAAGCGAAGCGGCTACAAAATCGTCATCCGGCCAGAATGGCGGACGTGAACTACCATTCACAGAGGAGAGAAGCATGGCGGTCAGGGAAAAGGTGCTGGAGATGCTGCGGGCCGGGGGAACGGTCTCCGGGGAGCGGATGGCCGGGGAGCTGGGCGTCAGCCGGAATGCCGTGTGGAAGTCGGTCAATGCCCTGCGGAAGGAAGGATACCGGATCGAGGGAGGCACCCGGCGGGGATACCGGATAGAGGAAGCGCCGGATCTGCTGTCGGAGCGGGAGATCCGGCGATGGCTGCGGGACGGGGAGATCGGCCGGGAGATCGAGCTGCACGATCAGCTGGATTCCACGAACAACCGGGCGAAGGCCCTGGCGGCAGCGGGCGCCCCCCACGGGCTGCTGGTGACGGCGGATTCCCAGACCGGCGGAAGAGGCCGAAGGGGGCGTTCTTTTTTTTCACCGCCCCATTCCGGCATCTATCTGTCCTATATTCTGCGCCCGGCCTGCACGCCGGAGCAGGCGTCGATGATGACCTCCCTGACCGCGGTGGCGGTCGCCCGGGCGATCGAGACCGTGGCCCCGGCTCAGGTACGGATCAAATGGGTGAACGACCTGTTTCTGGGGGAGAAAAAGATCTGCGGCATTCTCAGCGAGGCCGGCATGAACATGGAAACCGGGGAGCTGGATTATATCGTCGTCGGGATCGGCGTCAACGTCGGCCGGATGCGCTTTCCGCCGGAGCTGGAGGAGATCGCGGGGTCCATTGAGAACGAAACGGGCGCCGCGGTCAGCCGGAACCGCCTGATCGCGGAAATATCGAATGAACTGAACGCGCTGTACGGGGAACTGCGGACCGGCGCCTTTCTGGAGGAGAGCCGGCGGCGGTCCAATGTGATCGGCCGGGAGATCCGGGTGATCGAGGGAGATCGGTCGTATGAGGCTGAGGCCCTGGATCTGGATGGCCAGGGGCGGCTCATCATCCGCCGGGGAGATGAGACCGTCCGCCTGGATTACGGGGAGGTCAGCCTGCGACTGAAGCCGGAGACAGATTTTGTCCGCGAACGCGTTAGCGAAGTGGTTACAAAATCGTCATCCGGACAGAATGGCAGACGTGAACTAACGTTCACAGAGGAGAAATCCGAGTAAATTGTCACCTATATCAAAATGTCACCCATATAAAAGATAAATAAGTTGACAATATTCCTCTGAGGTGGTAGGATACCCCCCGGCTGAGGTGAAGCGCCTGTCGGGTGGCAGAAGCGGCAGGGATGCTTGTGCGCGCCGTGGAAGATTGATCAGTGGGAGAGTATGGGGGTATAAGTGTGAAGACAAAAGATATGACGATGATCGCCGTGATGGCGGCGCTGATCTGTGTGGCGGGGCCGCTGAGCATCAGCGTCGGGCCCATTCCGCTGTCGCTGGCCAGCTTCGCGGTTTATCTGGCGGGGGCGGTGCTGGGGTCGAAGCGGGGGACGGCGGCGGTGGCGCTGTATCTGCTGATCGGGATGATCGGCCTGCCGGTTTTTTCCGGCTTCAGCGGCGGCTTTCAGAAGCTGGCGGGGGTGACCGGGGGCTATCTCGTCGGATATCTTCCCTGCGCCTTCCTGACAGGGCTTGGGGCGGAGCGGGGCGGAGACGCCACGGGCCGGGCCCGGGCGGTGCTGGCCGGCATGATGGCGGCGGGAACGGCGGTGCTCTATCTGATCGGAACGGTCTGGTTCATGATCCAGACCGGGAACGGCCTCGGCGCGGCCCTGGGCCTGTGCGTGCTGCCCTTCCTGCCGGGGGACGCGGTCAAGATTGTCGCGGCGGTGCTGCTCAGCGAGCCGATCCGGAAAGCCCTGGCGAAGATCCGGGGGTGAGTGCTTCGCGGGTCGGGCGGGAGACAGATTTTGTCCGCGAACGCGTTAGCGAAGCGGTTACAAAATCGTCATTCGGACAGAATGACAGACGTGAACTAACGTTCACAGAGGACGAAAGAGATACGACGCGGGAATTTAAGAATATAAATATAAAAATGTAACAATTAATAAATCGATATTCGTTGACAGGAAGACAGCAGTCTGTATAGAATTGAAAAGTAAAGTGATCTGATCAAGGCGGAACGATTTCCTCGGGGGCCGGATGACAGCAAGAATAGTGGATTCCCGACAGCCTTTCGGCCGGAGGAGCAAAGAGAGAGGTGTTTGTGTTGACGAGAGGAATGAATGGCCGGCGAATCACGGCGCTGCTTCTGGCGCTGCTGGTGATTTTCAGTGTGGCTTCCTCCCTGGCGGAGACAAAGTATATCCGCACGGGGTATATGGTGCGCCTTCGGGCGACGCCCTCCACGAAGGGCAAGGTGCTGGATGCCTTCCCGGTGGGGACGCGGGTGAATGTGCTGAGCAAGGGGGACACCTGGTGCAGGGTTCGGGTCAGCGGTAAAACCGGCTATATGATGACCCGATACCTGTATTCGGACTCCGGTTCCGGCTCCGGAAGCGGCGGCGGGGGCGGAAGCACCATGTATGTCTGGACGCCCTCCGGGACGACGCTGAACCTGCGGGCCGAGCCAAGCTCCTGGAGCGAGATTCTGGGAACCTATCGGGTCGGAACGGCGGTGACCGTGCTCAAGCGGGGGAAAATCTGGACCCGGGTCCGAGTTAAGGGCAAGATCGGCTATATGGGAACTGACTATCTGGTCAGCTCCAGGTAAGAATCCGGTCGGCTCCTGGCGGTCAGCGCAAGGAAAGAATCCGGTCAGCGCCTGGTATGAAATAAAAGCTCTGGGAACGTTTGATGATAACGCTCCCAGAGCTTTTTTAAGCTGGGCGCCTCAACCGCGCAGCCCGGGCTTTTGTCAGGCTCTGCCGCTGAGACGGTCGTACAGTTCGATATACTGGAGGGCGGAGCTGGCCCAGGAGACGTCCTTTTCCATATCCCGCCGCACCATCTCGTCCCAGTGCCAGCGGTCGGTGAAATAAACGGTCTTGGCCGCGTTCACCGCCTCGAGCAGCTTGCCCGGCAGGTACTGGGTAAAGGTGAAGCCGTTGCCCTCGTTTCGCTCCGGATCCCAGGGGGCGACGGTGTCCTTCAGCCCGCCGGTTTCCCGAACGATCGGCACCGTGCCGTAGCGCATGGCGATCAGCTGGGTCAGCCCGCAGGGCTCGAACAGGCTGGGCACCAGGAAGGCGTCCGCCCCGGCGTAGATCCGGTGGGCGATACCCTCGTTATAGGTGATCCTGGCCGCGACGCAGCCCGGATACTTTCCTTCGTAGTAGCGGAAGGCGTTTTCATACCGGGAATCGCCGGTTCCGAGCACCACGACCTGGGTATTTCCGTCCATCAGGCTCGGGAAGATGGCGTCGATCAGGTCGAGCCCCTTCTGATCCGTCAGCCGGGAAACGAGGCCGATCACCATCTTCCGGTCGTCCTGATCCAGGCCCATCTCCTCCTGCAGGGCGCGCTTGTTGAGCACCTTCCGGTCCAGGAAATCATCCGCCGTGTAGGTGGCCTTCAGCAGCCGGTCGGTGCCGCTGTTCCAGATGTCCGTATCGATCCCGTTGACGATACCGCTGAGCTTGGGCTGATGGAAGCGGAGGTGGCTGTCCAGCCCCTCGCCGAAGGCCGGAGTCTGAATTTCCTCGGCATAGGTGGCGCTGACGGTCGTAATCCAGTCCGCCAGAGCCAGGCCGCCCTTGAACATATTGCATTCCCGATCATTGATCTTCAGCTCCGGATAGTTGAACAGATAATCCGGCAGCCCGGACCAGTATTTCAGATGATCGATGCTGCAGATGCCCTGGAAGCGGAGGTTGTGGATGGTCAGCACGGCCCGGGCGTTGCTGACGGGGGTGCCCCAGAAGCGGGTTTTCAGATACAGCGGCACGAGGCTGGCCTGCCAGTCATGGCAGTGAATGATATCCGGGATCCAGCCCAGAAAATTCAGCGCCGCCAGGGAGGCCTTGGAGAAATAGCAGTACTTCGGAATATCCTCCCACAGGCTGGTATAGGGATTCCCCCAGTCGAAGAACTCCCGGTTATCAATCAGGTCATAGATGACGCCGTCGATCTCCGTTTCCATGATGCCGACGAAGAAGGTCCGGCCCTCCAGGGTCAGATCCATCATGAAGGAGCCCTTCCAGGTCAGGTCCTTTTTGAACTTTTCCGGAATGCAGCCGTACAGGGGAAGAATCACCCGTACTTCGCAGTCCTCCCGGATCAGCGCCCGGGGCAGGGCGTACATGACGTCCCCCAGGCCGCCGGTTTTGACAAAGGGATAGCACTCGGAACCGACAAAGGCGATCTTTCGCCGGGATACCTCGGAAATTTCAGGAGCCAGGGCTGCCGCGCTTTCTGACATGGGTGTTTCCTCCTGTTCTGTTCGGATCATGAAATTGTCCCGTTCCGCCGTCCGGAACGGCCTGTGCCATCAGTATACCATAAACCGTCCGGAAAAACGACCTTTTTTTAAGCGGCTGTTTCCGGGCCGCCGCGCCGGCTTTCAGGGAACGGCCTCCGGTTTTTCTTTGACTTTGCGCCGGTTTCCCGGTATGATATACTGGTTCACGACAGAATTTGCCGGAGGCAGAGCTCCTGCGTGAACGTATATGCCGCGGACAGGACGACGGGTTGGCAATCAGTTCCGTTCGCGAATACAGTACGGACAAGAAACTGACCGGGAGACGGCGGGCAAAGAAACGGAGACGAGAGCATGGCGGAGAGCCTCAGAAAACGGGAAGAAATCGACGCGAAATACAAATGGAACCTGACCCATATTTTTAAGGACGACGAGGCCTGGCGCGAGGCGTTTGCCCGGGTCAGCGAAAGTGTGGCGGAGGCCGCGGCCTGGGACGGCCGGGTGGCGGAGAATCCGGGAGAGGCGATCTGCGCGGTCTACGCGCTGACGGAGCGGATCCTGCCGCTGTACGAATACGCCTTCCTGCGGAAGGAGACGGATAACGCGGATGCCACGGCCCAGGGGCTCAAGGATCAGGCGCTGCGGCTGTATGTGCAGGCGTCGACGGCGGTATCCTTCCTCGAGCCGGAGCTGCAGGCGCTGCCGGAGGAAAAGCTGAAGCAGCTCATGGCCGATCCGGCGCTGAAGGACTACGACGCCATGCTGCGGCGGGTACTGCTGGCCCGGCCCCACACCCTGCCGAAGGAGCAGGAGCGGCTGATCGCCATGATGGGCGAGCTGGCCGACGCGCCGGATGGGATCTTTACCGCCCTGACGGAGGCGGATATGAAGCTGCCGCCGGTGAAGATGCCCGACGGAACCGAGGCGGAGCTGACGGAGGGGAACTATTCCACCTTTATTCATTCCCGGGACCGGGAGGTTCGCCGCCAGGCCTTTACGAACCTGATGACGACCTACGCTGCCTATGGCAATACGATCGCGGCGACCTACGGCGCCAGCGTCAAAAAGGATCAGTTCCTGGCCGACGCCCATCATTATGAAAGCGCCCGCCAGGCGGCCATGAAGCCGCTGGAGATTCCGGAGAGCGTCTATGACAACCTGATTGCCGTGATTCACGAATATCTGCCGGTTTTGCAGGAATATCTGCAGATCCGGAAAAAGCGCCTCGGCCTGGAGGAGCTGCATCTGTATGACCTCTATACCCCGATGGTTTCCGGCTTCGATATGAAGCTGCCCTATGAGGAGGCCTTCGAGCTGGTGCTCGAGGGGCTCAGGCCCATGGGGGAGGACTATCTGGAAAAGCTCCGGGAGGCCCGGGACGGGGGCTGGATCGACGTCTTTCCCAGCGTCGGGAAGTCCAGTGGCGCCTTCTCCTCCGGCGGCCTGCGGGAGGTGCATCCCTATGTGCTGCTGAACCATAACGACAACCTGGACAGCGCTTTTACTATCGCGCATGAGCTGGGCCACAGCATGCATTCCTTCTACAGCAACCAGGCCCAGCCCGCCTCGAAGAGCGACTACAGCCTCTTCGTGGCGGAGGTGGCCTCCACCTGCAACGAGGCGCTGATGATGCGCTGCCTGCTGGAGAAAATGAAGGCGCCGGAAGCCCAGGCCTACCTGCTGAACCATTTCCTGGAGCAGTTTCGGACCACCTGCTTCCGCCAGACCATGTTCGCGGAGTTCGAAAAGATCAGCCACGATATGGCCCAGAAGGGGGAGCCGCTGACCCGGGAGAGCCTGAGCGCAGCCTATTATCAGCTGAATGAGACCTATTACGGGGAGACCTGCGTCGTGGATCGGGAGATCGCTTCGGAATGGATGCGGATTCCCCATTTCTACCGGGCCTTCTATGTCTATGTTTACGCCACGGGGCTGTGCGCGGCCATCGCCCTGAGCGACCGGATCCTGCGGGAGGGCGAGAACGCCGTGCGGGATTACCGGAAGTTCCTGAGCGCCGGCTGCAGCGTGCCCCCGATCGAGGCGCTGAAGCTGGCGGGGATCGATATGAGCTCGCCGGAACCGATCCGCCGGGCCATGGAGGTCTTCCGGGAGACGGTGGAAAAGATGAAGGCCATCGGCTGACGGGCGGGGACAAGACAGGGGGACGGACAAGACAGGGGGACGTATCTTTTGTCTGGCGGAATCAACGCCCAGTCTGGAATCTTCCTGTTATGGAATATACTGAAGCGTGCAGGAAGTGTATAGCAGACAAACCTGCAAGACAGGGGGACGTATCTTTTGTCTGATGTCAGCTTGGCAGACAGGGGGACGGTTCTTCAGACAGGGGGACGGTTCTTTTGTCTGATTCACAAAAAATGGCAGAAATCTCAACTCTTTTTGTGAAAGCGAAAAGCTACAGATGCAATAAAGAAAGGGAAAGCTGAAAATGGGAACGTTTAAGAATCTGGAGGAAGCCCGGACATTTTTCAGCGGGGATCGGTATGCTCTGGAGAGCGGGATCACGCTGGAGGAGCTGACGGAGGAGGGCTCCGTCTGCAGCTGCCGGCTTTCGGAGCATCACCGGAACGCCGAGGGCGGCGTCATGGGCGGCGCGATCTTTACCCTGATGGATTTCTGCTTCGCGACAGCCTCCTCCAACCGGCACCGGCCCACCGTCGCCCAACAGGTCAGCCTGAACTATCTCAGCGCCCCGAAGGGCAGCCGGCTGACCGCGAAGGCTCGGTGCCGCAAGGACGGACACACCAGCTGCGTCTATCAGGTCGACGTAACGGACGACGCCGGCCGGGACGTGGCCCAGGCGGTGTTTACCGGGTTTAAGCTGTAAGAGAGCTGATTTCACTGTCGGCTGCAGGCAGTAAAGCCGCTGACAGAACTGATTTCACTGCCGGCTGCAGGCTGAAAGTCGGCCAGCGAAGCTGATCTCACGAAGCCTGGCCAGGCTGCAGGCAATCGGCGGGGCCGATTACCTGCATGGCCCGAAGCCTCAGGCTTTCTTGCTTTTCCGGAACATGAAGGACCGGACAACATTGATCCCGATCTTATAGGGGAGCGGACGAAGGGCTTTGTCCGCTTCCTTTAATTTTTCCCGGATCGGGATGGTCTGGGGGCAGTGCTGCTCACACTTGCCGCAGGAGACGCACTGGGTGGCGAAGGCCGGCTGGCGGGTCAGCCCAACGGTCTGGGCGAACTGGAAGCGGCCCTCCTTCGGGGACTCGGAATACATGGTGTTCCAGCAGCGGAAGATACCGGGAATATCCACGCCTTTCGGGCAGGGCATACAGTAGCGGCAGCCGGTACAGGGCACCTTTTCCGTCGCCCGGATAGCCGCCTTGACCTTTTCCAGCAGCGCGAAGTCCGCTTCGGTGAATTCCCCGGGCCGGGCGCTGTCCGCCACCCGGACGTTTTCCTGAACCATGTCCAGGGAGTTCATGCCGGAGAGCACGACGGTGACCTCCGGCTGATTATACAGCCAGCGGAAGCCCCATTCCGCGGGACTCCAGCCCCGGGGATTTTCCGCGATGGCCTGCCGGGCCTGCGGGGGCAGCAGATTCACCAGCTTGCCGCCCCGGAGGGGCTCCATGATGATCACCGGGATCCCGCGCTCAGCGGCCGCCTTCAGGCCCACCCGCCCGGCCTGGGCGGTTTCGTCCAGATAGTTATACTGAATCTGGCAGAAATCCCAGTCGTAATCCGCTAGAATCTTCAGGAAGTTCTCCGTGTTTCCGTGATAGGAAAACCCGATATTCCGAATGGCACCGGCCTTTTTCTTTTCGGCGATCCAGTCCAGGATGCCGGCGTATTTCAGCCGTTCCCACTGGGCGGCGTCCGTCAGGTGATGCATCAGGTAATAATCGACATAGGTCGTCTGCAGCCGGCTGAGCTCCTCCTGAAAGAGCTTTTCGACGCCGTTCAGGCTGTTGATCATATACTGGGGGAGCTTGGTGGCGATGCTGACCTTTTCCCTGATGCCGTTGCGGGCGAGCACCGTGCCCAGCAGCACCTCGCTGCCGGGATAGATATAGGCGGTGTCAAAATAGTTGACGCCGGCCCGGTAGGTGGCCATGATCTCGCTTTCGGCTTTTTCCAGGTCGATGGCGTTTCCCTTCCGGGTGAACCGCATGCATCCGAAGCCGAGCACCGACAGCTCCCGGCCGGATTTATCCTTTCTGTACTGCATAGAGCATCCTTTCCGCCGGCCCGGAAGTGTCGGCTGGTCCTGTAAATTTCGTGCTTCCTATCATATCATAACACAGGAGGGCTCGTGCACAACGGGTGATTCCTGCTTTTTTTACGTTCCGTTTCTTCCACCTCTGTGAACGGCAGTTCACGTGTGCTATTCTGTTCAGATGACGATTTTGGCACCGCTTCGTTTGAGCGTTCGCGGACAAAATCTGTCTCTCACAGATCGGCAATCATGATTGGTATGGCTTTCGAGCAGACAAAAGACAAGAGATACGTCCCTTTGTCTGCCTTTGTCTGGCACCTCTGTCTGAAACACAAAAGGACCGTCCCCGTGTGTGCTACCTGTTGCACCCGTGTGTTTTGGCTTCAGGATTGTTTCAGCAGCGGCCGGGCGATATGAACATTGAAGAATTCGATCAGCGGTCCCATGAAGAAGGCTGTGATGATGGTGCCTATGCCGACGATGGTGGGCACCTCGGCCCAGGTGCCGCCGCCGATCAGGAAGACGGCGGTTCCCAGCAGGACGCAGACCAGGTCGGTAGCGATGCGGATGTACTTGAACTTGCCGAGCTTCCATTTGTCCGCGAGGGTGATGGCCACGGAATCATAGGTGGAAACGCCCAGATCGGCGGTCATATACAGGGCGCTGCCGATACAGATGACCACGATGCCGATCACGAGGAAGAGAACGCGGAGCAGGACGGAGGGCCCTGGGATCAGCCGGTCGAGGGTTTCCAGGGTGAACTGGGTGATATAGCCCAGCAGGAACAGATTGATAAAGGTCGCGATGCCGATGTTATGCCGGTTGAAGATCAGGCTGAACAGAAGCAGCACGGCGTTGACGATGACATACAGCGTTCCGAAGGGAATGGGAATCAGCCGGTCCAGACCGCTCATCAGGCTCTGGAAGGGATCCACCCCAAAGGCGGCCTTTTTGAAAAAGCCCACCGCGATGGCGCAGATGATCACCCCGCACAGGGACATGGCCACTCTTCGTCCGTTAATTTTCAATTTCTCTTTCCTCCTCCTCTGTGAACGTCAGTTCACGTTTGCCATTCTGTTAGGATGACGATTTTGTAGCCGCTTCGCTGACGCGTTCGCGGACAAAATCTGTCTCCTCTGTGAACATCAGTTCACGTCTGCCATTCTGTCCGGATGACGATTTTGTGATGCTATTCTGCCCGCATAACGATTTTGTGACGGTTGCCCTGAACACAAAAGGACCGTCCCCGTGTGTCACCGTGTGTCCGCTCTTTGCGCCGGATGACGGCACATTCTATCATGAATGGAAGCGTACGTACAGAGCCTTTCTGATAAAAAGGCAGAGATCGAAATTTATGCCTTTGCACGGTGCTTGGGCGAAAAGTGGATTTTTTCATGAGATTTCGCCCGAGGGCTGCAGAGAGCCTGGACTGCATTGATTTTAAGGCTTTCAGAACATTCGTTTTTAGCATGATGGGCTAAATGTGGAAAAAATCGCAGATTTCGCCAGGATAAGGAAAAGATTCGCGGGCGCGACCGCGGACAAAATCTGTTTTTCCCAATCGGCTGAAACAAGGATATGAAGGAACGGACGGCAGGGAAAGATTCAAAAAAAGATGGACTGACCACTGGAATATGAAGTATAATACTGCTGTTACGCGGTGTTTTCGGAGACGGATTTTGTCCGCGAACGCTCAAGCGAAGCGGTACCAAAATCGTCATTCGTCGCAGAATGGCAGACGTGAACGGCTGTTCACAGAGAAGACAGCTCCGGGGCGTAACCGAAAAAGAAACGGAGGAAAAGAAAATGGGTGTTGGTGCTGTGATTATCGGGATTCTGGCCATCGGGTGCGGCCTGCTGGGGACGATGATGTTTGGAACGGCCGGGGCCATCGCCGCGGCGGTTCTGGCGGCTGTGGCCATCGTGCTGGGATTCCTGAAGAGGAAGCGGGACGGAAAGGGCGGTATCGCGGGGATCGTGATCAGCGTGTTGGCGATTATCCTGGCCTTCTCCATGTCCAGCCTGTGGTCGGAAGCGTTCCGGACACTGCATGAAAAAGCGGTCGAGCTCAAGCCGGACGGTCTTTGGGCGAAAGTGACCGTTGATGCCAACGGCGGCCTGATGGGCCTTGTCAGCAAGCTGCCCCAGGACGAGGCCACCCTGCAGGCCTTTGTGGATGAGATGAACGAGCTGAATCAGATGAGCGGCGGAACCGCGGTCACGACGACAACCACGACGACCACGACCACGTCCGACGGAACGACGACCACGACGACTGAGGAAACCACGACAACGTCCGACGGAACGACGACCACGACGACCACGACGACCAAGGAAACCACGACGGCGGAAACCGGTGCCGCTGGAGAAGGCGAGCAGGCCGAAGGAAGCAATTAACGCCGTCATCCGTCGGAAGACAGGGGGACGACGAAGACAGGGGGACGTATCTTTTGTCTTTTTATCCGCGAACGCGTCAGCGAAGCGGTTACAAAATCATTATCCGGCCGGAGTGGTTCACGTGAACTGCTGCTCGCAGAAGAGGAGTGAAAGACAATGAAGGGAAAGCGTAAAAAGGAACTGACGCGGAGGCTGGAGGACTGCCTGTGGGAGGCGGTGGGCCGGCGGGAGGCCGCGGGCGTCAGCGTGCTGATTACCCGGGGGAAGGAAGAGCTGGCCTTCGCGAAGGCCGGATGGGCGAACCTGGAGGAAGAAAAGTCCCTGAAGCGGAACGCTATCTTCCGGCTCTACAGCCAGACAAAGCCGGTTACCGCCGCGGCAGTGATGCTGCTGGCGGAGCGGGGAAAGATCGACCTCATGGACGGGGTGGACCGGTACCTGCCGGGCTTCCGGAATCCGAAGATGCTTTCGGAAAGCGGGGAGGTCATTCCGGCGCCCCGGGCGCCATTCATCCTCGAGCTGCTGGGGATGACGGCCGGCCTGTGCTATCCGGACGCGGATCCCGCGGGGCAGTATGCCGCCCGGGTGTTTGAGGAGAATCAGGAAAAGATCCGCCAGGGCGGCGGCATGGATACGGTATCCTTCTGCAACCGCCTTGGGGAACAGCCCCTGGCCTTCCAGCCGGGAACCCAATGGCGATACAGCACCTGCGCGGACGTGCTGGGCGCAGTGGTCGAGGTGGCTTCCGGAAAGAAGTTCAGCCAGTTCCTCCGGGAGGAGCTATTCGAGCCCCTGGGCATGAAGGATACGGCCTTCTGGATTCCGGCGGAGAAGCGGAAGCGGCTGGTAACCTGCTATCAGCGGACCGAGGAGGGCCTGAAGCCCTTCCCGGGGATGCATCTGGCGGTCGGCGTGTATGACCGCGAGCCCGCCTTCGAATCCGGTGGGGCCGGACTGGTTTCCACCCTCGACGATTATATGGCCTTCGGGCGGATGCTGATGAGGGACGGCAAGGCAGACAATGGGAAGAGAATTCTTTCGAAGGCATCCGTCCGGTATATGCGGACGCCGCAGCTGAGCCAGCGGGTGCGCCGCGGGATGTGGGACGGACTGAACGGATATAACTATTCCTGCCTGATGCGGGTTTGCGAAAAGCCGGGCGAAGCCGGGCTGCTGACCCGGAAGGGCGAATACGGATGGGACGGCTGGCTGGGCACCTATTTCTGCAACATTCCGGATCAGGAAATCACCTTCCTGCTGGCGCAAAACGTAACCGATACGGGGACGGCTGCCGTGACCCGGAAGTGCCGGAATCTGCTGGCCGCCTGGCTGGAATAAAAAACAGGGGACGGTTCTTATGTCTGATTGAGTTGCTTCTACGGACTGGTCAGACAGAAGGACAGTCCCCCTTTTCTCAGAGTTGCTTCTACGGATCGGTCATTCAAGAGAAGGGGCTCTGCGTCTGGCAGACAACGGAATCGTCACTTTGTCTGATGACTGGCAAGACAACAGATACGTCCCCGTGTCTGGCGGACAAGAGAAGCGTCCTCGCGTCTGGGCTGGCAAGACAACAGATACGTCCCCGCGTCTGCTGCCCGCGTCTGCTGACAGTCCCCCTTTTCTCAGAGTTGCTTCTACGGATCGGTCATTCAAGAGAAGGGACACTGCGTCTGGCAGACAACGGAATCGTCACTTTGTCTGATGACTGGCAAGACAACAGATACGTCCCCGCGTCTGCGGACAGAAAACGATGAGGTGAAAAGCCGATGAGCACAGTAAATCGTACAGGATCGGGAATCCTGGAAAAGGAAGTGCCCGGAGCAATCAAAGCTGATTCCCCAAAGCCGCACATTTCCAGAATCTTTTTCGGAACGGCGATGGCGCCGGTCATGACGGATGAACCCCAGGCGGCGGAGCTGCTGGACCGGGTGCTGGAGGCGGGGGTTAACGCTTTCGACTGCGCCCGCAGCTACGGCCGGGCGGAGAACGCCCTGGGCCAATGGATGGAGAGCCGGGGCTGCCGGGACCGGATCACCCTGCTGACCAAGGGCGGGGATATCCGGGACGGCGTCGTCAGGGTGAACCGCGGGGTGATCCTTGAGCAGCTGGCCATGAGCCTGGAGGCGCTGCGGACTCCGTCAGTGGATATCTACCTTTTGCACCGGGATGATCCGAATACCCCCGTCGGGGAAACGATCGAAACCCTGAACGAGGTGCTGGAGGCCGGAAAGGTCCGGGCCTTCGGCGTGTCCAACTGGACCCATCAGCGGATTGCGGAGGCTAAGCAGTACGCGGAAACCCACGGACTGAAGGGCTTTACCTGGTCCAGCCCCAATTACGGCCTGGCGCTGCAGGTCCGGGATCTCTGGGGCGGCGGATGTGTAACGATTTCCGGGCCGGAGAACCGGGAGGCGCGGGAATGGTACCTCGAGCACCATATGCCGGTTATCGCCTATTCCAGCCTGGGGCGGGGCTTTTTCAGCGGCCGCTTCCGGGCCGGGGACGAGGAAGGTGCCCGGCGGGTGCTGGATTCCTATGCTCAGAAGGGCTATCTGGCGCCGGAGAACATGGAGCGGCTCCGCCGGGCGGAACAGCTGGCGGAGCGGGACGGGATGACGGTTCCGGAGATCGCGATGCGGTATGTGTTCGCGAGCCCGATGGATGTTTACGCCGTGGTCAGCACGGCGTCGCCGGACCGGCTGAGAATGAACCTCCGGGCGGCGGCCCATCCCCTGAGCCGCAAGGACGCGGAATGGCTCGAACAGGGAGACTGATTTTGTCCTCGAATCGCGTTAGCGTGAGCGGCTACAAAATCGGCATCCGACAGAATAGCGGACGTGAACTGCCGTTCACAGAGGAGGAAAGAGAAAATGAAGGGGATCAGTCTGAATCAGGGATGGTATTTTGGGCTGGGAACCCTTTCCCCCGGGGACGGGGCGAAGGGGCTTTTCGGGGATCGGAAGGTGAACCTGCCCCATGATTATATGATCGAGAGCGACGTCTTCCCCGGGGCGCCGGCGGGAAACGCCGGCGGCTATTACAGCGCGGGGCCGGCCTGGTATGCCCGGGAGGTTGAGATTCCGGCGGAATGGGCGGAGGACCGGATCCTGCTGCGGGTGGACGGCGCGATGATGAACGCGACCGTCGAGGTTAACGGGAACAAGGCCGCCCTTCATCATTACGGCTACAGCCCCTTCGAGGTCGACCTGACCGAGCTGGTTTACCCGGGAAAGAAAAACCGCATCCTGATTACCGTGAATCCCAGCATGCAGCCGAATTCCCGCTGGTATTCCGGCGCCGGCCTGTTCCGGGGCGTGACCCTGGGGCGGGCGCCGAAGCTGCGCTTGGCCTTCGGGGGCATCAGCGCCTGGACCCGGAAGATCGAATATACGGAGCAGGGGGCGGCGGAGACGGCCTTCCTCCAGGCGGCGGCGGAGGTCCGGAACGAGCGGGCGGAGAACCGCATGGCGGAGGTGACCTTCGCGCTGATCCGGGAGGCGGACGGAAAGGAAGTTATCGCCCGGAAGACCCTGACCCGGGTGGAGCCCCTTTCGGAGGCGACAGCCCGGATGACCCTGACGGTGGATCAGCCGGCGCTCTGGAGCGCGGAAACGCCGGCGCTTTACCGGCTGCGGGTGACGGTGCGGGACGTGGGAACCTTCAAGACCCATATCGTGCCGGAGGCCCATCCCACCGAGGACGCAGAAGAGGTGCTCTTTGGCATCCGGACGGTGGAGGCGGACGTCCGCCACGGACTGAGGATCAACGGGAAGAGCGTCAAGCTGCGGGGCGGATGCCTGCATCACGACAACGGCGTGATCGGCGCTGTCAGCCTTTACGACGCGGAGGCCCGGAAGCTCCGGAAGCTTAAGGAGGCGGGCTTTAACGCGATCCGGACGACCCACAACCCGCCCTCCGTGGCCCTGATCGAGGCCTGCGACCGGCTCGGCGTCTATGTTTTCGACGAGGCCTTTGACGCGTGGGGCATGGGCAAGCAGCCCGGGGATTATAATCAGTTCTTCGAAACGGACTGGGAGAGGGACCTGGCGGATTTTATCCGACGGGACCGCTGCCATCCCAGCGTCATCCTCTGGTCCACCGGCAATGAGATTACCGAGCGGGCCGGGCTGGGGAAGGGCTATACCCTGGCGAACCGGCTGGCGGAGGCGATCCGGCGGCTGGATCCCAGCCGGCCGGTGTCCAATGCGGTCTGTTCCTTCTGGAACGGACTGGACGACGACATGCTCCGGGAGATGATGGCAAAGTGGGAGTCGGCATCGGATACGGTGATGCAGAACGCGGACTTGGGGAAGGAGGATCTGACCTGGGAGCAGGCCACGGAGGCCTTCGTCAACGGGCTGGATATCGTCGGTTATAACTATCTGGAGGATCGGTACGAGACGGATCATGCCCTCTTCCCGGAGCGGGTGATCCTCGGATCGGAAAACTTCCCGAAGGAGATCGGGATCCACTGGCCGGTCATCGAGCGGACCTCCTGGATCATCGGCGATTTCACCTGGACGGCCTGGGACTACATCGGGGAGGCCGGCATCGGCAAGGCGGTCTTCTTCGATCCGGATAACCCTTCGATTCCGGACGGGAAATCGTATCTGGTCGGGGGCTCGCCTTTCCCCTGGCGGACCGCCAACGACGCGGATTTCGATATCACCGGGCGGATCCTGCCCCAGGGCGTCTATCGCCGGATCATCTGGGGCAGCGGGGAAACAGCGGTCTTCTCCTACGATCCGGATCACGCGGACAAAACGGAAGTCATTTCCAACTGGGGGTTCCCGGGGGTACAGGCCTGCTGGAACTGGCCCGGCCGGGAAGGGAAGCCGGTGGATCTGCTGGTCTTCACCCTGGCGGAGGAGGCGGAGCTGATCGTGAACGGAAAGTCCTGCGGCCGGCTGAAGGCCGGGGAGGCGGAGGTTCACGGCATGCCCCATACCTTCCGCTTCCGGACGGTGTACACGCCCGGACGGGTGGAGGCGGTCGGCTATACCGGCGGCCGGGAGGTTTCCCGGAGCGCCCTGGAGACCGCGGGGACGGCGAAAAAAATCCACCTGATCCCCGAAACGACGGAGATGCGGGCGGATGGCATGTCGCTGTGCTACGTGCGGGTCGAGGTGACCGACGGCGAGGGCCGGATCGCCCCCGACGCTGGCCCGGCGATGCGGGCGGAGGCTTCCGGCGCCGCGGAACTGCTGGGCTTTGGTTCCGGAAATCCGATTACGGAAGAGAACTATACCCGCGGACAGTTTAGCGCCTTCCAGGGCAGCGCCCTGGCGGTGCTCCGGGCGGGATACGAGACCGGTGAAGCCAGCCTGACAGTTCGGGCGGAGGGCTTCGACCCGGCGGAGATTAGGTTGACTGTAAAATAAAAAACAGGGAAAAAAGACGCGGGGACGTATCTTCTGTCTTGCCGGGACGGCTTCCGTAAATTTCTTTATACTCGCGAACGGAATCGCTTCCCAGACCATAGTCCCACCCGCGGCATATACATTCACTTAAGAGCTTTGCCTTCGGCAACTTCTAAGAGGAAAGAGCAGATTACCGTTTACTTTTTCTCAATGTAAAACCAGTTGTCCAGCGCGTAATAAGGTTCCGAAAGCTGGATGCCGTCGGCTCTGTCGGTCACAGCATAGTTATCCCCATACAGATACCAGAAGATGACATCCACCGTCCCGGAGGTCAGGGCCAGGGTACGCGCCGAAGATTCGATATTGGTAATCTTGATATTGACCTTCATCCGCTTTCCCAGCTCCGAAAGCAGCGCGGTATTGAAGCCCGCAGGTGATCCGTCCGCCGCGGTATAGTCCATCGGCGGCAGGTCTCCCGTCACGGCGACACGAATGGTCTTCCCTTCCTCAAACGTCTCAAACTTCACCGGGCTGGGGTCTTCCGAAAAGTCGGTCATGTACTTTTCCCGTAGCGCGTAAAGGGTTCCGTCCTCTTTCATCGCCGCCAGGGCTTCGTTTACCTGATCCCGCAGCTCCGCATTGTTATAAAACCCCAGGTAGTATTTTTCCTTCACATTGCTGAACTCGAACATGCCAGCCCTGAGATCCGCTTTGCGGGCCAGGAAATACTTTCCCGTAAACTCAGGTATGCACGCTCCGTCGATCAGGCCCGCGTCCAGCGCCAGGAGCATTTCGTTCAGGCTGCCAAAGAACCGGGTTTCCAGCCGAAAGTTTTCATCCGCCGGGGGAATCAACACCGGATGGGCCGGCATGTCATAGAGTTTCAGGTTCCGTCCGTTCTGAAGCCCCTCATTCATGAGGGCCGCAAGCTGTTCCTCTGTCATGTCCAGGGCTTCCTGGATCTCCCCGCGGACATATACACGCTCGGCTGCCGGGGCTTCTGACACGGACGCGGCGGCGCCGAACACCAGGATTGTGGCCAGGATCACAGAAAACAGTTTCTTCATCAAGGATACCTCCTTGAATCATATTATCAAGCAACCTCCGTGTGAACACGGGAAGTTCCTTTTCACCTCGGATGATGGACTTTCCGCGAATAGGCGAACAGTTCATCTGTTTTTTGGTTTATTTGAACCAAACCGCGAAAGCGCGGAGCTAATCGCCTAACTGTCCTCATAACCCGAGGGCTGTTTTTTCGTTACGCTATTATGGTATTCTTCTCTTCAGGAGCTTCAAGCTCCCGGAAAGTGAAGAAAGCCCGTGGCGTAGATGGATTGGCCCCTTCTTCTGCCGCAGGCTTAGACGTTATGTCAAGAAGACACGGGGACGGAAGACACGGGGACGTATCTTTCGTCTTGCTGGGACGGCTTCTGTATATTAGTTTTGTACCGCAGAAGGCACTTCTTCGGATGCTTCTTTCAACAGCGGCGCGTATTTTTTCTGATCTTCGGGGGAGATATCCAGGAAGTCCATAGCTTTTCGGGCGGAGACCTTCATTTTTCTCATGACCGTTTTTAAGTTTGAGATGTTTTTCGCATCCATTCCTTCTTCGCGGCCTTCCGCACGGCCTTCCGCGCGGCCTTCTTCTTTAAAGAGTTCCATCGTTTCCCGCTCGTTATATTCTGTCAGAAGCATGGTTTTAACCTCCTTCCGGTTGGCTTCCAGATACGGCTTGATGACATAATCATCCGGCATTTCATCCAGCGCTTTATCGATCGCTGCGGTCAGCTCCATCTCCTTTTCAAACTTCCGGATGGTTTCTACCGTCCAGGTGTATTCTTCCAGTGGCTTGCAGGCCCGAAGCATGTTTATGCTTCTGCCCTGATTAATGTTGATCATTCGGACACGAACTTCAATATCTGATTCATCCCGGCGCTCCGCAGGGAAAGCATCCGACAGCCGCAGAATCTGCTCATCCGGGGCATTGCTTACCCCGTTATAAAATACGACTAATTTCGGCACAGGCAGTGGAATCAGGGTCTTGCCATATTTGTTTCGCTTCTGCAGAGTGATCAGCTTTTCGTAGATATTGCTGGTATACTGCATGAGGCGAAGGGGCATGTTTGGATTGAAGGTGCTCTGCTGCTCATAGAGACTGACTTCATCTTTGATCAAAAACGCCACATCGTTGTGCATCCCGAGATAGACCACCTGGGTCAGCGTCGCAATGGTGATTGCTTCAGGATCTGTATAGGAGGAACCGTTCACCGCGTTATACAGGCTCAGGGTCCAGTCTTTATGGGCGTCGCTGCCGAAAATGAAACAGAACAGCCGATCCTTATATTCTTCCTGTGCTTTGGGCATTTCGCATCACTCCCCTGGCATCATCATTTTAACACAGTTCAGATAGAGGAGCAAGATGAAGACAGGGGGAGGCAGGCTGATGAAAGAGCTTCATCAGCCCTTGCAGCACAAGAGCCTGATATGATACAATTCCACCGAACAAAGAAACCGGAACAAACCAAACGAAAGACGCGTGGACGTATCTTCTGTCTTACCGAGAGCTTTCACAGACCGAGAAGGCTTCTTTACCTCACTGAACAGCATTTAGAGACAGATTTTGTCCGCAAACACATCATCGGGAGCGGCAACAAAATTGCCATCCGGACAGAATGGCGGACGTGAACTGTCGTTCACAGAGGGGAAGCGTCTTCCTGAAAAGCCTGATGGAGAGGCTGCTTCCTTTATCTCAGGCCTGAATGAACTTCCTTAACGAACTGAACTTCATTAATGAACAGAACTTCCTTAACGAACTGAATTTCCTTAACGAACTGTATACCGGAGGTGAAAAGGAATGGGCAGAACAGCGCGCGAACGATCGGCAAGCGGCATCTATCACGTGATGATCAGAGGCGTTGACCGGCGGATCATTTTTTCGGACGACGAAGACCGCAGCACATTTCTCTACAGCATGGTCCAGGCCAGGGAGAAAACGGGGTGCTCCATTTATGCGTATTGTCTGATGGGCAATCATGTTCATCTGCTCATCCGGGAAGGGCGGGAGCCGCTGGCCCAGTTTATGAAGCGAACCTGCGTTTCCTATGTCTATTACTATAATCAGAAGTACGAGCTTCTGGGTCATCTGCTTCAGGGTCGGTTTCGCAGCGAGGGTGTTGACACGGATGCCTATTTTCTGGACGTGCTGAGGTATATTGTTCAGAACCAGATGAAAGCCGGGCTGATGAAATCCCCCTGGGATTACCGCTGGCTGGGGTGTGGCGGAATCAAGGATGAAAAAGGCTTTCTGAATGATGTTGGGGAGTATACCCATCTGACCCAGGAGGAGCTCAAAGCGTTTATGGAACAGCCGTGCCAGAATGGGCATCTTGAGGACGAAGGCCCAAGAAGAATATCGGATACGGAGGCGATCGGGCGTCTGTGCAAAGCAGCCGGGTGCGAGACTGTACAGGAAATCGGAGGCTGGCCGGAAACAAAGAGGGACCGGGCGCTGCGAAAGGGAATGGATTCAGGCATCTCGATCCGGCAGCTTTCCAGGCTGACGGGGGTCAGCAAGACAGTAATTGAAGGGTGCACATAAATTTTTAGGGTAATTTGACTAAAACCACTTTATGTTGTATATTCTCATCAGGAGGCATCCTCCATAGAGGGTGAAGATGAGATTATGGCAAAGAAGTCGAGAGAAGACATCACACTGGAGACTCTCTACGAGCTGAAAGATCTGATAGACGAAGCTATAGAGAAGGTTGAAAATGCAGAGGATGAAGACCCTAGGACATTGATCGATAAGGTAGAGGACTGTCTAGTCGGATTAAACGATAGAACCCGAAATATTTATTCTTCAATGATATCAGAGCACCTCAGTGCGATGGAATCAAGCGAGATGATAGAGTCAAAAAAAGCGCGTTCCTCGAAAAGGGGGTGAGGTTGAAGAACAAGGGGTTATATCCCCGCGATATCCTGACTCTTGGCGGAAAGCTGACGCTGTGGAGAACTCTGCTGGTGCCTGAAAGCCGAGATGACCGCGAGAGCATAAAGGGGATTTATCCGCTTGACCAGGAACTGGTGATTGACAAGGCGCCCTTCAAGGCCACCTATCGTATGATGGCTGCAATTGCAAAAGAAGGGATCCGATGTACGTCGTATCCGAAGAGCGCTGCAGAGATTGAAGAGAAGTATCATACACCCATCAGTCCCGCGCAGGTCAAACGGATCACCGATTATGTTGGCCATCTTGTCTATATGGATGATTGCCGACGCGCCGAAGCAGCAGAAGCTGCAGAGCACCAGAAGATCGATCGACGCAGAAGGCGCAGGCGTGAAAACGATGTGCTCTATCTTGAGTTTGACGGGTCAATGGTTGATACCCGCGTCGAATCAGAAG
>JAFRHH010000032.1 GCA_017433405.1 Clostridia bacterium | reverse complement strand
TTATGTGTATTATATTGCGATCATCTTATGCTGTCAATGATTATCTTGTTCACCGATGAAACTTCCGCCACCGGCGGTCATCGGTGTCTTTCCCCCTCACCCGGAGTGTCATAGCTTCTCACCGAAAATATAAAACCAGCGAAACCATAAAGGTTTCGCTGGTTTTCAGTGGCTCAAATAGGACTCGAACCTATGACACTCCGGGTATGAACCGAATGCTCTAGCCAACTGAGCTATTGAGCCAGAAAAAGTTGCGGGGGAGGGATTTGAACCCCCGACCTCCGGGTTATGAGCCCGACGAGCTGCCAACTGCTCCACCCCGCGTCACTTCGCCTTCGGTTCAGGCGACGAAGATTATAATACAGGATTTAATTCAAAATGTCAAGCACTTTTTTCTTCTCAGGAAGCGTGGTTTCGATGTCGTCCGGCACGGCTGCGGCCCGGTCAGCTTCCTGATGTAGCGTTTCCATCGTTTTACGGCATCCGGAGGGACGATTCTTCCTGTCCGTCAGGACCGAAGAACCGTCCCCTCCGTCGCCCCGTCAGATCGCCTGGGGAATGCTGGGCCGGCAGGGAATCTCCAGCGCGCTGAGCACCTCCTCCACGGTATCCGCCGCCTGAATGGTCAGCTGATTCCGAACCTCCTCCGGAACCTCCTTCAGATCCTGCAGGTTTTCCCGCGGAATAAACACCCGCTTCACGCCGGAGCGCTGGGCGGCCATCAGCTTCTCCGGCAGGCCGCCGATGGGATTGACGTCCCCGCTCAGGGAAACCTCCCCCGTCATGGCCACCTCCGGCGGCACCGGAAAGCCGGTCACCAGGGAGGCCAGGGCCGTGGTCAGCGTGATTCCCGCGGAGGGGCCGTCCTTGGGCGTCGCCCCGTCCGGCACATGGATATGCAGATCATGGTCCCGAAAAACCTCCGCCTGCTCCGGCAGCATGGACTTGACTAGGGACACCGCGATCTCGGCGGATTCCTTCATGACGTCCCCCAGCTGTCCGGTCACGGTGATTTTGCCGCTTCCGCGGGTCAGCAGCGTCTGAATATACAGGATATCCCCGCCGACCGGCGTCCAGGCCAGTCCGGTGACGATCCCGGGCCGGGCGCTCTCCCCGACCTGCTTGCGGTGGACCGGATTCATGTCCATATAGTCCGGAACATCCTCCGCTTCCACCCGCAGCGTTTCCTCCGGCCGCTCCACCAGGGAGACCGCGGCGGTCCGGCACAGCTGATCCAGCCGCTTCTTCAGCCCCCGTACGCCGGCTTCCCGGGTATATTCCTCGATCAGGCGGCACACCGCCCCCTCGCTGACCTCCAGCTTCCCCGCTGGGATGCCGACGGCTGCCATGGCCTTGGGTAACAGATGTTCCCTAGCGATCTGCCGCTTTTCCAGCGGGGAATAGCCCTGGAACTGGATGACCTCCATCCGGTTCAGCAGGGGTTCCGGAATCGTATCCAGCGAATTGGCGGTGCAGATAAACAGCACGTCGCTCAGATCGAAGGGGACGTTCAGATAGTGATCCGTAAAGGAGAAGTTCTGTTCCGGATCCAACACCTCCAGCAGCGCGCTGGCGGGATCCCCGTTATAGGAGGCGGACAGCTTGTCCACCTCGTCCAGCACCATGACCGGATTGGAGGTTCCGCATTTATGGATCCCGTCGATAATCCGGCCCGGCATGGATCCGATATAGGTTCTCCGATGCCCGCGGATATCCGCCTCATCCCGGACGCCCCCCAGGGAAACCCGGACATATTCCCGCCCGAGGGCCTTCGCGATGCTCTCCCCGATGCTGGTCTTGCCTGTTCCAGGCGCCCCGACGAAGCAGAGGATGGAGCCCGACTGACGGCCCTTCAGCCGGAGCACGGCGATCTGCTGCAAAATTCTTCGCTTGACCTTTTCCAGCCCGGAATGCTCCGCGTTCAGCGCCCTTCGCGCCTCCTCCATGGAGATCTCCCGGGCCTCCGCCTTCTTCCAGGGCAGGGAGGTCAGAAGATCCAGCCAATCCGTCAGCATCCCGGCCTCCGGGCTGCTGCTGCCCTCCCCTTTGAGGCGGTTCAGCACCTTCCGCCCCTCCTTCAGGGCGGTTTCGTTCATGCCGGCCTCCTCCAGTTTCAGCTCCAGCCGCCGGATCTCGGAGACGTTCTCCGGATGCATGGCGTCCAGCTCCTTCTGGAGATACTCGATCTGCTTTTTGATGGCGGATTCCCGGTACAGCTTTTCGTAATCCTCCCGCTGGGCGGACTGGGCGGCGCTCTGAACGTCCACCATCTCCAGCCCCTCCAGCAGCATCCGCTCCAGGGCGTCGAACCGCTCCTTCAGGCTGTCCTTCTCCAGCAGGGCGTAGCGCTCCTCCACGCTGGTATGCAGCCAGGGGGACATGGCGCCGGCCACGGTCCAGAGGCTGTCCCAGTGCTCCGCGAAACTCCGCAGGAAGCCTTCCCACCGCTGCCCCGCGGCAAAGGAAAGAATCCGGTCCTTGACCGCCTTCAGCCTTCTTTGCGCCTCCGCCGGATCCAGATCCTCCGTCTCCGGCCGCCGCGACAGGCTCATGCTGAAGGTCTGGTTGGGCAGCCGGACGATTTCGTCGATATGCACCCGGTTCTGCAGCTCCACGGTCACGAAGCCGTTTTCATCCGCCTCCGCGACCACGCCGGCCACCGCCAGCGGAAAAAAGCTTTTCTCCGTCAGATCCTCCCGGGCCTGATCCTCCTTCTGCATCAGCAGCGTGATCCGCTCCCCCGCCGCGGGCGCCTTCCCCGTCAGGGCCTGATAATCCACAGCCCGCAGCCAGATCCTTCCGCCCGGCAGGGTCAGTGTATTGTATAAGGGCATTTGAGCCATCTGTCCTCATCCTCCGTTCTCTGCAATCAGCCTTGACAGTTGTCAATGTTTCAAAGGAATCATACACAACACATTGACAGTTGTCAAGGTTTTTGATATGATTTTTCTGTGAATTTTGGAAGGAATGTCAGGAAGGCGGTCTGCACCATGTACTGCGGAAACAATAAAACGGCCCTGGCCTCCCAGCGGCAGGTGGCCGGCGCGCTGATGCGCCTGATTCGGGAAAAGCCCTACGCGCAGATCTCCGTCAGCGAGCTGTGCAAGACCGCCGGGGTTTCCCGCCAGACCTTCTATTCTCTTTTTACAAGCCGGGAAAACGTGGTCACCTTTACGTTGCAGTCCGCCTGCTGCTGTACCCTGGCGGAGGCGCCGGTCTCCCCCGGCGGCCCGAAGATCCGCCTCCTGGCCCGGAGCTACAGCGAATACCTGGTCCGGAACCGGGATCTGATCAAGCTGCTGGTGGACAACCGGATCGATTATCTGCTCTACGACAGCTTTGAGGAGGCCCTGAACGCCAGCGAATGCCTCTTCGGGGATCTGGATCCCTGCCTGCGGCGGTACGCCTCCGCCTTCTATGCCGGCGGCATTTCCTGCGTCGCCCGCCAGTATGCCCGGGAGGGCTGCTCCAGCGGGGCGGATCATCTGGAGGAGCTGCTGACGGCGCTCCTGTCCGGCGCGCTCTTTTCCGAAGGATAATCAGGCCCCGGCCGCGGGTTCCTGCGGAGCGGCCTTTTCCGAATGCGCCGCCGGATCGGAAACGGAAAGAATGGCGACGGCGAAGGCCTGATCCCCGTTGACCGGGTTCACGCCGATCCGCCGGGCGAAGGAATGGATCACGGATCCGTCCGGCAGCTTTTCATCGAAGAAGGATCGCGCCTCTGTCCCGCCGCAGTTCTTCAGAATGTTCTCCAGGAAGGGCTGTTCAAGCGACGCAAAATCATCGGCCCGCTTCGTTACATCATCCCCGAAGAACCGGCTGACGAATTCCCGGTAGGAGGGCGTGGTGCGCACAAAGCGAAGGCTCTTTCCCCGGATCTCCAGCACGGCCATCGGCAGGGTACTGAAGGCGTGATGGAAGGAGCTGTCCTCCCCGCTGGTGACGCCCCCGAGATCGTACAGATTCAGGCGGCTGATGGTTTCATAATAGGCGGAGGCCTCCGCGTCCTCCGGCTGGAACCGGTCTCCCGCCATCCGCCTTTTCTCGATTTCCTCCGGGGGCAGCGGTTTGCTGAAGAAATACCCCTGCAGCTTGGAGCAGCCGATCTCCTGCAGGAAGTGAACCTGAGCCTCCGTCTCCACGCCCTCGCAGACGGTATCCTTGTTCAGCGAGGTCGCCATCTTCATCAGCTCCGTCAGAATAATCTTTCCGCTCTCTCCCTCGTCCAGCTTCCGCATAAAGCTCATATCGAATTTGATCAGATCGAACTCGATGCTGGAAAGGACATCAAGGGAGGAATAGCCGCTCCCGAAGTCGTCCATCCAGACCGGGAATCCCAGCTCCCGGAACCGGGCGACCTGGGCTTTCATGAACTCAAAATTGCTGCCGATGATGCTTTCCGTAATCTCGATGGTGATCCGGTTCCGGGGAACCCCCGCGGCGTCGACCCGCCGCCGGATCTCCTCCACGATGTCGCAGGTTTCAAAGTCGGACCGGGAGAGGTTGATGGACTGGGGAACCGTCTCGATGCCGGCGGCCTTCATCTCCCGCAGCTTTTCCAGCACCTGGTCCAGCACGCAAAGATCCAGCTTGTAGATCAGCCCGGCGTTTTCCAGCTGCGGAATGAAATCCGCGGGAGAGAGGAAGCCCTCCACCGGATCGATCCAGCGGGCCAGCGCCTCCTCGTCGCATATTTTCCGGCTTACGGACCGGACGATGGGCTGATAGTAAACCCTGATCCATCTCTCCTTCACCGCCCGGTCGATGTTCTCCAGCAGGTAGCGCTGCTTCTTCTCCGCGTCCCGCAGGGAGGCGTTATACCGGTAGGAGCCGGAAACATCGGATTTTCGGATCGCATCGCAGGCCATCTTCGCCCGGTCGTAGGCGGAGGACACCGGGATATTCTCCATCTCGGTGGAACAGATCCCCACGTGCACCGGCAGCGTTTTCCCGTCATTCATCCTTTCCGCTTCCCGGAAAAGTTCGCTGATCCGGTTTTCCGCCTCCGTCTCTGTCACGGCGGCCGCGAAGCGGTCCGCGCTGATATGGCAGCTTCGCTCCTTCCCGAACAGGCGGACCAGAATTTCGGCAAAGGCCTTCAGCAGCCGGTCTCCCTCCGCGAACCCGTAGTGGTGATTGAAATACTTCATCCCGTTCAGATCCATGTACAGAAGGGCGGTCTGTTTTTCCTCCCGAAGGGCCGTGGTCTTCCAGTCCTCATAGAGTTTAAAGAACCAGGCCAGGTTCGGCAGGCCGGTCAGGCTGTCATAGTGAACCGCCCGGAGGATGCTTTCCTCGTGCAGTGCCCGGTTCAGCGCCTGACTGATGGGGCTTCCGCCCGCCTCATGCCCGTCGGTATAGCGGCCCTCGTCCATGAACCAGACAAATTCAATCCGCTCCCCGTTTTCCGTCCGGTCATGGGTTCCGCGGGCGTGGATCACCCGGTAGCCGTTCTCCAGCCCCGCTGAACACCGGTATACAATATCCAGGTCGTTATCCCCGTCCACAAAGCGCAGCAGCGCTCCGGTAAACCGTTCCTGGTCGTCCGGGTGGATGGTCCGCATGGGCATTTCGTTCAGATCCTTCGCGGCCGAGGCGTGATCAGCGTAACCGAACAGCCTGCAGAAACCCTGCGAAACAGCCAGCACCTCCGTCTGGTGATCCTTCTCCCGAATAATCGCGGAAGGATCCGGCATCTCCTCCAGCTTCCCCAGGGTTTCCCGGGAGAGCTGGCTGTTCCCGGCTTCCCTTTTCCGCCGGCGGTCATGATGACCGTCCCGGTAATACTGCGCCTTCCGGCTGAACATTTTCAGATCGGATTTCCGGACCAGCTCCTCCGGGGATTCCCCCTCCTCCCGGATCGCGTAGCCCCAGGCGACGCTGTACCCATCCTCCCGGATTTCCCCGCTGAGCCGCTTCAGCGTTTCATGGATCCGCTGCTCATCCTGATGCTGAAACAGGATCACGAATTCATCCCCGCCAATCCGGTAGGCGCGGGCCTCCGGGCCGGTGATCCTGAGCATCCGCTCCCCGATCCGCGCCAGCGCCCTGTCCCCCGCGTGGGTTCCCTCCGCGTCGTTCAGGGTCTTGAGACCGTTCATATCCAGCGAGGCCGCGGCGCCGATTTTTCGATCCATTTCCGAGCAGTCGTCATAAAAGGACTGGCGGTTCAGCAGGAGGGTCAGAGAATCCTTCCGGACATCGTAGGAACGCAGGAACACATAGAAGAAGATGCTGCTGATCAGAATCGCCTCGTGCAGCCGGACGCCTCCCCGGGCCGCGTCCAGCAGGGCGGACCCGACGCAGAACAGGGCGCAGCTGATCAGAATCATCCGATCGGACTTCTTTCCGCTGTCATACCGCTTAAAGGTCAGCCACAGGATCGCGGCCAGGTAAAACAGCGGCACGATGAAGGGCACGTATCCGAGGGGACCCCGGTAGAACCGGTACTGCCCGTCAAAGCCGAAGCAGATATCCGTAAAAAACGCGGTCGCGCATACGCCCAGGTTGAAAACCCAGGGGATCATGACGCTCCAGTTCCGGCGCTCCGGCCGCAGAATGACCAGCAAAAGCCCAAGGATCGCCGTGGAACGCAGCACATAGCCCGCGACGGAAAACAGGGTGCGCCAGAAGCGAAGCCCCGGATCCCTGCTGGCGATCAGCTCCGCGTGGTCCTGCAGGATCAGCAGAAAGCAGCTGATCACCGTCAGCCAGAAAAACCGGAATTCCTTATCCCGCGCGGAGCGCTGGGACCCAAGGCGGACGGAGAAGAGGAAGACCAGCGCCAAGGATATAAAATGTCTTCCAAGCAGCTCATCCATGGAAGCTCCCCCTCTCTCTGAGCGTCATGCGATTGTCCGTTTCATCTCTTACAGATTCAGAAATACAGATTCAGAAATACAAATTCAGAAAGCGCCGATCGATCCCCTCCCGGCTCAACCGGCCTGATCCCGGCCGGGCGGAAGGCGGCTTCGCCCAGGCCGTCTCAGCCGGTCCGGCCGTCGTTCGGCCTTTTCTATATTATACAGGATTCAGAAAAAACATGGCAAGCCGCTTCAGGCCTATCTATGAATAGCCTTCGACGGTTGTCATTTTCAGGATACCCGTTCGCCCGGGGCAGGCGAATCCGGCGTCCGAAAAAAAGAGCCGTGAGAGTGCCGGCTTTCAGCCGGAGTCTCACAGCCCTTTGGGGATTCCTGGACGAAACCGCTTCCCGCTCCTTACTGAGCGGCGGCGGTCACCTGGGTGATGTGGGGATTCGCGCCGTTGTACCAGTACAGGAAGCCTTCGCAGTCGATCACGTCGCCGACCTTCAGGGCCTCAACGGCCTTATAAACGTCGGTGTCCTTGCCGCACAGATAGGATTCCACGGTAAACGTATAGGTCTTGCCATCCACTTCGACGTTGAAGTACAGATCGCTGTTCGCGTCCTGAGATCCGGAACCATCATAGTTGTACAGGAAAGCAAACTCGTCATCTTTGCCTTCCACCTTTGAAGGTACGACCTTGGCGCCCTTGACCGCGAATTTTTCATTGATATGCTTCACAAGATCGTCATTTCCCAGTACCGCAGTCAGATCCTTGGCTTCGGCAATCCAGGGTTCCGCTTCCAGCACTTCGTAGGAAGCTTCCACGATTTCAACCTCGCCGGACCACTCAGCCTTGAAACCCTTGATCCGGATTTTCGTTCCGGGAACCAGCTTCTTGGATTCCTCTTCTTCCATCAGCACTTCGTAGGCAAAATAGGCACCTTCCTCGTTCTGAAGATATAGCGTCATACGGCCAACGCCGTCCTTGGCCCACCAGCCCTGCGCGGCCTGTACATAGGCTTCCACACAAACCGGATCATCGATCGCAGCCTGATCAAACTCCTCTTTCGTCATGGGCTTCACATCAGCAGGAGCCTCCTGCGTTTCCGCAAAAGCGATCACCGCGCACGATACCAGAGCCAGCATCATAACAAGAGCCAGAAACCTTTTCATTTTCACATTCTCCTTCCCTGTTCTGCAGATCCGCTTTTCGGATCTGTCATGACCGTATTCATCATACATCATCCAAACCGAAAACTCAACTCTCTTTTTGGGGTTTATCATTCGTTGATCACGTCAAAAACAGTCTGCGCCAAAGTTGGTCATGTAAGGCCGAGAAGTTCATCAAAATACGGCAAGGTTGAAAATCCATATTTTCTGATGTATTCCCGTGGATGAAGTGGGATGGTTCCATTTTTGTGGTTTACATAACCGTTAATATAGTCCAAGACATCTTGTGCAATTGTTGAAATGTTCCTCATCATCTCGCTGTATTCATCCCGATCTACGATCGCAGGCGTAACAGCGTCAATATAATCGCTGTCCTTTATGACCACTGTCTTCGAGTAGTCAAGCCCGGAACGGCTTTTCAGAGACCTTTTGGTTCCGGTGAAATGATATGCGTTGGGATGGTTGATGGTCGAACGGAACGGGACGCAGAGGAAGATATCCTCGCGGGTCTCGATCAACAGACACGTATAAGGTCTTCCCTGCTTGTACATCAACTCCGGATATGATGCAAGCGGGTAATCCGCCATAAACTTGGCAGAAAGCAGGTAGACCTGGGAATTAAACTCAACCATCCGCATTCCTTTCCGGATAAGAAGGAGGCTGACTTCAACGCCAGCCTCCTTCGAACCATCGCTCGGTCAGTTTTTATTTTACCGACGAGTCAGAACCGTCACTCGTCATCATCGCTCGGTCAGTTTTTATTTTACCGACGTGTCAGAACCGTCACACGTCATCGTTAGCGAAGGGGAAGCGGCTTTCGCCTCCTCCATGGATAGTATACATGATCTTCAAACAGGTTACAAGCTTTTTTTCATACTTTCAGGGGACTTTCTCACTTCTCTTTTGATCCTTCCTGCGCTGAAGAAACTTCGACAACCCGATGACGAGCCAGATCACCGGTATAGCGATTAACAATGCCCATGATTCAGGCGGCAGCTCCCTTAATGCCGTGTCCTGCGTTTCCTGCCCTGCCGTCCCAATCTGATCAAGGCGGTAAAGGCTGCGTACTTCACTGAACTGCTTTTCAAGGAAATCATCATTCAGGGTTTGCTTCCGTCTTGCGCCTTTTACAGTGTTTTCGATCAACTGTCCTGCAGCCGAGCGCAGGCTGGCGCTTCCATTAAAGACCGGTGTGACAAAAGTATCCGCCGTATGCTTCATCAGCAGCTCGCTGGCCTCGATCTTTATATCGTAATAATCATTGTCGTCCTCACCTTTGCGGCTCAGGTAATTCTGATATTCCGGGCTTCTCTGTGCTTTTAGTGTCACCGGCAGGTAACCTTCTGTCATCGCATAGTTAATCTGTATCCTGTTGCTTACCAGGTATTGCACAAACAGCCAGCTTGCCAGCACTTCCTGACTGTTATCCTTGCTGAATATGCAAATACTGGGACCCTGGCTTATCATTTTGATCTGAGCAGTATTGTATTGTGGAATAGGACGAACCACCGTTTCAAATCGTATGATGTTCTCCTCCGGTATATCCAGCAGCGGTGCGTCACACCCCATCCAGGTAGCCCCCGCTGTAGAGTCAACAGCAAAGATACACTGACCCGCATTAAGGAAGTTTGCCGGATAACTGCTGATGGCAAACGTAGAAAACGATCTGCTTGCCCCGTGAGAATAAACCTCGCTGAGAATTTTTTTTGTTTCGTTATTGAAAAGAAGAATCTCCCCGTTATCCGTAGAATACGGTGCGTCCAATTGTTTTAGCATGGAGATCATCATATTGTCCGTGCTTTTATAGATGAACGGGATCAGAACCTTCTGGCCGTTCAGGCGGAATGTGCCATCCTCGTTCTTTTCCATGGCCTTCTCGCTGACTTCCCAGACAAAGTCCCAGGTCAGAATCTCCGGCACCTCATAGCCCAGTTTCTCTACAAAATCGCGATTAATATAAAGTGCTTCCGTACTGCGCATATAAGGCAATGCATAAGAAACGCCTCCGATTCTGCACTCTTCCATGAATTCAGGAACCATCTCATCCGTCTTTGGTGAATCAAAGCGAACCTCGCTCCCTCCAAGACCAAACTGATCGTTTTTGATTAGCTCATCAAGCGGAACCACCACGTTGTCACCAGTCAGATAGGTAGCGATATGGTCAGGATAGGTAATGCAAACGTTTGGCGTCGTGTCGGTGGAAATATTTGTGATGACATCATTATAAATGCGATTGTAATCTGTATACAGGCGCATGTTCACTGTCACGTTTGGGTACAGTTTTTCAAATTCATCGATGGCCTGCTGGTAAACCTCAACCTGATGTCTGTTTGTATCATTTTTCGCCCAGAAAACAATCTCAATCGGCGTCTGATCATCAAAAGAATCAGGCACCATAAAGGTATTGCCGGTCTTTTTCCCATGGCATGCCGAAAGAACAGCTGTCATCACACACAGCATCAGGACTGCAGCCAATCGCTTCATGCTTATCCTTTTCACGATTTCATCCTCCGGTTGAATACCCTCACACAAATCCACATAACGAATGCTCAGCCTTTTGTTCCGCCCCGGGATACGCCCGCCATGATCTTATTCCGGAAGATCAGGAAAAGCACGATCAGCGGCACGCTGATCACCACGACCGCCGCCATCATGGCGGGCGTGTTCTCCCGGCCGAGGCCGTTCTCCCGGATCTCCTGAATGCCGTTGGAAACCAGGAAATAATTGCTGTCATAGGTGATCAGCCGGGGCCAGACATAGCTGTTCCAGCACTCGATGACCTTCAGGATCACGATGGTGACGATGGTGGGCTGGCTGATAGGCACCATGACCCGAAGCAGGTACTTGAGATCCCCGGTGCCGTCCACCTTCGCGGCCTTGTACAGCTCGTCCGGGATCGCCTCAAAGTTCTCCTTCAGCAGATAGATATAGAAGATGCTGGTCACCGAAGGCAGGATCAGCCCCAGATAGGTGTTCCGGAGGTTCCAGTTGACGATGGTCACATAGTTGGTAATGATCACCAGCTCCGTGGGAATCATCATCAGGCTCAGGAAGAGGGAGAACACCAGGTTCCGTCCCCTGAACTCCAGCCGGGCAAAGGCGAAGGCCGCCGGCACGATGACGAGCATCATCAGCCCCGTGGTAGCGACGGTGAAGATCACCGTATTGAGGAGATACCGCCCCAGCGGGACGCTGGTAAAGGCGTCGACGTAGTTTTGCAGCGTCGGGTTCAGCGTATAAAAGCGCGGAATATACTCCGTATTGTAGCTGGCGAAATCCTTTACGCTGGTCAGAATCATCCAGTAGAAGGGAAACAGTACGATCACAGCCCAGACCGTCAGGAAGAAATAGATCAGTCCCCTGGACAGCCGGCTGCTCTTCTTGCTCATCTCCATGAAAGCCTCCTCTGTGAACGGCAGTTCACGTCTGCCATTCTGCGACGGATGACGATTCTGTTTCCGCTCACGCTAAAGCGATTCGCGGACAAAATCTGTCTCCTCAAGCTGTCCGTCAGATATACTGAACCTTGTTCCTGCTCATCATCAGGTTGATATAGGTGATGGTAAACACGATGGCGAACAGGATGAGGGCCGCCGCCGCCGCGTATCCCGGGAAGCCGCCGCTGTCGCCGTAGAGCATGTCGTAGACATAGCCGACGATGGTATTCATGCCCGCGGCGTTCAGGTTGGTGCCGAAGAGCGCCACCTCGTCGCTGTAGGCCTTGAAGGCGCCGATAAAGCCGGTGATCACCAGATAGAAGACCGTCGGGCTGATCATGGGCAGGGTGATCTTCCGGAAGATCCGGGCGCTGGAGGCCCCGTCCACCCGGGCCGCCTGATAATAGTTCTGGTTGACGCTGGCCAGGGCGCTGGTCAGGATCAGAATCTTGAAGGGCATGACCACCCAGATCGTATAAAAGCACATGACGAACATCTTCGCCCAGTAGGGACCCTCGATAAAATCCACCCCGGTGCCGCCGAACTTCTCGATCAGCAGGTTCACCATCGCCTTGGTGTATTCCGTGTTCCGGAACAGGATCATGAACACCAGGCCCACCGCCAGGGTATTGGTCACGTAGGGCAGGAAGAACACGGTCTGATACAGGTTCTTCAACGCCCTGATGGAGCTCAGCCCCAGGGCGATCAGCAGGCTCAGGCCCGTGCTCAGGGGGACGGTGATGATGACGATCAGGAAGGTGTTCTTCAGCGCCTGAACGAAATAGGGATCGCTCAGCACATGGCGGAAGTTCTCCAGCCCGACGCCGGTAAAGCTCTGACGGGCGAAGTTGTAATTCTCCTCCAGGCTGTAGACGCATACGTCGATCAGGGGATAGACCATGAAAACCCCCAGGAACAGGATGGCCGGCAGCAGATACAGCCAGGCCTTCAGATTGCTCTTCATACCCTCGCCTCGCTCTCCCGGTCAAACAGAAAGACCTTGTTCGGCCTGAGCCGGAAGCGGATCGTCTCCGCCCGGCTGTCCACGGGAATCTCCGCGCTGATGATGCTGCGGATGTTCCGCCCCGTCATCTTCTCATGGGTGGAAACCACGCTGACATCCCGGCCCATGACCTCGATCCGGTCCATCCGGCAGGTAAAGGGACCATCGGGATCCGGCATGAAGCCCTCCGGCCGGATCGCGACCCAGACCTCGCCCTCCCGCTTTCCGGGCGCGTCCAGCACGGCCTCCTTCCCGATCATGACCTTTCCGCCCCGGATTTCCCCTTCGAAGACGTTGATCTGGGGCGTCCCGAGGAACTGGGCCACGAAGAGGTTCACCGGCTCGTCGTAGACCTCCTGGGGCTTCCCGATCTGCTGAAGAATCCCGTCCTTCATGACGACGATCAGATCGCTGATGCTCATGGCCTCCTCCTGATCGTGGGTCACAAAAATCGTCGTCACGCCGGTCTCCCGCTGGATCCGGCGAAGCTCCTCCCGGGTCTGCAGCCGCAGCCTCGCGTCCAGGTTGCTCAGGGGCTCGTCCAGCAGCAGCACCCGGGGAATCTTGACCAGGGCCCGGGCGATGGCGACCCGCTGCTGCTGGCCGCCGGAAAGCTCCCGGGGTTTGCGCTCCATCAGATGGTCGATCTGCACCAGCTTCGCGGCCTCCGCCGCCTTCTGATGCATGGCTTCCTTCGACATTCTCTTTTCCCCCCGAAGGTTCTCCAGGGGAAAGACGATGTTTTCCTCGACCGTCATATGCGGATACAGGGCGTAGTTCTGGAACACCAGCCCGACGCCCCGCTCCTCCGGCGGCAGGGCCGTCACATCCTGATCCCCGAAGAGGATCCGGCCCTCCGTCGGCGTCTCCAGCCCGCTGATCAGGTTCAGCGTCGTGCTTTTTCCGCAGCCGCTGGGCCCCAGCAGGCCGATCAGCTGCCCGTCGGGAATCTCGAAGTTGAAACGGTTCACCGCGATGACGTCGGCGTCCTTCTTGCCTCTGCCCGGAAACCGTTTGGTCAGATTTTCCAGTACGACCTTCATGACCGATCTCCCCTCTTTCTTGTGAACGGCGGTTCACGTCTGTCTTTATATCCGGATGACGATTTTGAAGCCGCTCCGCCTGAGCGTTCGCGGACAAAATCCGTCTGTCTCCTCTAATCCGTGACTTGCGGCTCGGACCAGGGGACCGCCTGGGCAGAGAACAGAACCGCCCTGGTTTCCGCGCCGACGACCCCGTCCGCCTCCAGCCCGTTCATCCGCTGAAACTTCATCACCGCGTCCCGGGTTCCGCTGCCGTAGGTTCCGTCCACCTGGGCGGCGTCATAATACCCCAGCGTGGCCAGCCGGCTCTGGAGATCCGTCACCTCCTGGCCCCGGGAACCGGTGCGCAGCAGGGGCTCCGCCGTGGGCGCCGCCGGATCCGGGGTCACCGCCCGCACGCTTCCCGGCGCCGGCGGCAGCGGCGTCGGCGTCAGGCTCATCTCCCTTTGGGTTTCCCGGATCGTCGGAATCATCCGGGAGGCCAGCACCCCGCTCAGGATCAGCAGGGCCGCCAGGGCGGTCAGCCCGGCGATCAGCTTCGGATTCTTCTTTTTCTTCATAGCGGTCTCGGTTCTCTGCGCATGAACAGGAGCCCCAGGGTATCCGGCCCGCAATGGGTGCAGACCGTGCAGCCGGCCATGGTCTCCAGCACCTCCCGGAACAGGCCGTAGCTCTTGACCGTCTCAATGGCAAAGCTGACCAGCCCCTCCTCGCTGGGGCTGTGGGTGATAAAGACCCGCCGGAAATCGATATCCGCGTCCTGGGCCAGGGTATCCCGGATATAATGCTTCAGATAATGCTCATAGCGTCCCCGGTACTTTTCCCCCGGATGCATCCGTCCGTCCGTCACCTTAATGGACGGACGGATGTGCAGCAGCTTGGCCCCCATGGCCTCCAACCCGCTGCACCGCCCGCCCCGGCGAAGATACTCCACCGTCCGGACGACGAAGCTGGCGTCCACCAGGCCGGTTCTCCGCCGCAGGGTCTCCGCGATTTCGGCGCCTTCCATGCCCTTCGCCGCCATCTCCGCCCCCTCGAGCACCAGCAGGCCGCTCCCCGTGGACAGATTCCGGCTGTCCACGATATAAACGTGCTCCAGCTCTCTGGCGGCTTCGCAGGCGTCGGCATAGCAGGTGGAAAACTCGCTGGAGATGCAGATATGCACCAGCTGGTCATTCGTTTTCAGCTGTTCCCGGAAAAACTCCCGGTATTCGTAGGTGTTGACCGCCGCGGTCCGGACGGATTTTCCCGCGTCGGAGGCCCGGAAGATATCCCGGGGCGTTACGTCGATGCCGTCGTGATAGACCTGCCCGTCGATGATCACGCTCAGGGGAGTGATGCCGATACCGTATTTCCGGATCAGCTCCGGGCTCAGGTCGCAGGTGCTGTCGGCGCTGATTTTAATCTTCATGTTCGTCTGTCTCCTCTGGAAATGTTCGTTCACGTCTGCTTTTCTGTCTTCTTTCTTTACCTTTCCTCCCGGAAATAGCTCAGCCCCAGGCTGGCCGGCGGCTGGTTCTCCCGCTTGTTCCGGATGCTGGAAATAATCAGCACCAGGATCGTCACCACGTAGGGCAGCATCTTCAGCAGCGGAATCGTCGCCATCGTCACCTTGATCCAGCTGACGTTGGTAATGAAGCTGCCGAGGGAGAAAAGAATTCCGAACACCGTCGATCCGATAATCGTCATATGGGGCCGCCACAGGGCGAAGATGACCAGCGCGATGCTCAGCCAGCCCCAGGCCTCCACGCTGAGATAGGCTTCCTGGCTGGCCATGTAGTCGATGATGTAGTAGAGGCCTCCCAGCCCGGCGATACCGCTGCCGATCAGGGTGGCCAGGTATTTATACCGGGTGACGTTGATGCCGACCGCGTCTGCTGTCCCGGGGTTCTCGCCGACCGCCCGCAGATGCAGTCCCGTCTTCGTCCGGAAGAGAACCCAGCTCGAAATCAGCGCCACCGCGATCGCCAGAAAGAACAGCACGCCAAGCAGCTGAAGGCTGTCCTTCCGCCCCGCGAAGGGCCAGCGGAAATAGTCCCGGGTGCTGACGAGGTAGACGACGGTATCCAGCTTGGTCATGATCACCTTCGACAGCCCGACGCCGAAGGTGGTCAGGGTCAGCCCCGTCACGTTCTGGTTGGCCCGGAGCGTCACCGTCAGAAAGGCATAGATCCCCCCGCACAGCATGGCGAAGGCCAGCGCCCCCAGGATTCCCAGCGTCACGATCACAAAGGGCGGAAGGGCGCTCTTTCCGATGGCGTTCAGCACCAGACATCCCCCGGCGCCGCCCATGCACATAATCCCGGGAATGCCGAGGTTCAGGTGCCCCGCCTTTTCCGTCAGGATCTCCCCCGTGGAGCCATAGATGAAAACCGCGCCGAAGGCCAGGGAGTCGATCAGGAAATTCAGCCAGATATTCATTTCACAGCCCTCCCCGCGCTTTCCTTCCGCCCGCTCCTTCGGAAGTGTATTTCGTAATTAATGAAGAATTCACTCCCGATGATAAAGAACAGCACGATTCCGATGATCACGTTGGGCAGGGCGTTATTGACGCCGAAATCCTGGCTGATCTGCCCGGCGCCCTGGTTAAGCAGCTGAATCAGCGCCGCCGTCAGAATCATCATCAGGGGATTGAACTTCCCCAGCCAGGACACGAGGATGCCGGTAAACCCCTGGCCCCCCGCCGAGTTGACCGTCACCGTCTGATCCGCGCCGGCGGCGATCAGATATCCCGCCAGCCCGCAGAGGGCGCCGCTGAGAATCATGGTCCGGACGATGACCTTCCGCTCGTTGATCCCGATATACTGAGCGGTCCGGACGCTCTCGCCGACGACGCTGATCTCATATCCGTGCTTCGTATAATTGAGATAGATGTAGAGTCCCGCCGTCAGCGCCACCACGATCAGGATAATCAGCAGGTGCTCATTATAGACCTGGGGCAGTTTCCCGTACTTCAGCTTTCCCAGGGAAGAGGAGCCGCTCGGCACCCAGATGACCAGGAAATAGCTGACCAGATAGGTGGCCACATAGTTCATCATCAGGGTAAACAGCGTTTCATTGGTTCCCCACCTGGCCCTGAACAGGGCGGGGATCACGCCCCAGAGGGCGCCGGAGAGCAGGGCCGCCGCCAGCATCAGCAGGAGCAGCAGCCACTCCGGAATCTTTCCGCCCAGATAGAAGGCGACGGCGATCGCCCCCAGGACGCCCACCAGCGTCTGGCCTTCTCCCCCGGTGTTCCAGAACCGCATCCGGAAGGCCGGGGTCAGCGCCAGGGAGATGCACAGCAGAATGGAGGTGTTCTTCAGAAACTTCCACAGCTTCCGGCTGGTGGAGAAGGAGCCCCGGATAAAGGAGTAATAGAAGTCCCCGATCTTCTCCGGGCTCTGCTGCAGCTTCTCGATCAGAAGAAAGGCGGCCAGCCCGCAGGCCAGCAGTCCCAGCAGGATCGCCGCCCCCCGGATCCCCCAGGCCTTCAGCGGGGAGATGGAAGCCCTCCGGCTCAGATGGACCAGCGGTTCACGTGCCCCGCTTCCGGATTTTGAACTCATGCCTCACGCACCTCCTCCCGCCGCTCCGTTCGGGTCATCAGCAGCCCGATTTCCTCCTTCGTCGCGCTTCGGGCGTCCACAATCCCGGTCACGGCGCCCCCGTTGATCACCATGATCCGGTCGCACAGCGCCAGCAGCACGTCCAGATCCTCGCCGACAAAGATCACGGCGACGCCGGCTTCCTTCTGCCGGTTCAGCAGATGATAGATGGTGTAGCTGGATCCGATGTCCAGCCCCCGCACCGGGTAGGCCGCCATGAGCACCTTCGGGGCATAGGCGATCTCCCGCCCCACCAGGACCTTCTGAACGTTTCCGCCCGACAGCTTCCGGACGGTCGTCGAGGGGCCGGGAGTGGAAACCTCCAGCTCCCGGATAATCTGCTCCGCCTGAGCCCGGGGGCCCTTCCGGTCCAGAAAGCCGTGCGGCCCCTTCCGGTAGCTTCGGAGCATCATGTTGTCGGTAATATCCATATTGCCGACCAGCCCCATGCCCAGCCGATCCTCCGGCACGAAGCTCAGATGGATCCCCAGCTGACGGATTTCCAGCGGCGTCCTGTTCCGGAGGTTCATCATCTCGTCCTCATTGAAAAGCACCTCCCCGCTTTCGACCCGTTTCCGGATCTGCGCGGTGCTTTGCCCCTGAAAGGAAACCGGCTTTCCTTCCCGGTCGTGGAAGGCGCCCTCCGCCGCCAGCTCCCGGACCTTCTTCATGCTCTTGTGGAAGAAGGTGACCGGTTTATCCTTCTTGGGATTGTAGAAAACGATGCTTCCGCTTTCCACCGGCTGCAGGCCGGCGATGGATTCCAGCAGCTCCCGCTGACCGCTGCCGGCGATGCCGGCGATGCCGAGGATTTCCCCGCCGTTGGCGGTAAAGGTAATATCCTTCAGCACGCGGATGCCTTCGCCGCTGGAAAGATTCAGCCCCTGAACCACCAGCCGGGGAACGGCGTCCGCAGGCTCCTTCCGGTCGATGTTCAGGGAGATTCTGCGGCCGACCATCATATAGGTCAGCTTCGACTCGTCCATCTCCGCGGTGTTGACGGTCGCGATATGCTGCCCCTTTCGGAGGATGGCCACCCGGTCGCTGACCTCCAGCACCTCGTTCAGCTTATGGGTGATGATGATAATGCTCTTGCCGTCCTCCTTCATCCGCCGAAGCACCGCGAACAGCCGGGTGATCTCCTGGGGCGTCAGCACCGCCGTCGGCTCGTCCAGGATCAGGATATCCGCTCCCCGGTATAAAACCTTGATGATTTCCACCGTCTGCTTTTCCGAGACGGACATATCGTAGATCTTTTTGCCGGGGTCCAGCTGAAAGCCGTACCGCTCCGCGATCTCCCGAACGCGGGAAACGACGTTCTTCGGGTTGTATCGCCCTTCCTCCTCCACCCCCAGCACGATGTTTTCCGCGGCGGTAAACAGATCCACCAGCTTGAAATGCTGATGAATCATGCCAATTTTGTGCTCAAAGGCGTCCTTGGGCGACCGGATGACCACCTCCCGGCCGTCGATCAGGATCTGGCCCTCGTCCGGGAAATAGATGCCCGCGATCATGTTCATCAGGGTGGTCTTGCCGCAGCCGTTTTCCCCGAGAATGGCCAGAATCTCCCCCTGATAGACGTCCAGATCCACATGATCATTGGCCAGGACTGACCCGAATCGCTTCGTAATTCCCCTCATCTGAAGGGCCATCTTTTTCTCCACCGCTGTTCCTCCAAAATTCATCCTGAGCCCGAACCTGATTTTACCATAAAAGGATACGGACTGCCACCGTATTCCGTGGGGGCAGTCCGTAAAAACCGTTGCTGGCCGGAATCAGAAGGCGCTGTTCAGCAGTTCGATCCCGTCGATGGTAGCGTCGAAATAGGGGGCGGAACGATACTCGGATTCATGGAAGAAGCCGTCATAGACGATTTTGGTTCCTTCCGCAAAGGCGCCGTCCGTTCCCTCGCCGGGCTTCCAGCTCTCTTCCATCTTTTCGCCGCCGACGGTGATGAAGCCGTCCTTCGCGGTATCGAACACCCGGATGGTGCCGTCCAGCAGACCGGCCTTAACCTCCTCCAGTTTGGCGGCGGTTCCGGCGGCGGCCGCCGCCTCGTTGATGTCCGTCAGCTTCACGGAACCGGTTTCAATCGTTCCGGTCCAGTCCACGGCGACGGGCTCGCCGGCGATGGTCTGGTTCACCAGATACTCGAAGTAGGGCGCCCAGTCGATCAGGCTGGCCACGATAAAGGTCGTCGGGCAGGCTTCGACTGTCGATCCGTTGTAGGAAACATTCGGAATGCCGGCATCCTCGCAGGCCCGGGGCGCGCCCATGGAGTCCGCGTGCTGGGAAATCAGATCCGCGCCGGCGTTGATCAGCGCTTCCGCGGCGGCCTTTTCACCCATCTCGTCGTACCAGGAACCGGTAAACTGAACCTTCATGATCACGTCCGGGCAGACGCTCTTGGCGCCGAGATAGAAGCTGGTGTAGCCGGAAATAACCTCCGCGTAGGTGAAGGCGCCGACGTAGCCGATCATGGGAACAGACCCCTTCAGCTTTCCGGCTTCCTTCAGCTCGTTCAGCTTCAGTCCGGCGGCCACGCCGGCCAGATAGCGCCCTTCATAGATGGAGGCGAAGGCGTTGTGGAAGTTCGCCTGACCCGCCACATGGGCCTTGGTGCCGGTCGCGTGGGCGAAGGTCACGTTTTCATACTCCTTGGCGGCCTCAATCAGGAAATCCTCATGGCCGAAGCTGTCCGCGAAGATGATGTTGCAGCCTTCGTCCGCCAGATCCAGCGCCTTCTGGCGGCATTCATCCGATTCCGGAATGCCGGAAACGATGATGACCTGGTCCTCCCGCAGGCCGAGATTGGCCGCGGCCCTCCTGGCGGAATCGATAAAGTTCTTGTCGTAGGTGGACTGCTCATCGTGCAGCGTGATAATCCCCAGTTTGATGTTTTCCTTGGCGATCCCGTCCGCCAGAGCGGCCGCGGCCGTCAGACACAGCACCAGCGCCAGTACCAGAGCAGCAATTTTCTTCATGGTTCCCAATCCTCCTCTTCTTCTGCGAATCTCCGTTCACGTCTGTCATCCTGTCCGGATGATCATTTTGTAACCGCCCCCGCTCATGCGGATCGCGGACAAAACGCCTCTCTCGGGTCCCGGAAAAAACGGTCAGCCCTCTTCCGGCCGGAGGATGATCTTCCCATCCTCGATCCGGTCGATCACGGCCAGAGACTGAAGCTTGACGCCGTTTTCCCGAAGGAAGCGGCCGCCGGGCTGGAAGCCCTTTTCCACGGCGATCCCGACGCCGACCACCTCCGCCTCCTGCTGGCGGCACAGGCTCATCAGCCCCCGTACGGCCTCCCCGTCGGCAAGAAAGTCATCGATGATCAGCACCCGGCTTCCCGCGGGCAGGTAATGCCTGTCCACCCGGATGATGTTCTCCTGCTTATGGGTATAGGAGTACACCGGCGCCTGGACGAGATTCTCCTGCTGAACGACGGTTTCGCCCTTCTTGGCGAAAACCACCGGCAGATCCCCCAGGGCATGGGCCGCGGCCAGGGCCATGGCGATCCCGCTCGCCTCCACCGTCAGCACCAGATCCGGCCGGTCCTCCCGGAAATGCTCCGCCCAGGCATTTCCCATCGAAAAGAGGAGCTTCGTATCGATCCGGTGATTCAGAAACATATCCACCCTGGCGATATCGTGACCGATCCCCTCGCCCTCTTCCAGGATCCTTCTGCGCAGCTCTTCCACGGGGACGCCTCCTGTAAACTCCTCTGCGAACGATATAAAACACGAACATTCCGTTCCGTTCCGAGGGCTGAAACCGCTCAAAACCCGAATATTAAGAAACGGAACAGATGCATTATATTCCCAAAACCCGAATATTACAAGGAAAAACCTGTTTCAAAAGGATTAAATCTTGACATTTTTATTGATTTGTATTCTCCGCCCGTTTATGGTAAACTATGGAAAAGCAATGGGCGCGGTCCCGCGTCAGAAGGAGGTTCGGATTCCCACGATGAAAAAAGTGCTCCTGATTATTAACCCGGCCTCCGGAACCCGTCAGTGGCGGCGCTTTCTACCGGACTGGCTGGCCCTCCTCGGCGAAGCGGATTTCCTGCCCGCGGTGATGCTGACCCGGGCACGGGGGGATGCCTGCGAATGGGCCCGGAAATGGGCCTCGGATTACGATCTTCTGATCGTCTGCGGCGGGGACGGCACCCTGAACGAGGCCGTCACGGGGCTGCTCGCCGGGGATCACCGGACGCCCGTCGGCTATCTTCCCGCCGGCAGCACCAATGATTTCGCCGCCGGCCTCGGGCTCAGCACGAATCTGATGCAGGCCTGCCGGGACCTGCTGCGGGGTGTGCCCAGGGTGCTTGACGTCGGCCGCTTCGGGCCGAACCGTTATTTTACCTATACCGCTTCCTTCGGCCTCTTTTCCTCCGTCTCCTATTCCACGCCCCAGAACGCTAAAAACCTGCTGGGCCATGTGGCTTACATTCTGGAGGGGATCCGGTCCCTGGCCGACATCCGTCCCATCCATCTGAAGATCCGGACCGATGACCGGGAGGTTGAAGATGATTACATCTTCGGGGCCATCTGCAACTCCACCTCCCTGGGCGGCGTGCTGAAGCTGGATGAAAACGTGGTTCATATGAGCGACGGTCTCTTCGAAACCCTTCTGATCCCCTTCCCCGTGGATCTCCTGGCCCTGAACCGGATCCTGGCCGCCCTCCGGGGAAAGAATTATGGGGATCCGAGCCTGGTCTTTCTGCGGAGCCGCCGCTTTGAAATCGTCGCCGACGGGGAAATCAGCTGGTCCCTCGACGGAGAGGAAGCCGTTTCCGCCCGGGTTCAGGAAATCGTGAATCTCCACGAGGCGGTTCGGATCCTCTGTCCGCCTTCACCCGCCGGCATGTAAGCGTCTTTTCACCTCTGTGAACGGCAGTTCACGTCTGTCATTCTGTTCGGATGACGATTTTGTAACCGCTCCCGCTGACGCGGTCCGCGGACAAAATCGGTCTTCGCCCCCCATGAACGTTTTTTTACTTCCCGGCGTAGCCGAGATCAAAGGCCTTCCGGTTCATCTCCAGGAACTTCGGCCGGACGACCTTCTCCAGCGCCGCCAGCCATCGTTCCCGTCCGATGGAGGTGCAGGCGGCAAAATGGCCCATCAGCACGATATTGACCGCCTTCGGGCTCCCGGCCTCCAGCGCCGGGGTCAGCGCGTCAAAATCGTCCACCAGGAAACCGGCCTCCTTCAGCTCCTCGAGGATGTTTTCGGGATATTCCGCCGCGCCGGTGATCACCGGCATGGGATCGATCCGCTGGGTATTGACGATGATCCTGCCGCCCTTCCGCAGGCAGCCGGCATAGCGGGCGGCCTCCAGCTTCTCGAAGCTGATGATATAGTCCGCCTCTCCCTCCGTAACGATGGGACTGTAAACGCTGTCCCCATAGCGAACGTAGGTGACGACGCTTCCGCCCCGCTGGCTCATGCCGTGAACCTCGCTGACCTTGACATCGTATCCTTCGTCCGTCAGCACCGTCCCCAGCAGCCTCGAGGCCAGCAGGCGTCCCTGGCCGCCGACGCCGACGATCATTACGCTGGTGGTTTTCATGCCTTTTCCCCTCCTCCGATGGCGCCGAAGGCGCAAAGCTGTTCACAGACCCCGCAGCCGACGCAGAGGGTCCGGTCGATGCAGGCCTTTCCCTCCCGGAAGCTGATGGCGGGGCAGCCCAGCTTCATGCACTTCCTGCAGCCGCGGCACTTCCCGGCGTCCGCCGTCAGGGGCGCCTTCGCCTTCACATACTTGAGCAGCACGCAGGGCCGCCGGGAGATGATGACGGAGGGTTCCTCCGCCGCCAGCTCCTCCAGCACCGCCTCCTCGCAGGCTTTCAGATCGTAGGGATCCACCACCCGCACCCGCCGGATGCCGAGCGCCCGGCACAGGGCCTCCAGATCCACCTTCGCGGCCGGATCCCCCTTGATATTGTACCCCGTGGTCGGATTCTGCTGATGGCCGGTCATGCCGGTAATGCTGTTGTCCAGAATAATGACGGTGGAATTGGTCGCGTTATAGGCGATATTGACCAGCCCCGTCATGCCGCTGTGCATGAAGGTGCTGTCCCCGATCACCGCCACAGTCTTCCGCTCCGTCTCCTCCCGCCGGGCCGCGTTAAACCCGTGGAGGCCGGAAACGCTCGCTCCCATACACAGGGTGGAATCCAGCGCGTTCAGCGGCGCCACGGCGCCCAGGGTATAGCAGCCGATGTCGCCGAGGACGGTGATCCTGTTTTTGACCAGCGTATAATACATTCCCCGGTGCGGGCATCCAGCGCACATCATCGGCGGCCGGCCGGGAACCGGCGGAACCGTTCCCTGGGCCTCCGGCTCCTCCAGCATCAGGCCTTCGGCCCGGAAGGCGTCCCGGATGGTCTTCTGGCTGAACTCTCCGACAGCGGAGAAAAGCTCCTGGCCCCGGACGGGAATACCCAGGCTCCGGATGTGGTTTTCCAGAATGGGATCCAGCTCCTCCACCACATACAGCTTTTTGACCCGGGAGGCGAATTCCCGGATCATCTGATCCGGCAGCGGATGAGGCATGCCGATCTTCAGCACGCTGACGCTGTCGCCGAAGACCTCCCTGACATACAGATAGCTGCATCCGGAGGTGACGATCCCGATTTCGGAAGCCGGCGCGTATTCCGCCCGGTTATAGGGGCAGCTCTCGGCATAGGCCGCCAGGCGGCGGGTCCGCTCCTCGACGACGGGATGCTTCTGTTTGGCATAGGCCGGCATCATGATATACTTGGCCGGCTGCCTGACATAGTCCTTCATCGGAACGTTTTCCCGCTCCCCCAGCTCCACCATGCACTGGCTGTGGGCGATCCGGGTGCACATGCGCATAAGCACCGGCGTATCGAACTCCTCGCTCAGATGGAAGGCGGACCGGGCAAAGGCATAGGCCTCCGCGGAATCGGAGGGCTCCAGCATCGGCACCTTGGCCGCGATGGCGTAGTGCCGGGAATCCTGCTCGTTCTGGGAGGAATGCATGGCGGGATCGTCCGCCACGCAGATCACCATGCCCGCCGTCACGCCGGTATAGCTCAGGGTGAACAGCGGATCCGCGGCCACGTTCAGGCCGACGTGCTTCATGGCGCAGGCAGAGCGCATCCCCGCCAGGCTCGCGCCGAAGGCGACCTCCGCGGCCACCTTTTCGTTGGGCGCCCATTCCGAATGGATATCGTCGTGCAGCGCCAGAAATTCCGTAATTTCGGTGGAGGGGGTTCCCGGATAGCTGGAAACCAGCCCCAGGCCCCCGTGATACAGCCCCCAGGCCACCGCTTCATTGCCGATCAGCAGCTTTTTCATTCCCTGTTTCTCCTCTGTATAGATCAGTTCACGTCTGTCATTCTGTTTCCCTGTTCCGTGTCACGATCTGTTCTGCGTGTCCACCAGGCCTTCGCCGCCATACATCTTCCGCAGCTTCGGCTTCTCGATCTTCCCCGTGGCGTTTCTGGGAACCGGCGCCAGAATGATCTTCCGGGGCCGCTTGTACCGCGGCATGCCGAGACAGAATTCCTGAATATCCTCCACCGTCGCCGCGGAGCCGGGAACCAGCTCCACGATGGCCGCGGCGATCTCGCCCAGCCGGGCGTCCGGCAGTCCGATGACCGCCACGTCCTTGATGGGCGGATAGGCGGCCATGAAGTTTTCGATCTCCACCGGATACAGGTTTTCGCCGCCGGTAATGACCACGTCCTTCTTCCGGTCCACGAGGTAGATGAAGCCCTCCTCGTCCTGCCGGGCCATATCTCCCGTCAGCAGCCAGCCGTCCTTCAGCGTTTCCGCCGTCGCCTGGGGGTTATTATAGTAGCAGACCATCACCCCGGGGCCCTTCAGGCAGAGCTCTCCGACCTCTCCCTGATCCACGTCGCTCCCGTCCGGCCTGCAGATCCTTACCTCCCAGCCATAGCCGGGAACGCCGATGGCGCCGACCTTCCGGACGTTCTCGATGCCGAGATGCACCGCCCCCGGCCCGATGGATTCGCTCAGCCCGTAGTTGGTATCGTACTGATGCTTCGGGAAATACTGCAGCCACCGCTTAATCAGGCTCTGGGGCACCGGCTGGGCGCCGATGTGCATCAGCCGCCACTGATCCAGCTGATAGTCCGAAAGCTTCAGCTCCCCGCTGTCCAGCGCCGTCAGGATATCCTGGGCCCAGGGAACCAGCAGCCAGACGATGGTGCATTTCTCGCCGGAGACCGCCTCGAGGATCGTCTGGGGCCTGGTTCCCTTCAGGATCACGGCTCGGCTGCCGCTGATCAGGCTGCCGAACCAGTGCATCTTGGCGCCGGTATGATACAGCGGCGGAATCAGCAGGAAGTTGTCCTCCCGGGTCTGGCCGTGATGCGCCTGCTCCACCCGGGCGGAGTGAATCAGGCTGCGGTGCTTATGCAGAATCGCCTTCGGAAAGCCGGTGGTTCCGGAGGAAAAATAAATCGCCGCCTCGTCCTCCTCCGTCAGGGCGCAGGGTGGAAAGGTGGAGCTGGATTCATTGATCAGCTCCACCAGGTCCTCCGCGAAGCTGGGGCAGCCGGGGCCTTCAAACACCAGCGCCACCTGGGGAATCCGATCCGCGATTTCCTCGATCCGCCCGATGAATTCCGGCCCGAAAACCAGCACATCGCTCTCCGACAGGTTCAGGCAGTATTCGATTTCAGCGGCGGAATACCGGAAGTTCATGGGGACGACCACCGCCCCGGTTTTCAGAATGCCGAAATAGATCGGCAGCCAGTCGATGCAGTTCATCATCAGGATGGCGACCTTATGTCCCCGGCCCACGTGGTGGCTCTGCAGCATATTAGCCACCCGGTTGGCCTTTTCATCAAAAACCGCCCAGGTCATCTCCCGGCGGTAATGGGGCTGCCGGACGCTGGGCTCCACCAGCTCGTAGTCATGCCAGGTGATGCGGCGGGTCTCCGGCTGATCGGGGTTGATCTCCACCAGCGCCGTGTCGTTCGGCCACTCCCGGGCATTTCTTTCCAGCAGGTCAACAATGGTCATCTGTTCCACATTCCTTTCAGGTTTTTTGCCGTCAGGTTTTCCATAGTTTACCTATTTTAAGGAAGGAAGTCAATGGAAGTCCACCAAAAGAACAGCGGGGTCCAGTTCTCCCGCCCAGGCGGGAATCGAGGTCAGCCGCAGCGTCTCCCCCGTCATCGGATGGTAAAGCTCAAGCCCCGCGCTGTGCAGCGCGAAGCATCCGGGAAACCGTTCCGGATCCTCCCGGCCGTACAGGAAATCCCCCGCCACCGGGCAGCCGATGGCGCTCAGGTGGACCCGGATCTGGTGGGTGCGCCCGGTTTCCAGCTCCAGCAGCATCAGGCTGTCCCCCCCTTTCTCCGAGAGCACCCGGTAGCGGGTCACGGAGGGCTTTCCCTCCGGATGAACCTCCCGGCGGATGGTCGCGCCCTCCGCTTTCCGGATGGGCAGGCGAAGGATTCCCTCCCGCGCCTTCGGGCAGCCCTCCGCCAGGGCAAGATAGCGGCGCCGGAAGGCGGAGGTATGCAGCTGCTTTTGCAAAAGGTGCTGGCAGTGAGGCGTCCTGGCGATCACCATCAGCCCGCCGGTTCCCTTATCCAGCCGGTTCACCGGCCGGTAGATAAAATCCTCCGGGCAGCCGGCCCGGGCGAAAACGGCGTTTTCCAGGGAGTCGTCCGGATGATTCCGGCTGCTCTGGCTGGCCATCCCCGCCGGCTTGTCCGCCACCAGCAGATGATCGTCCTCGTAAGCCACGCCGAAGGGAAGGAAGCAGGGGGTGAGCCGATAAACCGGCTCCGGTTCGGCCCAGTCGATCCGGATCCGGTCCCCCGCCCGGGCGACGGCGTCCGTATGGGCTTCCGCTCCGTTCAGAAACAGGCGCCCGTTCCATTTGGCGCTCTTCAGCGCCGTCCGGCTGACGCCCGCCGATCCCCTCAGAATCTCCCGAAGCCGCTTCCCGGACTCGGCTTCTCCGACCACATATTCCATGGCTTCCCTGCCTTTCTGTCGATTCATCGCCGGTTCCGGCGGCGCCTGTTGCCTCTGTGAACGGCCCTTCACGTCTGCTATTCTGTCCGGATGAGCCATCGCCAGTATATCACAGGGACCCGGATTCCCTCAAATCGGCTCCGGCTCCTCCTCGTGGGGTAACGATGGATAAAAATGCCATAATTACACGAGAATTACACAAAACTTGATTTCCTCAGATTTCTGTGTAACTTTTTTGTCCTTTCCCCTTGAATAAAAAGGAAGACTATGGTATTCTTTCAAGGATATGTGTTTGCCGGGAAAACGGCAGAGGAGGTGCGCCGCTGTTGAAAAAAAAGCTGTTCAGTTCAGGAATTCGCATGAACTGGTTCAACGTGCTGCTGATCGTCGTCGGCCTGCTGCTGGCGATTGCCCTGGTGCTCAGCACGGGGCAGATCCGCTCCGCCTTCCAAACCGTCTTTTCCGTCACCGATCAGTATCTCGCCTCGCAGCAGACCACCGGTATGCTGGATTCCCTTTCCGCTTCCATACTGCAGGAATGTCTCTCCTTTTTGGGTGATGGGGAGCCAGGCCACGTTTTCGCGATCGAGGGGCAGCGCGCCGCCCTGAACGGGCAGCTGGCCGCCACGGCGCATCTCCGAAACCGAAGTGAAATCACCGAAGCGCTCCAGCATCAGGACGCCGCCCTCTCCGCCTTCTGGGAGCTGGATCAGATGGAAACCAGGGCCCTGCGGCTCCACGCGGAAACGCTGCGCGTTCCGCTGCAGGCCTATCCCGCCTTCCTGCAGGAGGCAAAGCTTTCCGAGGCGGATGCCGCCCTTTCACCGGAGGAAAAAAGGCAGGCCGCCCGTGATCTGCTGAGCTCGGAAACCTTCATAAGCATTCAGAATCGCATGTCGGAGGAGATCAACCAGAATCACCAGAAGCTTTCCCAGGAAGCCACCGCCGACTTTAAGCGGGAGGAAAATCTCGTCCAGTCCGTCCTGAAAAGCCAGATGCTGCTGATCATCTTCGTGATTCTGCTGGCGGTGCTGGCGCTGCTGGCCAACCGGTTCCTGATGATCCACCCGATTCAGGAAAGCATCGGGGTGCTGGACCGGCGGGAGCCGATCCCGGTCAAGGGCAGCTACGAAGTCCGGCATATGGCGGAAGCCTATAACGCGGTGCTGAAGGATAACGTGGAAAAGCAGGAGGCCCTGTCCTATACGGCTTCCCATGACGCGCTGACCGGGGTGCTGAACCGGGCGGCCTTCGAGTCCGCCTATAAGGCCTGCAGCGCGGATGAGCACGGGGGGCTGATCATCGTGGATGTGGACCGGTTTAAACACTTTAACGATGAATTCGGGCACGATGTCGGCGATCACGTGCTGGTCACCGTCGCTCAGACGATTCAGGCCCATTTCCGGGAGGAGGATATTCTCTGCCGGATCGGCGGGGATGAGTTCGTGATTCTGATGCGCAACACCGGGCTGAGTCACGCGGATGTGCTGCATGCCAAAATGGATCTGATCAACGCCGAGCTGACCGACACCTCCGGAAAGGACAGGCGTTCCGTCATCTCCATCAGCGCCGGCATGGCCTTCAAGGAGCAGCTTCGGGAGGGGCAGGATCTCTTCAAGTGCGCCGATACCGCACTGCTTCGCGTCAAGGGGCATGGGAAGACCGCCTGCGGCCTCTATGACCCGGAGATCGATATCCCCCAAGAGGAGGCCAACGCGTGATGAAAGGTCCGGTGATCACCCGCGATCAGGTGGTTCCCCTGCTGGAAACCCCTTTCCTGAAGGTCGTGGATCTTCAGTACGCCGAGGGGCGGCATTATTATAACGCCACCCGGCGGGAGCCGGATCAGCTTCCCGCGGTCAAGTCCGATGAAGCGTTCAGAGAGATGCTGCCGGACGCGGCCACCTGTGTCGTCGTGGTTCGGACGCCGGACTGCGCGCCGCGCCTTCTGCTCATCCGGGAATACCGCTATCCCGCCGGCCGGATTCTCCTTTCCCCGCCCGCAGGCCTGCTGGATCCGGAGGATCGGGAATCCGGGCATCCGGCCCTTTCGGCGGCCCTCCGGGAAATCCGGGAGGAAACCGGGATTGCCGCCGAGCCCGCCCGGCTGGAGCTGCTCAGCCCCCTGCTCTTCTCCTCCCCCGGAATGACGGACGAAAGCAACGCCCTGGTGCTGGCGGTCTTCGATCTGCCGGATCTGAAGGGGCTCAGCCAGGGCGGCGCCTCCGGCAGCGAATGCTTCGACGGCTTCCGGCTTTTGACCCGGGAGGAAGCCCGGGAAATGCTGCGCCGCGGAACCGATGATGACGGGATCTTCTTTTCCATCTTTACCTGGGCCGCCCTGTCCTTCTTCGCAGCCTCCGGGCTGTAAGCAGGCCCTGACGGGGTTCCCGCCCTGCTCATGACTGACGCGTCATGTGCTTTTTTCAGGTTACGCCTTCCCCTGCCTGCCGGACTTGCCGAGATAGGCCTCCTGGATCGCCTCGCTCTCCAGCAGCTCCTCCCCGGTTCCGGACAGGGTAATCTTCCCCGTCTCCATGACATAGGCATAGTCGCAGGCATGCAGGGCGGCGTTGGCGTTCTGTTCGATCAGCAGCACCGTCATGCCGGTTCCCTTCAGCGTCCGGATGATGGTAAAGATATCCCGCACCACCAGCGGCGCCAGGCCCAGGCTGGGCTCGTCCATCATGATCAGCTTCGGCCGGGTCATGACCGCCCGCCCCACGGCCAGCATCTGCTGCTCGCCGCCGGAGAGGGTTCCCGCCAGCTGCCAGGACCGCTCCTTCAGCCGGGGAAAGAGGTCGTAGACATACCGGATATCCTCCTCGATCAGCTCCCTGTCCCTGCGCAGGTAGGCGCCGATCCGCAGGTTTTCCAGCACCGTCAGGTTCGCGAAGACCCGACGGCCCTCCGGCACCAGGGCGATCCCGTTCTCCACGATCTTCTGGGTATTGAAATCCGTAATGTCCCGGCCCTCGTAGTAGATCCGGCCGTCCTTATGGGGCACCAGCCCGGCGATGGTGCGCAGCGTGGTGCTCTTGCCCGCGCCGTTGGCCCCGATCAGGGTCACGATCTGTCCCTGATCCACCTCGAAGGAAATCCCCTTCAGGGCTTCGATGCCGCCATAGCTGACCACCAGGTCCGTCACTTTCAGCAGACTCATTCTTCCTCCACCCCCAGATACGCCGCGATCACGTCCGGATTTTTCTGAATCTCCTCCGGGGTTCCTTCGGCAATCTGCCTGCCGAAATCCAGCACATAGATCCGGTCGGAAATATCCATGACCAGGTTCATATGATGCTCGATCATGAACACGGTCAGATGAAACCGGTTTTTGATATCCACGATGAACTCGCCCAGCTCATCGGTTTCCTGAGGATTCATGCCCGCCGCCGGCTCGTCCAGGAGCAGCAGCGTCGGATCCGTCGCCAGGGCTCTGGCGATCTCCAGCCGTCGCTGCTTTCCGTAGGGCAGCGAGGTCGCCAGCTCGTCGGCTTCCTCCGCCAGCCCCACCGTCTCCAGCAGATCCATGGCCTTTTTCCGCATCGCCTTCTCCTCGGCCCGGTTCAGCCGCAGGGAGGCCGTCAGGAAATTGCTTTTGCACCGGAGGTGGGTGGCGATCAGCACGTTTTCAAAGGCGGTCTGGCTTTTGAACAGGCGGATGTTCTGAAAGGTCCGGGCGATGCCCATATGGGTGATCCGGTCCGGTGTATAGACCACCGGGTGAACATCCTTATACTTTTCCGCGTTCTGGCCGTTATACTGCCGGACCATCTTGCCCTGGGGATGGTTCACCGCGATGGGCTTCCCGTGAAAATAGACCGCCCCGTTGGTCGGCTCATAAACCCCGGTGATGCAGTTGAAGGCCGTGGTCTTTCCGGCGCCGTTGGGGCCGATCAGCGCGACGATTTCCCCCGGAAGAATCTCCAGGCTGAGGTTGTTGATGGCGACCACGCCGCCGAACTGCATCGTGATGTTTTCCAGGCGCAGCACGCTGTCCCGGTTCGTTTTTGCTTCGCTCATGCCTTACGGATGCCTCCCTTCGCCCGCCGTCCGCCTCCAAGCTCCCAGAGCTCGCGGGTTCCCATGATGCCTCTCCGGAAGAAGAGCACCACCACCATGATGACCACGGAGAAGACCACCATGCGGAAGCCCGGCGCCAGCAGCGGCACCTTGAACTGGCCGATCATCGTCTCCGAATCCAGGAACCGCAGCCACCATTCGCTGGAGGCGATGAACAGGAAGGAGGCGATGACGCTGCCCGATACGGAGCCCATCCCGCCGATGACCACGATCAGCAGGATTTCATAGGTCATGGAGCTCTTGAAGGAGTTGGCCTGCAGGGAGCCCTGGTACATGGCCAGCAGCGCCCCGCCGATGCCGGCGAAAAAGCTGCTGATCACGAAGGCCATCTGCTTGTGATGGAACAGGTTAATGCCCATCGCCTCCGCCGCGATCTCATCGTCCCGGATCGCCTTGAAGGCCCGGCCGTAGGTGGAGTTGATCAGAAGCAGGATCAGCCCGATACAGACGCCGACCACCAGGAAGGTAAACAGCACGGTGTTCCCGGGCATGATGGTCTTCAGGGTCGGATAGGTCTTCAGCAGATTCGAGCCGTTGGTCAGCGGCCCGATGGTGTCCCACTGAACCACCGCCCGGATGATCTCCGCGAAGCCCAGGGTGGCGATCGCCAGATAGTCGCCCTTCAGCCGAAGCACCGGCAGGCCGATCAGGGCGGCGAAGACCGCCGCTACCGCTCCGGCGATCAGAAGCGCCGGCAGGAACCCGATGGTAAACTGCACCCAGCCTCCCTGATAGTACTGATAAACGGCGGCCCGCTTCGCCATGGGGATCGTCAGGATCGCGTAGCTGTAGGCGCCCACCAGCATGAACCCGGCCTGGCCCAGGGAGAAAAGCCCGGTAAAGCCGTTCAAGAGGTTCATGGAAACCGCGATCAGGGCATAAACCGCGCCCTTCTGCAGAACGGTCACTACCATGGAGGTGGTCCCGTTCACCTGCTCGGTCGCCCAGGCGCCGATAAAGATCAGCGCCACCGCGGCCACGGAGAGGATCAGACGGAGCTTTCCGTTTTTCTTCATCATCCTCACCTCACACTTTCTCTGTCGTCTTTTCGCCGAACAGACCCGTCGGCCGCACCAGCAGCACCACGATCAGCAGGGCGAAGGTAAAGGCATCCGAGAAGGCCGTCAGGCCCGCCGCCTTGATCAGGTTCTCGCTGATGCCGATGATCAGCGCGCCGATCATGGCGCCGGGAATGGAGCCGATGCCGCCGAACACCGCCGCAACGAAGGCCTTCAGCCCCGGCATGGCGCCCACCGTCGGGGTGACGGCGGTATAGTTGGTGAAATACAGGGTCGAGCCGATGGCAGCCATGGCGGAACCGATGATGAAGGTGAAGGAGATCACGTTGTTGATCTTGATGCCCATCAGCTGGGAGGTTTCAAAATCCACGGAAACCGCCCGCATCGCCATGCCGATCTTGGTCTTTTTGATCAGCATCACCAGCGCGATCACCAGCCCCAGCGTCAGAACCGGCGTCACGATGGTCACGACCTTGGTGGTGGCCGATCCGATCCGAATCGTATCGCTCAGCCCGGCCAGCACCGGATACTGTCGGGCCAGGCCGCCGGTCAGGTACCACATCAGGTTCTGAAGCAGATAGCTGACCCCGATGGCGGAGATCATGATGGACATTCTCGGCGCGGACCGAAGCGGCTTATAGGCCACCCGCTCCACAACGAACCCCAGCGCGACGGTCAGCAGAATGGTCAGCGGGATGGACAAAAGGGGCGGCAGGGCGGCGGAGAGGTAAACCATAAAGAAGCCGGCCGCCGTAAAAATATCGCCGTGGGCAAAATTGATCAGCCGAAGGATGCCATAGACCATGGTATATCCCACGGCGATCAGCGCGTACTGCCCACCGACGGGAATGCCAGCCAGAAGATAAGGTAGCAGCGTGTCAAACATGCGAAAAGAACTCCTTTCGGGGAACCGGCTCCGGAGGCGGAATGGAAAAGGGGGCTGCTGCTTTTCCCGCAGCAGCCCCTTCCGGTCTCCTCTGTGAACATCAGTTTACGTCTGCCATTCTGCGACGGATGACGATTTTGGTACCGTTCCGCTAACGCGTTACGGACAAAATCTGTCTCATGCTGTTTCGGTTACTGGCCGACGGTCTGGGTCTTGACGAAGTCAAAGGCGCCGGTTTCCGGATTGGCGAACTTGATATAAGCCATATCCTTTTTGGCGTCGCCGTTCTCGTCGAAGGCAATCTTGCCGGTCACGCCCTCGGTTTCCACACCGGGAAGCGCCGCGGCGATCGCCTTCGGGTCGGCGCTGCCGGCCTTTTCGATGGCCGCGATCGCCACGTTGTAGGCGTCAAAGCCCAGCGCGGAGACAGCCGCCACGATATCGTTGCCGCCATTGTTGGTCAGGTTGCCCGCGTCCGCGTTCAGCCAGGCCTTGAAGCCGCTGACGAACTCCGCGGCCGCGGCGGCGGTGTCGTTCTCGTCGAAGAAGGTGGAGCAGTATACCTTGATGTTCTTGCCCTTGGCAGCGTTCAGAATCGCGGAATTCTCCCAGGTATCGCCGGCCAGCAGCGGGAAGGTCACGCCCTGAGCGGCCGCCTGGTCGATGATCAGCGCGGCATAGGTCGTCGCGCAGGGAGCGAAGATGACGTCGCATCCCGCGGCGGTGGCATTGCTGATATAGGCCGCGAAGTCGCTGGTTCCTTCGGTGAAGTTGGCTTCCTCCACCTCGCCGCCCAGCGCCTTGAAGGCTTCCACGAAATACTTGCCCAGGCCCACGCCGTAGTCTTCGCCCAGCATGGTCAGCACATAGGCCTTGGTGGCGCCCAGCTCCTTGGCGAAGTTGGCCATGACGGTTCCCTGGAAGGGATCCAGGAAGCAGATGCGCCAGTAGTAGTCGCACAGGAGGGTGACGTTCGGGTTCGTGCAGCTGACGCCGATGGCAGGAACCTCCGCCGCCGCGAACACGTCGCCGCCCGCCATGGATACGCCAGAGCCATAGGAGCCCAGCACGACGGCGGCCCCGTTGTTCACCAGGGACTGCGCAGCGGTGATGGCCTTATCGGTCACGGACTGGTTATCCTGAATATCCAGCTCAACGGTGTATTCCGTGCCGCCGATATTCACGGTGGGCTTCAGACTGTTGGCATACTGGATGCCGAGGATTTCCTGCTTTCCGCCGGCGCCGTTGTCGCCTGTCGAGGGCTCGAACACGCCGATCTTGATCACGTTCTCCGCCATGGCCAGGGCGGGAACCAGCATCATCACGGCCAGAACCAGTGCGATCAGTTTCTTCATGATTCTCTCTCCTTTTCTCTCTGCGATCCCTTAGGATCAAATAATGATTACAGTATACCCGGAATGGCGGGAAAGCTCAAGAAAGGAACAAAGGAAAAACAAATTCCTCCGGAACCTCCGGAGGAATCATCGTTTCGGGAAACATCCCCTTTAATTTCGCATGAACCGGGCCTGGCGTTCCACCGTCTCGGGATGAATCGCCAGCAGCTGGGCCTGCTCCCGGTCGATCCTGCCGTCCCGCAGAAGCCTGGCCAGCTCCGTATCCATGGAAAACATGTCCGCGCCGCCGCCGAAGATGGCGTTGTCGATCTGATGGGTCTTCCCCTCGCGGATCAGGTTCTGAATCGCGGGGTTCACGCACATGACCTCGAACACCGGATGCAGCACCCCATCCTTGGTCAGAATCAGGCGCTGGCTGACCACCGCCCGCAGCACCATGGAAAGCTGCGCCCGGATCTGGTTCTGCTGATTGGCCGGGAAAGCGTCGATCACGCGGTCGATGGTCTTCGCCGCTCCCAGGGTATGCAGGGAGCTCAGCAGCAGGTGACCGGTTTCCGCCGCGGTAATGGCGGTGGAAATGGTCTCGATATCCCGCATTTCACCCAGCATGATGACGTCGGGCGCCTGCCGCAGCGCGGCCCGCAGGGCCCGGGCGAAGGTCGACGCGTCGCCGGGAACCTCCCGCTGGGAGACCAGGCACTGCTTATGCGGATGCAGGTACTCGATCGGGTCCTCAATCGTAATGATATGGCCGCTGCGCGTCCGGTTGATCTTGTCCACCAGGCAGGCCAGGGTCGTGCTCTTTCCGTTGCCGGCGGGGCCGGTGACCAGGATCATCCCGCTGCGGAGATCCGCCAGCCGCATGACAACGTCCGGAATATGGCAATCCTCGGGATTGGGAATGCCGAAGGCCACCACGCGGCAGGTCATGGCCAGGCTGCCCCGCTGCCGGTAGGTGTTGCAGCGGAAACGGCTCAGATCGCGAACAGCAAAGCTGAAGTCGTCGTCGCCCTCCTCCTGAAGAATCTCCCGGGTCCGCCCGGAAAGCTCGTAAGCCCGGTCTACCATCACGCTGATATCCGCCGGCAGTGCTTTCTCCTCGGTAATGGGAATCATCCTGCCGTTGGCCTTGGTCATAATCGGGGAGCCGGGAACGACAAACACGTCGGATCCCTTGTACTGCAGCGCTTTTCTCAGGATCTCGTCTAAGGTCTCTACCATTCCCAATCGTCCTCCGGTTCGTTCACTTTCAGTTTATGGGATACCCAGCGAACCCTTCCGGCTCCGCCGCTTTTCTCCACGCGAACCACGCATTCCAGCGTCCGGTTTTCCAGCGGCTCGCTCCAGGAAACCAGGTTATCCTCCAGGGTCATATCCTCCGGAAGCGCCTCGCCGATCTTCTGAAGGAAGGCTTCCTCGCTGGCCTCCCCCGCCGAGGCGGCCACGATCCCGTCCAGCTCCGCCAGCCGCTTCTCGGAAGCGGCGTTCAGCGCGTAAACCTTCTCGATCATGCTGGCGCTGCGGGCGCAGAGGCTGTAATCGTTCTTCGCGCCGATAATCGTCAGCATGGCCATCATGGCCAGGCTCAGCGCCACGACGATCAGAATCAGCGACGCCGCGCCGGGACCCAGGGCGATCTTTCTCTTCACGGGCTCACCTCCTTCGGCAGATACCGGGTGGAGGGCAGCGAAATCAGCTGCTTGTCCTTCTGGAAGGAGGTGACCTCATAGGTCACGAGACTTCCGCTTTCCCCCTCCTCCCGGGACGGGGTGACACGGATGGTATACCCGTCAAAATCCATCACCCAGGCGTCCCCTTCGCTCCGGTAGCCCTTCTCCTTCAGAAGGCCCTCCGGATCGTCGCTGCCATACAGCTCGTCCGCCAGATTCTGGGTTTCCAGCATGGAATTGTTCAGGGCCCTGGCCTCCAGGCTCTTCAGCTTCGCCGCCGCGAAAAGCTGTACAAGCGTCATGGCCGCGATCATAAAAAAGAAGATAACAATCAGGAGCTCCACCAGCAGCGCGTTGGCCCGTCCGCCTTCTTTCATCAGTCGGCACCTCCTGCTCTGAGGTAGGTATGAATCACGCTTTCCGCGCCGTCGGGCGCCGTCAGCCTGACCGTCAGCATCTGACCGTCAATGGAGGGCTCAAAGCTTTTCAGGTCGCAGAGATCCTCCCCGTATTCCGGGTCGAATTCCTGATCATCGCCCTGGAAGCATTCATAGAGCTTTCCGTCCATGCAGTAGATTCGTTTGTAATACCGCTCCCCGTCGTATTCATTCATGATGCTGAGCACCGTCATCCCGAGATCATCAAAGGTCTCGATCCCAACCTCCCCGCCGTCCTCCGCCCAGACGGCGCTGCGAACCACGGCGGTCATGATGCGGGTGGAATTGTTCCGGTCAGCCCGCTCCACCGACGTCCGGTAGGCCTGGGCGCCCATGGTGACCAGGAAGGTGCTCAGACAGGCGAAAATGGAAAGCAGCAAAAGCACGAACACATTCTGAATCGTCTTGGGGTTATGCCCCACCGTCTTGCTCACAGATCCGTCACCCCCCGTTCGGCGACCTTGATGGAAGGCATCAGGTTGGAAGCCAGCGGTTCGTAATAGACAATATACTTGTCCTCGTTATAGGAAAGGTTGTAATGCTGCTTCAGATACTCCAGATCGCCGGGATACATTCCCTCAACGGCATAGCAGGTCAGGGAAGCGTTCTTCACCGCGTCCCGGACGATGTCCATCTCCCGGCTGCTGCCCTTATTGGTAATCCCGTTGACCAGCAGAATAAATCCGACGATGAGAGCGACGAAGATGAGGATCGCCCCGACATCCTTCTTATTGATACTCATTTCGCCCTCTCCTTTCTTTCTCGAATGTGTTCACGGACCATTACATGGAACTGAGAACCGCGGCCATGGGCAGCATGACGCTCAGCAGGATCGCGCCGATAACGATGCTCAGCAGCGCCACCAGGGTCGGCTCGATAATCGAGATCAGCCGGTCCAGCCCGTCCTCCACCTTTTCTTCATAGATGGCGGCAATCTTGGACATGACCTGGGGCTCATGGCCCGAGGCCGCGCCGACCTTCAGCATCCGGTTATGGAAATCCGCGAAGAGGCCGCTGACCGCCAGCGCGTCGGAGAAGGTTTCCCCCTCTTCCTTCATCTTCTTGCGGATAATCTCCACCTTGTCGATGGATTCCTGATCCGCCAGGGCCGCCGGCGCCATTTCCAGGGCGTTTTCCATCGGGAAGCCGCTGGAGAGCATGAGCCCCAGGATTCCGGCTACCCGGGAGGCGGACAGCTGTTCCATCAGCTTGCGGACCGGCGGGAACAGGTTCTTCAGGAACTTGATCGTCTTGTCCCGGGCCTTGGTCTTCAGCAGGATCATGATGACGATGGCGATCAGCACCACCAGGGCGATCAGAATGAGAACCGCCCAGCCGACGAAGGTACCGACCCGCATCAGCACAGAGCCGCTTCCGCTCTCGCCGACGCCCAGGGATTCAAGCACCCGTCGGAAAACCGGCAGCACCCGCCAGAGCAGGATCCCGATAATGACGACCATCATCACGCCCAGCACCAGCGGATAGGTAATCGCGCTGACGGCCGCCGTCCGGATCCGCCCCTCCCGCTGATAATAGGTGGAAAGGCTGACCATGATGTCTTCCAGCCGACCGGTCTGCTCGCCGATACCGACCATTTCGATCATGTACTGAGGCCAGTGCTCCTCATTTTCCTTCATGGCGACATAGAGGGAGCCGGTCTCGTCGACGACCTTGTACAGATCGGTATAGGGATGGACCTTGTCCTTCCCCTTCATCTCGTCTTCGGCCAGCATTTCAATGCCGTCCCGGAGCGTCATGCCGGAACTCAGCATCAGCGCAATCTGATCGCAGAAGCTGCTCAGTTCCTCAGACGACATGATCTGACTCTTCTTTTTCGCTCCGATTGCCATTCGTTTCTCCCTCCAATTTCACGGTAATCCATTCCTGCTTAATAATAGCGCTCGGTGGTATAGGTATCCGTCTTGGAGCTGGCGTTCAGCTCCGCCGTCGGATCGAAGAACTTATCCTCCCCGTTCACGACGGCCATGACCCACGCATGGTAGGTATTGACGCCCAGGGTTCCGATCATCAGCCGGGCCGGAACGCCCTGGCTGCGAAGCATGGCGCAGGCCATGGCAGAAAGATCCTGACAGATTCCCATCCGGCTGGACCAGCATCCGTCGATATCCGGAAGCACGCCCTTCCCCACCGTTACGCTTTTAATAAAATCGTATACGAAGTTGGATTTGATATAGTTGCAGACGGTCTTGAAAATCTCCGCCTGATCGGTCATCCCGCTGCACATTTCCGCGGCGGCCACGACGCAGGGGGTGGTTTCATCGTAATTCACATACTGGTTCGGATACAGGAAGCAGCTCAGCTCGTCCTCCATCTTGACCTTCAGGCTGGCCTTACCGACGGCTTCATACTTGGTGCCGCTGGCCTGCCGGTAGAGGCCGACCTCGTATTTCCCGTTGCCGAACTGCAGCGGGAAAACCTCGTAGTCGCCGTTGCTGTTGAGGTCGTAGTTCAGCTTGGCGCCGGAAGTCGTAATCCGCACCTTGTAGCGCTTCTTGCTCTTCGTCGCCTTGATCATGATATAGCCCTGATCCATGTGGCTGTTGTCGACAACCAGGTCCCCTTTTTTGACGACCGATTTCCCGGAGGCCTCCGGCATCCTGACATCGGCAAGAGAAAGGATCGCAAAACATAAAGCAAGAACCACGACCACGCACGCCGTCATCATTCGCTTGCTTTTCCCTTCTGCGAACATGCCCATGCTCCTCCCGCTTATAGTCTCCTTTGTGAACGCCTGTTCACGTCTGTCTTTCTTCCCGGGGACGATTCTGGAACCGCTCCGCCGACGCGGCCGCGGACAAAATCCGTCTCTGTATAACTGCTTGTAGTTTATCACAATTTATGAGCGATTGCAACAAAAAAACCGCGGCTTGAGAAAACCGCGGTTTTGAACAAAGCGATTACTTGTTCACAGCATCCTTCAGCGCCTTGCCGGCCTTGAAAACAGGAGCCTTGCTGGCGGCGATCTTCACCGCTTCGCCGGTACGCGGATTGCGGGCCGTACGGGCCGGCCGCGTCTTCGCTTCGAAGGTGCCAAAGCCGATCAGCTGGACCTTGTCGCCCTTCGTCATCGCCTCGGTAATCACATCCAGCACGCCGTTGAGCGCGACTTCAGCATTCTTCTTCGCCATACCGGTTTTCGTCGCCAGGGCTGCAATCAGTTCACCCTTGTTCATTGTGGGGATCCCTCCTTGAATTTATTGCCTAACCAGTATATCCTTTCCGCAAAGGATGTCAAGCTTTTTTCGAAAAATTCCCTTATTCTGTACGTTTCAATCAGATTTTGCATAAAAATATTCAAGCTGTGCGGTCAGACAGCCGGGCTGCTCAACCGCACAGCCCGAAAATATTCCGGTTTCCCGGGGCCGGATGTTCGGGACTTGAACGAAACCACCCGGCGTGTTATCATGGCCGTAGCGGCTTTCCGCCCCCCTGTCTGATGGCCTGATTCTATTGGAGGAAAACGCATGCTGCCCAAAATAATTGCTGTCGTCGGAACCAATGCCTCCGGAAAGAGCGCCCTCGGCGTGGCGCTGGCCGCCCGGTTCGGGGGGGAGATCATCTCCGCGGATTCCCGCCAGGTGTACCGCCGGCTGAATCTGGGCTCAGGAAAGATCACGCCCGAAGAGATGAAAGGCGTTCCCCACCATCTGCTGGATGTGGTGGAGCCGGGGGAATTCTTTTCCATGGCGGATTTTCAGCGCCTGGCCTACGAGGCGGCGGACGGGATTCTGGCCCGGGGCGCCCTTCCCTTCCTGGTAGGGGGAACCGGGCTATATGTGGACGCGGTGGCCGACGGCTATCAGCTGACGGGCCGCTCCCCGGATCACGCGTACCGGGAGGCGCTGGAAGCGCTGGATACCCCGACCCTCTATCGCATGCTGCGGGAAAAGCTTCCGGATACGGAGATCGATCCGAAGAACCGGCATCGCGTCATGCGAGCCCTGGAGCGCCTGGCCGACGGGGACTGGCGGCCCGCCGGGAAATCCCCCCGCTACCGGGTGCTGAAGCTGGGGGTCTCCTGGCCCCGGGAGATTCTGAAGCAGCGCATCGACGAGCGCCTCCGCCGCCGGCTGGACGAGGGCATGGTGGAGGAGGTTCGTTCCCTGCTGGCGGATGGCGTCAGCCCCGAATTCCTGATCAAGCTCGGCCTAGAGTACAAGTACCTGACCTGGTACCTGACGGGAAAAATGGCATACGGGCAGATGACGGAGGAGCTCAGCCTCGCCATCAAGCGGCTCGCCAAGCGCCAGATGACCTGGTTCCGCCGGGATCCGGCCATCCGCTGGCTGGATATGGCCGGGGATCCGGCCGGCGAGGCGGCCCGGCTGATCGACGCTTTCCTGGGGTGAAGCGCAAACTTTTTCTATTTGGGACTGCCGCCCGGCGGAGCGCTGCGTATAAAAAAGTGACAGGCGCGGACAGGCGCCTGTGACAATGGATCACCCGAATTGAATGAAGCCACAAAGGAGGATATGACCATGGCAGACATCAATGAGATCAAAAACGAGAACCTGGAAGAAATCGCCGGCGGCGCCGGCCATAAGACGATTTATACGGTGGTTCACGGCGACACGCTGACCCGGATCGCCCATCGCTTCGGCGTCACGGTCGCGGATCTGGTCTACTGGAACAACATCGCGGATCCGAATTTTATCCGGGTCGGGCAGAAGCTGGTTATCTACGTGTAAGCATGGGATCAGTCCCCATGCTGAGTGGGTTTCTCTCCTTTTTGAGCCGGTCTGCGAAAGCAGGCCGGTTTTTTCGTTGAGCGGGCCCCGCGGCTGCCCCTGTCCGGCCTGAACCCCGGCCCTTGTCTGCTCCCGCTCAGTCCTCCGCCTTCAGCGCCTCGTCCAGATGGTCCACCCGGCCTCCCATCCGGGTAGAAAAAGCCTCGTAAAAGGTATCAGCCAGGCTGTTTCGCTGGTCCACCGTCAGTTCCCCGTCCGCCCTCATCCGCCGGATCATCGCCGCCGCCGGGGCCGCGAGGCTCTTTTCCCGGTTTTTCTCCCGCCGGAAGCCGAAGATGCCGCCGGTCAGACGGCGGTCCTCCTCCAGAAAAATCTCGATGTATTCCTCGCACAGCCGCCGCAGATATGCCCGTTTCTTTTCCTCCGGATCCGGAAAGCGGGCAGCCGCCCGTTCAAGCGCTTCGCTGTCGAACAGCTCCCGGCGCATGGCCGTCCGCTCCTCCTCGGAAAACAGACCGGGTTCCCGATAGATCTGCAGCACCCAGCTCTTGATGATGGAATAGTCCAGGCGGCCCTTCGGCGGCTTCTTCATCGGCTCGCCGATGAACAGGAGCTCCCAGGCGACCGCCCTGGAATCCGGGCAGGCCTTCAGCCCCTCCGTCAGGATTTTTTTCCGCTCCGGCAGGCTGCTTTTCTGCAGGGCCTTTCGAACCCAGGCCTCCCCCGGATCCGGCCTCCCCGGTTCGCCGGGTTTTCCCGCATCCGGTGCTTCTCCATACGCCGCCAGCCTGGCTCCGCAGTAGGGACAGAAGCGAATCTCCGGGCCCCCGGCTTTCCTTCCGCATGCGGGACAGATCAAGCTCATGTCAGTTTGCCTCCTCTGTGTACGTCGGTTCACGTCTCCTGTTCCTTCCGGATGACGATTCTTTCGCCGCTCACGCCTACGCGGATCGCGGACGGCATCTGTCACCCGGGATCGCAGCTCCCGAAAAAAGGGCTTTCCCCGCTCCGGGAAAAGCCCTTCCCTCTTTTTTCTCCTCAGGCAGGAGAGCGTCCGCGGTCACTAACGCCGCAGCCGGGCGGCCGGGCCGCAAAGCTCGAAAAAGCCGCTCCCTGTCAGGACTGCTTTTTCTTGGAAAGAATGTCGAACACCACGGCGCCCAGCAGCACGAAGCCCTTGACGACCCGCTGATAGTTCGCGTCCAGGTTGATCTGGAACATCCCCAGGTTGATCACGCCGATCAGGGTGGCGCCGATTACCATGCCCAGCACGGTTCCCGCGCCGCCGCTGGCGGATACGCCGCCCACCACGCAGGCAGAAATGGCGTCCATTTCAAAGTTCTTTCCGGCGTCGGCGTTGGCCGCGGTAAAGCGCGTCACGGTGGTCATGGCGGCGATGGACGTCAGGATGGCCATGTTCAGATACGCCAGGAACATGATCCGCTTGGTGTTGACGCCGGACAGCCGGGCGGCTTCAATATTTCCGCCGACAACGTAGAAGTGACGGCCGATGGTGGTCTTGCTGGTAATAAAGCTGTAGAACAGCACGACGACTCCGACCCAGACCAGCACCGTGGGAATACCTCCGGCCAGGGCCAGCTTGTACATGACCAGCAGGATCACCGCCGCGCCCAGGATGGCCTTGGCGGCGTCCATTCCGACCGCGTCCACCTCATAGCCCTTCTTCAGCCGAACCGCGCGGCTCCGGAAGATCATCAGCACGATCACCGCCGCCGCGATGATGCCGACGATCATACAGGGCCAGTTCATCTCCCCCTCCGGCGTTTTGAACAGCGTCCCGGAGAAGACGTTCAGGAAGTCCTGATTGTTGTTGAAGGAGATGGAGTTGGTGGAGGAAATCCCCAGAATCGACGTTCCCAGGCCGCGGAAGGCCAGGTAGCCGGCCAGGGTCGCGATCCACGGCGGAACGTGGACATAGGCGATGATGGCGCCGAGCGCGCAGCCGTAGGCCACGCCGATGGCGATCAGGGCGAGAATGGAAACCGCGGTTCCCATGCCCCAGTACACCATCATCATGCCGCCCATGGCGCCCAGCAGGCACACGAAAGCGCCGCAGCTCAGGTCGATATTGCCGCCGGTCAGCATGCACATCAGCATGCCGCAGCCGAGGATATAGACATAGGCGTTCTGGTTGATCAGGGAAGCGAAGCTGTTCGGCCGGAACATTCTTCCGCCGGTCATGGCTGTAAAGAAGATATACACCAGAACCAGGATGATCAGCATGGCGTTCTTCTTCAGGAGGGAGGTGGGATTGACCTTCCGAATATTGGACTGATTCACAACGGGTTTATCCATCTTTTGTCATCCTCCTTTCCTTACCGCTTCTGCCGTTTGGACATGACGTCGAAGATGACGGCGCCCAGGAGCACCAGGCCCTTAACCACCTTCTGCAGGTTGGAATCCACGCCGACCATGTTCATGCCCTGGTTGATGACGCCCATCAGCACGGCGCCGATGATCATCCCGGAAACCTTGCCGACCCCGCCGTAGGCGGAAGCGCCGCCGATGAAGCAGGAGGCGATCGCGTCCATTTCATAGCCTTCGCCGTAAACCGGATCGATGCCCTTGGCCCGGGCCGCCGTCAGGATGCCCGCCAGGCCGGCCATCATGCCGATGGCGGCGTAGGCGAACCAGTAAACATTCCGCGTCTTGACGCCGGAGAGGGCGGTCGCCTTTTCGTTGCCGCCGACCGCGTAGAGATGGCGGCCCATGGCGGTCTTGGTGGTAATGTACTGGCAGACCCCCAGCACCAGGGCGATCCAGATCAGCACCGTCGGGAAGCCGCGGAGGTTGGCCAGCTGCCAGGTAACAAATCCGATCACGACGGAGATCAGCCCGGTGGTGACCAGCTGGCCGGAAACGGACTGGTGAATCTTCAGCTTCCTCTGGACGCTGATTTTCCGAACCGTCATCAGGACATAGACGAGGATGGCGATCCCCCCGATGGCCAGGCATGTCAGATTGGGCTTCCCCTCCGTACCGGTCCACTGCCGGATGACGTCGGGAATATAGCAGTTGCGGCCGCCGCCGAAAATCGCCAGGAAATCCTCGTTGGTGATATCCACCCGGAAGCCTCCCAGCACCACGTTGGAGAAGCCGCGGAAGGCATACATGCCGCTCAGGGTGGCAATGAAGGCCGGAACGCGCAGCTTGGCGATCCAGAAGCCCTGGAAGGCGCCGACGGCGAGGCCGATCAGCAGCATCGCCAGCACCGCGATCCACATGTTCACGTGGTTGGCCATCATGACGCAGCCGACGGCGGCGGTAAAGCAGACCACGGATCCGACGGACAGGTCGATATTGCCGCCCGTCAGGATGCACAGCAGCATGCCCGCCGCCAGCACGAACACATAACCGTTCTGGGAGATCAGGTTGTTAATGCTGCCGGGCGCCAGGGAATTCCCGCCGGTCATGATGGCGAAGAAGATCACCACCACCACCAGCGCGATCACCATGGTGTATTTCTGAAAAAATGCCCCAACGCTCATCCTGTTCTCGTTCACCGTCACGCACCCCTTCCCGACTGGAGGATCAAGGCCATGATCTTTTCCTGCGTAGCGTCCTCCGCTTTCATTTCGCCGACGAATTTGCCTTCGTTCATGATGTAGATCCGGTCGCTCATACCCAGCACCTCCGGCAGCTCGGAGGAAATCATCACGACGGATTTCCCCGCCGCGGCCAGGTCGTTGATGATGCAGTAGATTTCATACTTCGCGCCGACGTCAATGCCCCGGGTCGGTTCGTCCAGCAGCATGATATCCGGCTCCGCGAACATCCATTTGGCCAGCAGCACCTTCTGCTGATTTCCGCCGGAGAGGTTGCACACCAGCTGCTCAACCGTCGGGGTCTTGGTTTTCAGCTTTTTGCGGTATTCCTCCGCGACGGCGTATTCCCGATCCCCGTCGATGACCATATGTCGGGAGATCGCGTCGAGATGAGCCAGGGAGGTGTTGACCTTGATGGACTGGCTCAGGACGAGCCCGTTCCCCTTCCGGTCCTCCGTGACGTAGGCGATCTTATGCCGGATGGCGTCGTCCGCGCCCTTTTTAATCTTCACGGGCTGCCCGTCGATTTTGATCGTTCCGGAAATATTGACGCCATAGCTCTGGCCGAAGATGCTCATGGCCAGCTCTGTCCGTCCGGCGCCCATCAGGCCGTAAATGCCGACAACTTCCCCCTTCCGGACATACATGGAGACATCGTCCACCACCTTGCGCTCGGGATAGAGCGGATGGTGAACCGTCCAGTGGTCGACCTCCAGCATGGTGCTGCCGATCGAAACGTTCTCCCTTTTGGGGAACCGGTTCGTCATCTCCCGGCCGACCATGCCCCGGATGATCCGCTCCTCGCTGACCGGCTCGCTTCCATGGTTGTCGATCGTTTCAATGGTACTACCGTCCCGGACGACGGTTATCGTATCCGCGACATAGGCGACCTCGTTGAGCTTATGGGAAATGATGATCATCGTCATTCCCTGTTTCTTAAACCCAAGCATCAGATCCAGCAGCGCGCGGGAATCTTCTTCGTTCAGGGAGGAGGTCGGCTCGTCCAGAATCAGCAGCTTCGCCTGCTTGGCGAGGGCCTTGGCGATCTCGACCAGCCGCTGCTTGCCGGTTCCGATATCCTTGATCAGCGTCTTGGAACTCTCGGAAAGGCCGACCATCTTCAGATATTTGTCCGCCTCTGCATAGGTGGTGTTCCAGTCAATGGCGAGCTTATGGCCCCGCTCATTGCCCAGATACATGTTTTCACCGATCGTCATCTCCGGCACCAGCGCCAGCTCCTGATGAATGATGACGATCCCCAGCTTTTCGGTATTAAAGAAACCGCCCTTTGCTCTCGGAT
>JAFRHH010000031.1 GCA_017433405.1 Clostridia bacterium | reverse complement strand
GCGCGAACCGGTTCGCGAACGCTTTATCCCATTCCTTTCTCATTCTGCCGTCCTCCTGAGCCTCCGCCGTTTTTCTTTCATTATAACCCATAACAGCCCCTTTCCGGAAGAGGCTTGACACGTTCCGCCGAATCCGGTACATTGACAGAAAAAGATCACTTTCTGCAAAGGAGCGTAAACCGCATGAGCCAGTTCATGGATTCCATCCGCAATACGTCCACGCCCCGCGGAACCGCCGCCCTCTGGTGGCTGGGGCAAATGGGGCTACTGATCAAGCTGGGAGAAACGATCCTGTGCGTGGACTACTATGCCTCCGGCTCCCCGGACCGGCTGTTCCCCCCGCCCGTTCCGGCCGAGGAGATTTCCGGGGTTCAGCTCTTTCTGGGCACCCACAACCATCTGGATCACATCGACCACGCTTCCTGGGGGATCTGGGGGCAGACCTGTCCGGAGGCCGGCTTTATCTTCCCGGCCCTTCATCAGTCGGAAATCCTGGCGGACGGAATTCCGGCGGATCGGTGTCACGGTCTTTCCGACGGCCGGTGCTTCCGCTTCGGAGACATCACGATTCACGCCATCGCCGCCGCGCACGAGTTTCTGGATCCCGACCCGGCCACCGGCCTGTATCCATGCCTGCAGTATATCATCGAGGGAAACGGCGTCCGCCTCTATCACGCGGGGGATACCGTCCGATACGAGGGCATGCTGCCGAAGCTGCAGGCCTTCGGGACCTTCGACGCCGCCCTGCTTCCCATCAACGGCCGGGACGGCGCCCGGTACCGGCGAAACGGCATCGGCAACATGACCTTTCAGGAGGCCGCCGACCTGGCCGGCTCCCTTTCCCTCCGCGCCGTCCTGCCGGGGCACTGGGATCTGTTCGCCGACAACCCCGGGGATCCGGAGGCCTTCGCTGACTATCTGGACGCAAAATATCCGGGCCGGACGACCTGTCTGCGTCCGGCCCGGCTCGATCTGATCCGTATTCCGTTATAACTGCTGCGCTTTTCCGGATTCCTCCAGCTCTTCCTCCCAGGTCAGATGGCGGTATTTCTCCGCCCGCGGGTCAGCGGCAAACCAGGCCAGGAAATCCTCCATCATCGGGAGCGTCCAGGGCCGGTCGATCTGCGCCGTCGTATAGGTTCCGCTCTTCAGCCGGTCGAATCCGAAAATATCCTTCACATGGTTCTTTTCCGCCCGAACCACGACGGTTTCCGCCAGATGGGCCGGAATAAAGATCACGCCGCTGATCGTTCCCAGCACCACGTCGCCCGGCATGCAGATCGCCTGGCCGATCCGGCAGGGCGCGTTATATCCCGTCATGACGCAGTTTCCGATGCCGGTGGGATCCGTCCCCCGATGGAAGATCTGGAAGCCCGGCATCTCCGCGATCTGCTGCAGATCCCGGACGCCGCCCCAGATCACGGCGCCGCCGCGCTTGGTCCGGGTTCGGATCGCGGTCGACAGATTTCCCCCGACATAGGTTCCCTCAAAAATTTTATCATACAGATCCACGACCACCACATCGTCTTCCACCAGGTTGTCAATGACCCACTGGTTATAGAAGCCCTTATGGCCTTCTTCCTTCGTCCCGATTTCCATGAGCGCGGCATCCAGATCCGGCCGGCGCGGCACCATCACCGCCGTAACCGCCCGGCCCACCAGCACCGTTCCCGGGGAGGTCATCCGGAAATTGCATTCCCAGTTGTTCCGGTAGCCCCGATCCCACAGCGGCGCCCAGGCCTCCTCAAAGGTGATTTCCCGCATCCGCGCCAGAATATCCGCGCTGACCTTCGGCCGCCCGTCCTCCAGGCGTTCCCCCTTCCATTCGGGCGTCAGGCGGATGATGGTCTCCCGATCGTTAAAAAACATGATTTTTTCCTCCTACCAAAGCATCTGGCCGCAGTCAATCCGGACGGCGTCGCCGGTCATCGCCTCCGGCGCCTCCGTCACCAGCCACCGAACCAGCTCGCCGACCTCCTCCGGCTGAACCAGGCCCCGGCCGATCCGCATCGACGGATTGCTGACCTCCGGCGGGCGGCGGTTCGGGAAGGGCGGCGTCCCGGTTTTAAACTCGATCCAGCAGCCCCCGAGGGTGACGCTGTTCACCTGAATTCCGTCCGCGTGCAGCTCCAGGGCCGCCTCCCGGGTCAGCATCCGGACGGCGCCCTTGGTCATCGCGTAGCCCGCGTCAAAGCAGGTCGGCCTTTTCCCATGGACGCTTCCAATATTCACGATCCTCCCGCGGGGACTTTTCCGAAGAGCGGGCAGGGCATATTTGATCATGCGCCAGTAGCCGCCCACGTTCACGTCCCACAGGGAGCGGAGGAGCGGCGCGTCATACTGATCCACAAAGCGGTTATACTGCATCGCCGCGTTGTTCACCAGAATATCCAGCCGGCCATACCGCTCCACCGCCGCCCGAACCAGCGCCTCGCACTGGGCGGGATCGCTCACGTCCGCCTGCGCGATCAAGGCTTCCCCGCCCATCTCCCGGATTTCCGCCAGAGTCTTCTCCGCCAGGGCGCGGTTGGAATTGCAGTTGATCACGCAGCGGATTCCCGCCTTTGCCAGCACCCTCACGATACCGGCTCCGACCCCCTTGCCGCTGCCGGTCACCACCGCCACGCGATCCTCGCCCTCCGGGTCCTTTGCCTCCGGGCTCCAGGGGATTCTCTTCAGCTCCACGGCGGGAGCGGGTTCCTCCGCCCGCTCGCCGTAATACAGCGTCATACCGCCATCCGCCCGCAGATCGCTCCCGGAGAGGATGCCCGCCTCCGGCGTCAGCAGGAAGGCCAGGAGCCCATTCAGGTTTCCAGGGTCCGGGAATCTCCGCAGCGGATAGCGCAGATCCGCCCCGTAATAGAAATGGCTGACATCGCTCTGGCCGTCCGGATCCTCCCGGCCGGGGCCCCGCTGGATAAAGAAGCTGTTTACCCCATGGGGCCCATAATCCTGGCTGACCTCCCGGCTGAGCATCTGAACCGCGCCGCAGCCGGCGCTGAACAGAAAGCCCTCGCCCACCGGCTTTTCCGCGTGCACGCTGTTGACATAAATCAGGCTGCCCCGACCCTGCTTCCGGAGCCTGTCCCCGAAAGCCTTCGTCACGCACCAGGCCGCAAGCGCCCCCTCATCCCGGGCCGCGGCAAACTCATCCTCCCGCGCCGCCTCCAGGGGGCACCGGAACAGCGGCGGCGCCGGATGAATCACGCCGTCCAGTTCCCCGCAGGTCTCCGCAAAACGCCGCAGCGGCTCCTCCTCCCAGAGGCGGATCTCCGGCGGAACAGTCAGCACCTCACAGCCCCTTTGCGCCAGGTCCTGCCGGGCTTCCCTCATCTCCACGGTCCGCAGATCCGTGATTACGACCCTTTTCATCGCCCTCAGCTCCATGTTCTGTCATGAGAATAAACATCGTCCCAGCGGCTGGTTTCCGCCCAGATTTCCGGATAATCCGGATGCAGATGCTCCCGGATCACCTCGTCGTTATAATCCTCCACGCCCAGGCCTGGCGCGTCCGGCACGTCGATAAAGCCGTTTTTCACCAGCGGCCTGTCCGTTCCGATCACCAGATCATCCCACCAGGGCACATCCACGGAGTGATTCTCCAGCACGTAGAAATTCTCCGTCGCCGCGACGGAGTGGACGCAGGCCAGCGCGCTGACGGGCGTTTCCGCCATATGCACCGCCATCGCCACGCCATAGCGGGCCGCCAGATCACCGATCTTCTTGTTTTCCAGAATGCCGCCGCTGGAGAGGATATCCGGATGAATCACGCTGACGCCCCTGGCCTGCAGCAGCGGCTCAAAGCCTTCCGCCAGATAGATATCCTCGCCGGTACAGATCGGCACCGTTGTGCTTGACGACAGGCGGACATACTGATCCGTATACTGCCAGGGGATCATATCCTCCGCCCAGGCGATATTATATTTCTCCAGCCGGCGGCAGAGCTTAATGCAGTCCTCGACCCCGATGTGGCCGAAGTGGTCGATCGCCAGCGGAATCTCATATCCGATCACGTCCCGGACATCCTTTACATACTGCTCCAGCTGGTCGAACCCCTTTTCCGTCAGATGAATCCCGGTAAAGGGATGCGGGATATTCTCCCAGTCATAGGCCCGGTTGCGCCAGAAGCGCTTTTCCTCCTTTGTCTTCGCCTCCGCCGCGCGGCGGTGGGCCTCCCGGATTTCCTCAATCAGCCCCAGCGGCGCGTTCAGGGTCCCGGGCTCGCCGAACAGCTCCCCCAGCCCCAGATCCATCTTCGCGAAGGTAAAGCCCTTTTCCATCCGGGCCTTCAGCGCTTTTCCCATGTCCGTCCCGGTGTGCTTTCCCTCCACATCGGTATCGCAGTAGCAGCGGATCCGATCCCGGTATTTTCCGCCCAGCATCTGATAAACCGGGACGCCGTACGCCTTGCCGGCGAGATCCCACAGGGCCACCTCCACCCCGCAGACGCCGCCGCCCTGCCTCGCCGGGCCGCCGAACTGCTTCACGCGCCGGAACAGCTTCTCCACATTGCAGGGATTTTCCCCCAGCAGGCGGCTCTTCAGCAGCTCCGCGAAGACCCGGTTCCCTCCGTCCCGCACCTCGCTGAGCCCGACAATTCCCTGATTTGTATAGATTTTCATCAGCGTGCAGTGCATCGGGGCATCCACAATATCCGCAAAGCGGATATCCGTTATTTTCAGCTCGCTGGGCGCGGAGCAGCGGTTCACCTTTTCCGAAATCATTCCATCCATGCCGTTTTCCTCCCTGGATTTTTATTCAATTGACCTATTACAAGCAATATACCAGAAAGATTCTGCTCACGCAATGGAAAAAAGGCTGTTTCCATGGAACAAACCGAAACTGTCGTCCCCTCCGTAAAAAAAAGGAGCTGTGGCTTTATTCACAGCTCCTTTTGAACTCATCGTTCCTGCCGAAGAAACACCCTGGCCTCATAAGGCTGAAGCTTTCCGGGCTGATGCGTCGGATAATTGGAAATCAGTTCCTCTCCCAGCCCTTCCGTCTCCAGCGGACTTTCCACCGTATGATCCGTCCAGTTCAGCAGCACCGTCAGCCGTTCTCCGTCCAGCACGCGGGCATAGGCGTAGACCTCCGGGTGGTCCTCCAGCATCGGGATAAATTCCCCGTATACGATGATTGGATGCCGGTGCCTCAGGCCGATCAGCTTTCGGTAATAGTGATAGACGCTGTCGGGATCCCTGACCTGATCCTCCGCGTTGATCATGGGATAGTTGCCCGTCACCGGCAGCCAGGGCGTTCCGGTCGTGAAGCCCGCGTTCACGGAGCGGTTCCACTGCATCGGCGTCCTGGCGTTATCCCGGGCGATCCGAGCGAAATATCGCAGCATATCCTGCCCATCCACCAGGCCCGATTCCACCCACTGCTTCCAGGCATTATGCACTTCCACATCCTGATACTGATCCAGGCGGGTAAAGTAAGCGTTGGTCATTCCCAGCTCCTCGCCCTGATACACATACGGGGTGCCGCGCATCATGTGAATCATCGTGGCCAGCATCTTCGCGCTGACCGCCCGGAAAAGCTCGCTGTCGTTCCCATAGCGGCTCACCTGGCGGGGCTGATCGTGATTACCCAGATAGACCGTGTTCCAGGCCTTTCCCTGAAGGCTCGTCTGCCAGCGGTTGAACGCCGCCCGCACATCCTTCAGCGGCGCGCCGTGATCGCTCCATTTTCCCAGCGGGGTTCCGTCGTTCAGCCCATCGTTATGCTCGAAGGAGAAGATCATGTCCAGCTCCGAACCGTCCTCATTGGCGTAGGTCACGGCGCTGTCCACCGTTCCGCCGGCCTCGCCCACCGTCAGAAGATCGTACCGGTCCAGCACCTCCCGGCGCATTTCCCGCAGGTAGCGGTGGGTCGTCGCGGTATGCTGGCAGGAGGGCTCAAAGCTGCCGTAAAGGGCCCCCGGGGACATTGGGCCGTCATCGAAGTTCTCCTTGCCGATCATGCCGATCACGTCCATACGCCAGCCATCCACGCCCTTGTCGCACCACCAGCGCATCATCTCGTATACACCCTCCCGGACCTTCGGGTTCGCCCAGTTCAGATCCGGCTGCTCCTTCGTGAACAGGTGCAGATAATACTGCCCGCTGGCTTCATCCCATTCCCAGGCGGAGCCGGAGAAGCAGGAGCCCCAGTTGTTCGGGGGACCGTTTTCCTTTCCGTCCCGCCAGATATAGTAATCCCGGTACGGATTATCCTTTCCCTTTCGGCTCTCCACGAACCAGGCATGCTCATCGGAGGAATGATTCGCCACCAGATCCATGACCAGCTTCATCCCTCTGGCATGAATCGCCTCCAGCATGCGATCAAAGTCCTCCATGGTTCCGAATTCCTTCATGATCGCCCGGTAATCCGAAATATCGTAGCCGTTATCATGATTGGGAGAGGCGTAGATCGGGGAAACCCAGATCACGTCCACCCCCAGCTCCTTCAGGTAGTCCAGATGTTCCGTAATCCCTTTCAGATCCCCGATTCCGTCGCCATTGGCGTCCGCGAAGCTCCGCGGATAAATCTGATAGACGACCGCTTCCTTCCACCAGGCCTTTTTTTCATTGTTCATGTCGCTTTCCCTCTTTATTTGATCGAGCCGTCCACCATGCCCTTGACGATGTATTTCTGGGCAAAGAGGTACAGAATCACGATGGGCAGCATCGCCAGCAGCGTCGAGGTCATGATCAGATGCCACTGCTTGACGTAGGCGCCGTTGAAGCCCTGCACCGCCAGCGGAATGGTCCGGATGTTGCCGCTGGAGCCCAGCACCAGCAGGGGCAGCAGATAGTCATTCCAGATCCACAGGCCGTTCAGCACCAGCACCGTCACGAACACCGGCTGCAGCAGCGGCAGCACAATGCGGAAGAAGGTGCCCGCCCGGGAGCAGCCGTCGATATCCGCCGCTTCCTCCAGCTCCAGCGGAACGCCCTTGATGAAGCCGTGGAAGATAAAGATCGACATGGCCTCGCCAAAGCCCAGGTAGGCGAAAATCATGCCCTGATAGGAGCGAAGCATCGGTATTCCCAGAAAATCCCCCACCGTCTTGAACCAGGTCAGCAGCGGGAACATCACCACCTGGAAGGGAATCACCATCGCCGCCACATAGCTCATGAACAGAAAGGTGGACCATTTGGTTTTATTCCGCACGAGCACCCAGGCCGCCATTGAGGAGAAAACAGAAATCACCGCAAGGGAAACCACTGTAATAATCACGGAATCCCGCAGCGCGGACAGGAAATTGAAGTTCGGATTGTTCCAGATTTCCCCAATATTCCGCCCGATCTGGCCCAGATCCGTCGGAACCCCCACGGGCTGATTGATAATGTCCGCGTTGGTTCTCATGGAGTTGAACACCACGATGATAAAGGGCATCATGAAGAGAATAAAGAGAAGAAGGGTTACGATTTCAAGCGCAATCTGCCGGCCTTTGTGCGGCCTGGAGCCTGCCATTCGCTCAACGGGAGCGGCTGCCTGCTTCGCCATTATGCCTCCACCTCCTTGCTCTTGTTCCAGGAAACCTGAATCACGGAGAAGATCGTCAGGACGATGAAGAAAATCACGGCCTTCGCCTGACCCTGGGCCATATTGTTATACTTAAACGCCGTGTTATAGATGTTCAGCGCCAGCAGCTCGGAGGCCTGAACCGGTTTCCCCATAAACACGGATACCGGACCGCCGTTGGTCAGGGCTACGTTCACATCGTACATCTTAAAGGAGTTGGTCAGCGTCAGAAACAGGGAGATGGTAAAGGCGTTCGCCATCAGCGGAATCTGAATCCGGGTGATCCGGGTCCAGTATTTGGCTCCGTCCACCTCCGCCGCCTCGAGGACCGATTTCGAAATTCCCTGGATCGCCGCTACGTAGATCAGCATGATATAGCCGGCATACTGCCAGGTGTTCACCGTCACCATGGTGAACATCACCGTATCCTTATTGGAGATCAGGGATTTGCTCAGGGTCGGCAGCCCCAGCGACTGACCGATGGAGGGCAGAATGTTCGAGAAAATAAACTGCCATACCAGGCCCAGAACAATACCGCCGATCAGATTCGGGACAAAGAAGCCCGCCCGGTAAATATTCCTTCCCCGAATTTCGCTGGTCACCAGCAGGGAGATGATAAAGGCCACCACGTTTACCGTGATAATATTCAGGACGGTAAACAGCAGGGTGACCAGGAAGGAATGCAGGAAGCCCGGCTCCTTAAAGATGGCCGCGTAATTGGCAAAGCCGACGGATTCCGTCACCGCGCCGGTTCCCTGCCAGTTGGTAAAGGAATAGTAGATACCCAGAATAAACGGAATGATGATCACCATCAGGAAGGCGATCAGAGTCGGCAGAAGGAACAGAAATTCCGTCAGCTTCCTCTTTTGCTTGCTGGTCATGAAATCCTCCTTTGTGAAAGGCAGTTCACGTCTGCCATTCTGTTCGGATGTGTCTCCCACGGAGCGTTACGGCCGCTCCTTCATCCAGTTTTTCGGCTGTCGAAAAAGGGGATGGTACCAGAGGGTAACCCTGAATACCATCCCCGAAAAGGTTCCTGGATTCCTTACTTCGCGATCCCCGCGATCGCTTCCTTCATCATGGTCTCAAAGGTATCCACATCCACCGCGCCGGAGGCCAGCAGCTCGTAGATCGGGCCCAGGGTTCCCATGCCGAAACCGTCGGGGAGCTTGTACTGCTGCCAGTCATAGGTCTTGCCGGCCGCGTTCCAGTCCATGACAGACTTGGACAGGGGCGTAGCGGGAGCGAGCGTCACATTGGTGAAGGCCGGCACCATGGCCGCCTTGTTCACCATGTAATCCGCGCCCTCGTCGGAGGTCGCCAGGAAGTTCAGATACGCCAGCGCTTCATCCACGTTGCCGTTCTTGTTCACGACGTACCAGGACGGAGGATTCACCAGGATGCCGTCGGTCGCTTCATGCAGGAACGCATGGGGCGCGTAGGCAATTTCGAAATCAGGATTCAGGGCGACCAGGGAAGGATCCATCCAGTTGCCCTGATGATAGAAGGCAGCCTTTCCATTTGCGAAGGCAGCCAGCTGGCTGTCTTGGGTTCCGTTCAGCAGCATGTCCGGATCGCTGTACTTGAACAGCAGCGCGACATACTGACAGTACTGATGGAACCGCTCTTCGTCCACCTTGCCCTGCAGCACCTGGTCGATATAGGTGGTGTCATTGCGCTCGTTGCCCACGGTCAGATAAACGTTGAAGTTATGCAGACCGGTGACCCAGGTCATGCCCGTCGTCGTGCCGGCCACCATGGAAACCACCATGTCCAGCCCCAGCTCCGCCTTCATGGAATCCAGCTTCTCAAACGCGGCGGCATAGGCGTCATAGGTGGTCAGCGTCGCCGGATCGATCCCGGCCTTGTCCAGGATGCTCTTGTTGTAGGCCAGTCCGTAGCCTTCCACGGCCACCGGGAAGCCCACCGCCTTGCCGTCCACCATGTAGGCGGCGGCGGTATACTTGGTCCACTCCGCGCCGGACTGATCCGCAATCTTGTCCTTCCAGAGCTCGTAGCTGCTGGGGCCTTCGATCACGAAGATGTCAGGCTCCCGGCCGGACTGCATTTCAGCCTTCAGCACGGTGTTGTAGTCGGAAGACCCGCCGCCGGTGATAACCTTGACATCCACGCCGGTCTTCTCCTTGTAAACCTTGGCAAACTCTTCCATCTGGGAAGTAATTTCCACCTTGTTCTGGCAGATCACAATATCAGCCAGGGCGGAAACCGCTGTCAGCATCAGCGCCAGCGTCAGAACCAGAGCAACCAGTTTCTTCATGGGAATAACCCTCCTTCATTTTTCGGCCAAAGCCGCTATTTGAAAACGACGCTCCGTCGTTTCAAATCCACAGGTTCCGGTTTTGTTCTCCTTTTGTTTGTCCAAATCGGCAACCGAAAACGTTACCGAAAGCAAGGACATTCTATTCGCTTCCAGTCTTCTTGTCAATAGCCTTTTTATTTTTTCTATTTTCAGTTTTGCCTGTTCAGGGTTCTTTCCCATAAAAAGAGAGCCGTGAGGCTCAGGATTTTTCAATCCCTGCCTTCACGGCTCCCCGACCCGGTTTCCCGGTTCCGGTTTACGTCAGAGATTACTTCGCAGCCTTCCAGGCGTCATATTGCTTCTGCACTTCTGCGATGATCGCATCCATGCCGGCCGCCGTCAGATCAGCCTTCAGGGCTTCGATGCCCAGGTTCGGATCATCCGGATCCACCTGGCCGCACATGAGGGGGTTGGCCTTCTCGCTGACCACCGCGTCCACCGCCGCGATCTGATCGGCCACATTGTCCTTCACGAAGCGGAAGCCCAGGGAAGCCGTCGCGATCGCGTCATCCGCATAGGACTGCAGCAGCGCGTTCTTCTGAGGATCCTCGCCCTTGGTGACATACTGGAGCAGGGTGTTGCCCACGGTCCAGGCGCCGCCGTGCACGCCGTACCAGTTGGCGTCGGGGGTCACTTCAACGGTCGTGTCATCGATCTTGGTGTAGTTCACGCCTTCCTTACCGAAGAGCATGAGGTTGACCAGGGTCGGATCGCTGTGCATGAGGTTCAGATACTTCATGGCCGCTTCGGGATTCTGGCAGGTGACCGGAATCGCGAACATGGAGCCGCCGGCATGCGTGGTCACAACATACTTGGGCTGCATGGTGATTTCAACGCACTCGAACTCGGCGGTCGCGTTGGCCTGATACATTTCAGCAGCCTTGATGCCGTTGCCCTTCAGGGGCTGAGAGAAGACCAGGAAGTCGCCGCGGCCGAAGGTGCCGTTGTAGTCAAAGCTGGTCAGAGCGGCGTCCGGGCTGATGTAGCCGGCCTGCGCCCACTTATACATGAGGCGGATATGCTCTTCCTGCTCGGGGGTCGCGAAGATGCTGTAGATGGTCTCGTCAAAGTTGCCATCCTCGCCCTTGGCCATCTTCATGGCGATGGAGTTGGTTCCCATGCCGGCCCAGTCGGGGCACCAGGGTTCATCGGCCCAGCGGCCAGCCTGACCGTCCATCAGATAGGGATACTTGTCGGGGAACATTTCCTTGTACTTCTGCAGCCAGGGCTCCAGATCAGCCGTGGTCTTGATGGAGGGATCGTCCGCCTTCACATCCCAGCCGATCGCCTCAGCGGCGGTCTTGTTGATGATGAAGCCTTCCGGCACGCACAGTTCCTTGTTGGTGGGGATGCCGTAGAGCACGTTGTTCACCTTGACGCCATCCAGGAAAGTCTGGGGCAGGGTGTCCTTAATGCCCTGGCCATACTTATCCAGCAGCTCATCCAGGGGCATGAGCAGGCCGCCGGAAACCTCAACGCCATAGCCTTCCCAGTCGGCCGTGAAGATCAGATCCATCTTCTCGCCGGACTGCAGGGCATTGATGGCCTTGTCGTTCCAGTCGCCCCAGCCGATGATATGATAGGAGACCTTCGCTCCGATCTTATCCTCGACATACTCGTTGACAGCCGCTTCAACGCCGGCGCGAACCGCTTCGTTGTCGCCGTTGCCGACCCAGTAGATATCCAGGGTATAGTCAGCCGCCATGGCGGTGGGCAGCAGCGCCAGCATCATCGCCAGCGCCAGCATCAGGGATACCAGTTTACGCATAATGGGTTCCTCCTTTTATTTTTTTCAAGAGCCTGCCGGCTCCCGAAATCATAGTTGCACGGGGCTCCGCTTACCCCTTGACGGCACCGACGGTCAGGCCCTTGACAAAATACTTCTGGAAGAAGGGATAGGCCATGATGATGGGGCCCACCGTGACCACCGCCATCGCCATCCGGAAGGTTTCGGCCGGCAGGTTGGCCACGTTGACGCCACCCATCCGGGATGCGTTTTCCTTCAGGAAGCGAAGGTTGTTCATCGTCTGATAGATCGTATACTGCAGGTTATAATACTGGGCGGAGTCGTTCAGCAGCAGGCAGTTCCGGAAATCGTTCCAGACGCCGATGGCGCTGAAGAGGCCGACCGTCGCAAACCCCGGCAGCGCCAGGGGGCAGACGATCTGAAGCAGGGTGCGCCATTCGCCGGAGCCGTCAATCCGGGCGGACTCGATAATCGCTTCCGGCACAGTCGACTGATAGAAGGTCCTCATGATAATCACCCAGTAGGCGGAAAAGGACATGGGCAGGAAGAGCGCCCAGACCGTATCCTTCAGACCCAGCACGCTGCGGCACATATTATAATAGCTGACCATGCCGCCGCCAAAGAGCATCGTAAAGAAGCTGAAGAAGGTAAAGAATTTCTTATACCGGAAATCCGGCCGGCTCAGGGCGTAGGCGTAAAGGCCCACGGTAATCACGGAGAGCACCGTCCCGGCCACGGTCGCGATCAGCGTATTCTTATACGCCGTCAGGATAATCGACCCGTCCCTGAACAGATAGGTATAGGCGTTGACGGAGAACTCCATGGGCCAGAGCCGGTAGCCGTAGGTCGTCAGCGCTCTCTCGCTCGTAATGGAGGAGATGATGATAATCCAGAGCGGGAAAATAATCAGCGCGCAGAAGATGATCAGCAGAATATTGAAAGCCGTATTCGTCCCGCGGGAAATCTGGTTGCGGGCCATGCTGTGCTTCGCGGCTTCCTTTTCCAGCTTCATCAGCCGCTTCGCTTCCCTGCGATCCACACTAGTCATTCTTCTTCCTCCTTTCCTCAGAACAGCGCCATTTCAGGCTGATGCCGCTTCACGATGCGGTTCGTCACCAGAATCAGCACGAAGCCGACCACCGACTGGAAGAAGGCGCCCGCGCCGGCATAGCCGAAGGAGTTCCTCAGGTTGCCCTTTTTCAGCATGTCATACACATAGACATCGATCGTCGTCGTCACCTGGCGCAGGGTTCCGGATCCGTTCGGCAGGGAGTAGAACATATCAAAGTCGCCGTTAAAGATCCGGCCGACCGCCAGGATCTGGAGCATGACGATCGTTGGCATCAGCTGCGGCAGGGTGATATAGCGGAACTGCTGCCATTTGCTGGCCCCGTCGATGGCGCCGGCTTCATAAAGCTGTTCATCAAAGCCTGTCAGCGTTGCCAGATAGATGATGGAGCCCTGGCCGGTATATTTCCAGATATTAGCAATCAGGAAGATCCATGGCCAGAAGCGGGGTTCATTGTAATACCGGATCGCCGCGCCGGACACCTGATTAAAGAAGCCGTTGAAGGCGATCATGGCGTACAGGGCGTACATGACCACGATCCAGCTGACAAAGTAGGGCATGAAGGCGATCGTATGATACACCTTCGCCGTCCGGCGGTTCCGCATCTCATTGATGACGACGGCCAGGCCGACCTGCAGGATCACGCCGACCACCATGAACAGCAGGTTGTAGCCCACCGTGTTCCGGATCAGCATCGGGGCGTCCTTCAGCAGATAGGTGAAGTTATTCAGCCCGTTCCACTTGGACGCCACCAGGCTGTTCAGGAAGATGTTCTTAAAGAAGGATGTCTCCGTCGGCACGGTCATCTGGTAGTTTTTGAAAGCCAGAATAATACCGGGCATCGGCAGATACGCAAACATCAGCAGCAGAATCACGCCGGGAAGCACCATGGTCAGATAGGCCGCCTGACGCTGCCATCCGCCCTGGGACGCATGCTTTCCGCGCGGTCTGGGTTGGATCCTGTTGACTACACTCATTTTCCTGCATCCTTTCCGAATGGTCTCAGGCGAAAGAAAGAATGATAAAAACAAACAATTCAACTTTCCCTGAAAACTGATTCTGTTTCCTATACGACCATTAGTATATCCTAAAGAAAACAAATTTGCAAGCGCCGGATGTAGAATCTATTCGTTTTTTATCCCAGATCATACTCTTTTGGCCTTTTTCGAAACCGTTTACAATCTAATATTTCCAATGCTTCCGCCCATTTTGATTTTTTCCTGTTTTCCCCTGAAAAAAAGTCAAAAAAGCACCCATCCTTTCCTTCGGATGGGTGCCTCACTGGGTTATGGGAAGTCGGTTTTTATTCCTTGACGCCGCCCAGGGCCACGCCCGCGATAATATACTTGCTGAAGGCAAAGTAGACGATCAGCAGCGGCAGCGCCGTCAGGGTCAGGCCCAGGTAGATGGAGCCGTATTCCGTCCGGTAGATATCGCCGCGCAGCTCCTGCACCATCATCGGGAGGGTCTTCAGGCTGGAATCGGAAAGCAGCATCAGGGGCGTCAGGTAGTTATTCCAGGCGCCGATCATCGCCATGATGCCCATGGTCGCCATGGCGGGCACCATGATCGGAATCACGATGCTGTTAAAGATCCGGAACTCGCCGCAGCCGTCAATCCGGGCCGCCTCCACCAGGGAGATCTGGAAATTGGCCTCCAGATACTGCCGGAAGAAGAAGACCGTCGAGGCCGCCGCGATCGAGGGAATGATCAGGGCCAGCAGGTTATTCGTCATGCCGATCTGGTACATGAACATGAAGAAACCGGTACCGGTTACCTGGCCGGGGATCATAATGATCGCCAGCACCACGGCATACAGGAACTTGTTGCCCTTAAACTGGTAAACCTTGAAGCCGTAAGCCGTCATCGCGGAGAAATACACGCTCAGGATCGTGGATCCGAAGGCGATGATCGCGCTGTTCCGGAAACCGGTGGCAACGTTCCAGTTCTTACTGGACAGCACCTGCCAGTTGCTTCCCACGAAGGTACCGGGGATGATGCTGACGCTCCGCTGAATATCCTGACTGGAGCGGGTCGCGTTCACGATCATCAGCCAGAAGGGCATGATCGCCAGCACGCTCAGCACCGTGCAGAACACATAGATCATGCTCCGCTTGCTGTTATGCACGGAGGAAATATGGATCGCGAAGGCCGCGATCGGGCAGGCCACCAACAGCACCGTCACCAACGGGCTGAGCTGCGCGTTTCCGTAAGGCAGCTTGATCGGGAAGGCCGTCAGCCGGAGCAGGTTGTAAACGATCAGGATGATGCCGAGCAGATGCGCGAAGCTCGCGAAGGTATACAGCTTGCTGACCGGCTTATCCCCCGTCAGCATGACCAGCACCAGCGCGATCAGGATCAGCGCAAAGGCCGCCCAGACGCAGGCATAATAGGCCGGGAAATTCGCTTCATACACCTTATACTGGTTCACAACCGTCTGGTCGATCTCCAGCTCGCCGGCCAGCTGGCCCGGAAGGAAGGAATAGCCGATTCCGCCGCCGGCCGCGCTGGCTTCCTGCTCCTGTTTGGCGAGCAGCTCCTCCAGCTTGTCCTTTTCCTTCTGAACCTTGTCCCGCTGCTTCTGGATATCCTCTTCGGATTTCTTGCCGCCATCGATCCAGCGCTGGAGCTGTTTTTCCGCGCTTTCGATCTTGTCCTGCTGCTTCGTAATATCCTCCGTCAGCGCGCCGGCGGAGTTCTCCGGGAAATTCGCGACCGGCAGGAACATGGCGATCAGGGTGACAGCCATCAGGACGGCGAAGATGATCTTCTTATTGAATTTCATTTAACCGCCCCCTTTCCGGCCGCCTTGCCCGGCTTGGGATCATGATCATTCAGGATGTACCGAATCACCAGGGAGCCGACAATAATGATGCCGAACAGGACGATGGAGGCCGCGCTGGCCATGTTGAAGTTATGGGAGCCGGTGAAGCCCTGGGTGTAGATGAAACGGGCCACGGTATTGGTCGTTTCATTCGGGTTACCCTGGGTCATCATATGCGGCACATCGAACATCGTCAGACCGCCGACCAGAGACGTGGTCAGGTTATAGACCAGGATAGGCTTGATCAGCGGCAGGGTGATCTTCCAGAAGGTCTGGCGCGATGTACAGCCGTCCACCAGCGCCGCCTCGAACAGGCTGGGGTTGATGCCGGAAATGCCGGCGATCATGATAATCATCGTATTGCCGGTCCACATCCACCACTGAATGAAGGAGATCAGGCCGCGGCTCCACTCCACGGAACGGAAGTAGTTCACCGGCATGTTGACGATCCCCGAGGTCTGCAGAAAGGTGTTCACAGGCGCCACCGGGAAGGCGAACAGGGACATGAACAGCATACCGATGGTCGCCGCCGTAATGATGTTCGGCATGAAGATCGTGGTCTTAAAGAAGCCCTGTCCCTTCAGATGCAGCCGGCTGTCCGTGAACCAGGACGCCAGAATCAGGGCGAAGCCCAGCTGGGGAACGAAGTTAAAAAACCACATGATCATCGTGTTTCCCAGCGCGCCCCAGAATTTCGGATACACCAGGCTGGCGGGATCGAACAGCTGACGGAAGTTTTCAAAGCCGATAATGCTGTTGTTCAGGATCTTTTCCCAGCCCATCGCGTCCGTCAGCGACGTCCGGAACGTAAAGAAAATCGGATACAGCTGGAAAATCAGGAAAACGATGAAGAACGGCGCTATAAAAATATAGCCCCAGTGGCTGTAGCTGACGGATTTATACTTTTTCTTGACCGCCGGTTGAGCCTGCATACGTCCACCCCTTTTCAAGTAATAGAGAAAGGGGGCTGTCCCCTCGCAGGAGACAGCCCCGCAAGGCTGCTTCATCAGCAGTCTTTTGTCAGGCCATCAGCCGATTATTCCACAGTGATGGTGTTGATCGCAGCGGCGACAGCATTCTTGAAGTTCTGGATCGCGGTGTCGAGATCCACTTCACCGGCCTCGTAGGGAGAGGTCACGTTGTCGCTCCACAGGCTGTTGATGGTATCATCATACTGGCTCATCAGAGAACCGTTGGCCAGCGCAGCAGCCTTGGCGAAGATGGCGTAATGATCCTGTCCGCCCAGGAAGGGGTTCGGGGTGCCGCCGTTGGCCAGGATGGTCTCCACGGCCTTCGCGCTGCCCACGAAGTCTCCGGAATCCTTCGCATACTGGAGCAGGAAGTCTTCGTCCAGGGTGAAGAACTTGATCAGGTCATGCATGGCGGCCTTCTTGGCGTCGTCCGCGGTAGCGGCCTTCGCAGCGTTGATGCCCATCCAGGTGCCGCCCCAGCTGTAAGCCACGGGGCCGTCCGTGATGCGCCAGTCACCATAGGTGCCCTTGCCGCTCTCGAGGTTGTAGGTGGCCAGTTCTTCTTCGGTCATCTTGTCGTTGGTGCCCTGGCCGCAGTTGGGCTTCAGGGTGTAATGCAGACCCCAGGTCGGGAGGAAGTAGCACAGGGTCTCGTTCACGCCCTGCATGCCGGCGAACCAGGTCTCGCCCCAGGCACCCGCCTTCTGGGTCAGGTCATCCTGATACATGGTCTTAACCAGTTCTTCGAAGTCGAGCAGCTCGTCATCGATGTTCAGCTTGCCATCGACAACCCAGCCGGCAGCGCGCTGATAAGCGTAAGCGTTCCAGATGTCGCCGGAGCCGGTGACCATCTTGCAGGCGCCTTCAGACTTCTCTTTCAGCTCTTCAGCCGTCTCCAGGAAGGTATCCCAATCCTTGACCTTCTCCTGGAACTCTTCGGGGGTCTTCACGCCCAGATACTTCTCGGCCAGGGAGGCACGATACATCAGGACGCCGGGGGTGGACTGCCAGGACAGGCCCTTCTGCACGCCGGCAGAGCTCTGGCCGATCTGGGCCATGACCGGGAAGGCCACGGACAGCTCGTCATCGGTGAAGCCGATGGTCTTCAGATCGCCGGTCCAGTCCATCTCGACATAGTGCTTGACGAACGCGGCTTCCAGGGTGAAGATATCGGGAGCTTCATCGCTGGTGGCATCGCTGCCCAGCAGGGTGTCGATCTTGGTAGTATAGGCGTTGCCGTCGGTGGGGATGATCTGGAAATCGAACTCGATTTCCGGATGATTCGGAGCATAATACTTCTCGATCATGCCCTGCAGTTCGTTGGTGAAGGAATAGACGACCAGTTTGGTTTTGGCAGCTTCAGCACCCGCAAAGCTCATCACGCTGAGCACGAGGGCCAGAGCCAGGACCAGGGAAAGGACCTTCTTCATAATGGGTTTCCTCCTTTTAATTTCGCGGCAAAAGCCGCGTATTCTCAAACAGCGTTCCCGCTGTTATCGACAAACCGGAAAACCAGGGATGCCTTTTTTTGATCGCTACAGAGTATACCCCTTCTTCATATTTTTTGCAAGTACTATATGTAGTATTTATACGGTTCCGGAACCGTTTCCGACATGGTTGAACGATCGTTCACATTATCGTTAACCTTATTGTAAATCAAGGGTTGTTCGTACTAATATTCGATAGTTGTTTTTTCCTGAAAAATTTTTTAAAAACAAAATTTGAGCATTGTTTCATCGCCGGTGCTGTCCAAAAAGGCTGTCTCAATTGATTGTCAAATCAAAAGAGACAGCCTCTTTTTTTACAACTTATTCCCTGCCCTGCTTTTCCTCAGAACAGGCCCGAAATCACCCCATGCTCATCCACATCGATCCGCTCGGCGGCCGGCGACTTCGGCAGCCCGGGCATGGTCATGATCTCGCCGGTCAGGGCGACGATGAATCCGGCACCGGCGGAGACCTTCAGATTCCGTACCGTAACAGTGAAGCCTTCCGGTGCGCCAAGGAGCCCCGGATCGTCCGAGAAGCTGTACTGCGTTTTCGCCACGCAGACCGGCATTCCCCCGAAGCCCAGGGCCGTCAGCCGCTCCGCCTGCTTCTTTGCCGCAGGCGTCAGCTGAACCCCTTTTCCGCCGTAAATCTTCCGGACGACGGCATCCAGCTTCTCCTCGATGCCCATCTCCAGGCCGTAGGAGAAGGTGAAATCCCCCTTCTCCTCCTCGCAGAGCCGGACGACCTCCCGGGCCAGCGCCTCGCCGCCCTTTCCGCCCTCGGCCCAGACGGTGCTCAGCACGGTATTAACCCCCAGCTCCCGGCACCGTCGGATAATCATGTCGATCTCCGCGTCCGTATCGGTGGGGAAGCGGTTGATGGCGACGACGCAGGGCAGCCGATAGACCTCCCGGATATTCCGGACATGCCGCAGCAGGTTCGGAATGCCCTGCTCCAGCGCCTCAAGATTCTCCTTCCCGAGGGATTTCTTATCCAGGCCCCCGTGCATCTTGAGGGCCCGGACGGTTCCGACGACGACGACCGCGTCCGGCTTCAGCCCTGCCATACGGCATTTGATATCGAGGAACTTCTCGGCCCCGAGATCCGCCCCGAAGCCGGCTTCCGTAACCGTATACTCTCCCATGGCCATCGCCATCCGGGTCGCCATGACGCTGTTGCACCCATGGGCGATGTTCGCGAAAGGTCCGCCGTGCACAAAGGCCGGCGTTCCCTCCAGGGTCTGGACCAGATTCGGCTTCAGCGCGTCCTTAAGGAGCGCCGTCATCGCGCCGGTCGCCTTCAGGTCATCGGCCGTAACAGGCCGGTCGTCGAAGGTATATCCCACGATGATCCTGCCCAGACGCTGCCTGAGATCCTTCAGATCTGAAGCCAGACAGAAGACCGCCATAATTTCGCTGGCCACCGTAATATCGAACCCGTCCTCCCGGGGCGTCCCGTTCGCGCGTCCGCCAAGCCCGTCGACCACAAACCGCAGCTGCCGGTCATTCATATCGACGCACCGCTTCCAGGTAATCTTCTTCACATCGATTCCGAGCTGATTCCCCTGCTGGATATGGTTATCCAGCATCGCGGCCAGCAGGTTGTTGGCGGCGCCGATGGCATGGAAATCCCCGGTGAAATGGAGGTTAATATCCTCCATCGGCACGACCTGGGCATAGCCGCCGCCGGCAGCGCCGCCCTTGACGCCGAAGACGGGTCCCAGGCTGGGCTCCCGCAGGGCGACGGTAACCCGCTTTCCGATCCGGGACAGCCCGTCCGCCAGCCCGATGGTCGTCGTGGTTTTTCCCTCGCCGGCGGGCGTCGGCGTCATCGCCGTCACGAGCACCAGCTTTCCGCCCTTCTGTCCGGCTCTGTCCCGAATCAGCGCCGGATCGATCTTCGCCTTATACCGCCCATAGGGCTCAACGTACTTCTCATCTATCCCGGCCCGCCGGGCGATCTCGCCAATCGGCTTCATTTCACACCGCTGCGCGATTTCAATATCCGATAAATAAGCCATCCGCTTCAACCTCCTCTGGGAACGTCCGTCTTCCGCCCCCGGTTTACCTCTGAAAATACCGTACCGCCGCCTCGAACATCCTCAGATCATAATCCCCGGGCACATTCCGATAAAGCCCGGCTCCGATTCGCTCGCTGTGGCCCATCTTTCCGAACACCCGCCCGTCGGGACTGGTAATCCCCTCAATGGCCTGGGCGCTGCCGTTGGGATTAAACCGGATATCCATGGAAGCCCTTCCGTCGGGATCGACATACTGGGTCGCGATCTGCCCATTTTCCTTCAGCCGCCGGATCACCTCCGCCTCCGCGAGGAACCGGCCCTCGCCGTGGCTGATAGGAACGGTCACAATCTCCCCGACCCGGCTCAGGCTCAGCCAGGGGCTCCGGCAGCTGGCCACCCGGGTGCGCACAAGCCGGCTCTGGTGCCTGCCGATGGTGTTAAAGGTCAGCGTCGGCGCGTGTTCGTCCGGATCGGTGATCCGCCCGAAGGGCACGAGACCGAGCTTGATCAGCGCCTGGAACCCGTTGCAGATCCCGCCCATCAGTCCGTCCCGCTTTTCCAGCAGCTCCGTCACCGCCTCCGCAACCGCCTGATTCCGGAAGAAGGCCGTGATAAACTTCGCGCTGCCGTCCGGCTCGTCCCCGCCGCTGAAGCCGCCGGGGAGGAAAACAATCTGGCTCCGCCGGATCTCCTCCGCAAATTCCGCCACGCTTCGGGCGATGTCCTCGGCGCTCCGGTTCCGGATGACCCGGATGACCGCCTCGGCCCCCGCGTCCCGGAAGGCCCTGGCGGTATCGTATTCGCAGTTCGTTCCCGGGAACGCCGGAATCAGCACCCGGGGAGCCGCTCCCCGAACCGCCGGCGCTCCAAAGGCAGCGTCCGCCTTCCGCTCCGTCTCCTTTATTTCAAAGGAGACGGTCTCGGCCTTCGTCTCCGCCGCCTGGGCCTCGCAGGGATAGACGGCCTCCAGCCGCCCTTCCCAGATTTCTCTCAGCGCTTCAAGCCCGACGCTCTCCCCGCCGAGGGAAAGGGCGGCGTCCGCCGTGATCTCGCCCAGAACCCTATCCTCCGGGCCCTCGCCACGCTCCACCTCGACGATGAAATCCCCGTACCGGTACGCCTCCAGCTCCGCAAGGCTCCAGCCCTCCGCGAACCGGAATCCGAGCCCGTTTCCGAAGCTCATCTTCATCACGGCCTCGAGCACGCCGCCCTCGCCGGGCGTGCAGGCGGCGAAGGCTTTCCCGCTCCGCTGCAGCTCCGTCACGCGGCGGAAGACCGCCTTCAGTCCCTCAACCTCCGGCAGCCCCTCGGCGTTCCGGGGCACGGCCAGGAGAATCAGCTGATGCCCCGCCTGCTTCGTCTCCGGGCTCATGGCCTCCGCCGTCCTTCCCATGGTGACGGCAAAGGAAACCAGCGTCGGCGGCACATCGAGCTTTTCAAAGGAGCCGGACATGCTGTCCTTCCCGCCGATGGAGGCGATTCCCAGATCCATCTGGGCCCGGAAGGCTCCCAGCAGCGCCGCCAGCGGCTGCCCCCATCGCCGGGGATCCTTCCCGGGCTTGGGAAAATATTCCTGGAAGGTCAGGTAGACGTCCTCAAAGGAAGCGCCGGAGGCGATCAGCTTCGCGACCGATTCGACGACCGCGAGATACGCCCCGTGGTAGGGACTCTTCTCCATGATCCGCGGATTAAATCCCCAGGCCATAAAGGAGCAGTCCTCCGTATGCTTTTTCTCCATGCTGACCTTCTGAACCATCGCCTGGGCCGGGGTCAGCTGATTCTTCCCGCCGAAGGGCATGAGCACCGTTCCGGCCCCAATCGTGGAATCGAACCGTTCCGCCAGCCCCCGCCTGGAGCAGCACGCCAGCGACCTCGCCGTCTCCCGCAGGGCTTCCGCAAACCCGGCGCCCGCCGCGCCATCGGCCTTTTCCCAGGCCTCCGCCCGCGGCACCGTAACATCCATATGCTTCGGCGCGCCGTTGGAATTCAGGAATTCCCGGCTCAGGTCCACGATGGTCTTCCCGTTCCAGTTCATCCTGAGCCGCGCTTCCCCGGTCACCCGCGCAACGGGAACGGCCTGCAGATTCTCCTCCGCGGCCAGGGCCAGGAACGCTTCCGCATCCTGGGGCGCGACGACGACCGCCATCCGCTCCTGGCTTTCGGAAATCGCCAGCTCGGTTCCGTCCAACCCCTCATATTTCTTCGGCACGGCGTTCAGGTTGATCTCCAGCCCGTCCGCCAGCTCCCCGATGGCGACGCTGACGCCGCCGGCCCCGAAGTCGTTGCACCGCTTGATCAGCCTCGTCGCCTCCGGGTTCCGGAACAGCCGCTGCAGCTTTCTCTCCTCCGGCGCGTTGCCCTTCTGAACCTCCGCCCCGCATTCCTCGACGCTGTGGGCGTTATGCGCCTTGCTGGATCCAGTGGCTCCGCCGATGCCATCCCGCCCGGTTCCTCCGCCCAGCAGGATCACGACGTCCCCGGCCTCCGGCCGCTCCCGCCGCACGTTCTCCTGCGGCGCGGCGGCGATGACTGCCCCGATTTCCATGCGCTTGGCCGCATATCCGGGATGGTACAGCTCATCCACGATCCCCGTCGCCAGCCCGATCTGGTTTCCATAGGAGGAATAGCCCGCCGCGGCGGTGGTCACCAGCTTCCGCTGGGGCAGCTTCCCCGGCAGCGTCTCCGAAACCGGCCGGGTCGGATCCGCCGCCCCGGTCACCCGCATCGCGCCGTAGACATACGCCCGCCCGCTCAGCGGATCGCGAATCGCTCCGCCGATACAGGTCGCGGCCCCGCCAAAGGGCTCGATCTCCGTCGGATGATTATGGGTTTCGTTTTTGAACAGGAGCAGCCAGGGCTCCTTCCGCCCGTCCGCCTCGACCTCGATTTTGACCGTGCAGGCATTGATCTCCTCGCTCTCGTCGAGCTTCTCCAGCCGCCCGGTCCGCTTCAGTTCCCGCATCGCGGCCGTCGCCAGATCCATCAGGCACACCGGCTTCTTTTCCCGCCCGGTGGCTTTCCGGACCGCGAGATACTCCTCCCAGACCTTCCGCATTCCGGGATCCTCAAACCGGACCCCGTCGATCTCCGTCAGAAACGTCGTATGCCGGCAGTGATCGCTCCAGTAGGTATCCAGCATCCGGATCTCCGTCAGCGTCGGCTCCCGGCCCGCCGTTTTAAAATAATCCTGACAGAAAGCAAGATCGTCAATATCCATGGCGAGGCCGAGCCGCCCGATCATCTCCCCGAGCCCGGCCCGGTCCAGCCCGGTAAAACCGTCGACCACCGGCACCTCCGCCGGCGCGGCCCACTCGGTTCGAAGGGTCTCCGGCTTTTCAAGGGAGGCTTCCCGGGCCTCGACCGGATTGATGACGTATTTCTGAATCTCCGCCCGCTCTTCCTCCGACACAGGCCCATAGAGGATATACAGCTTCGCGCTGCGGATCAGCGGCCGCTCCCCCTGGCTCATCATCTGAATACATTGGGCGGCGGAATCCGCCCGCTGGTCGAACTGTCCCGGCAGATACTCCACCGCGAAGGCATGGACGCCTTCATCCTCATACCACACCGTCTCCGACGCGATATCCAGCTGCGGCTCGGAAAAGACGGTTCTCACCGCCTCCTCGAACAGCTCCCGGTCAATGTTTTCAACGTCATACCGGTTCAAAATCCGAACCCGCTGAAGATTCGCAATCCCAAGCAGCCCCCGGGCCTCCTTCAGAAGGGCTCTGGCCTCCAGATCCAGCCCCGGCTTTTTCTCCACGTAAATCCGATAAACCATCCTGTCCGTCTCCTCTGTGAACCTTCATTCACGCCTGCCGTTTTTCCGTTCGTGCGCTGCCCCGGAACGCCGGGACTTCCGCCTTATCGTTTAACCTCCGCCAGCGCTACGGCCTCGAGCGCGGCCCGTCCGATATCCTTCCGATAGAACCGGTTCCCGAAGGTCACCTTTTCCGCCCGCTCATAGGCCAGCCGAACCGCCTCTTTCAGCGTTCTTCCCGTCGCCGTCACCCCGAGCACCCGTCCGCCGGAGGTCACCAGATGCCCGCCGGCCGTCTCATCTCCGGCATCCTTCGCTTCGCCGCCGTCCGCTTTCAGCTCCGCCCCGGCGACATACACATGTTCCCGAATCTCCTCCGGAATCCGGATCTCAAACCCCTTCCGATATGTCCCGGGATACCCCTCGCTCGCCTCGACGACGCAGCAGCAGGCCCCCTTCCGGAACCGAACGGGGCAGTCCTTCAGCCGCCCCTCCGTAACCGCGCGCATGACATCCAAAAGGTCGCTCTCCATCAGCGGCAGCACCACCTGGGTCTCCGGATCCCCGAAGCGGCAGTTATACTCAATGACCTTCGGCCCTTCCCGGGTGATCATGAGCCCAAAATACAGGCATCCCCGGAACTCCCGGCCCTCCGCCTTCATCGCCCGGATCGTCGGCAGGAAGATCCGCTCCATGCACTCCCGCGCCACCCCCTCCGTATAGAAGGGATTCGGCGCGATCGTGCCCATGCCGCCGGTGTTCGGCCCCCGGTCCCCGTCCAGCGCCCGCTTATGATCCATGCTGGAAACCATCGGCACAATGGTCTCCCCATCCGTAAAGCTCAGCACGGAGACCTCCGGTCCCTCGAGAAACTCCTCGATAACGATCCGGCTTCCGCTCTCGCCGAACTTCCGGTCCTCCATGGCCTCCCGAACCGCCGCCGCGGCCTCCTCCCGGGTCATGGCGACAGTAACGCCCTTGCCCAGGGCGAGCCCGTCCGCCTTGATCACCGTCGGAACGGGAGCCGTCTCAAGATACCGGAGGGCCGCCTCCGCCTCCTCGAAAACCTCATATTCTGCCGTCGGAATCCCGTATTTTTTCATCAGACCCTTGGCAAAAACCTTGCTTCCCTCGATGATCGCGGCTTCCTTCCGCGGCCCGAAGCAGGGCACTCCGATGGCCTCGAGGGCGTTGACGCAGCCCAAAACCAGCGGATCATCCGGCGCGACGACGGCGTAATCGATCTGCTTCTCCTTCGCGAAGCGAACGATTCCCTCGATGTCCTTCGCACCGATGGCGACGCATTCCGCGTCCGCCGCGATCCCTCCGTTCCCCGGCAGGGCATAGACTGTTTCCGCCGCCGGATTCTCCCTGATCTTCCGGATAATGGCGTGCTCCCGTCCGCCGCCGCCGATCACCATGATCCTCATGGAGCTCTTCCTCCTCTTTGAACATTCCTTCACGTCTGCCATGCTGCGACGGATTAATGGTGGAAAAGCCGCATATGGGTGAAGCACATCGTCATCCCGTACCTGTCACAGCATTCGATCACCGCATCGTCCCGGATGGATCCGCCCGGCTCGGCGATATACCGAACCCCGCTCCTGTACGCCCGCTCGATATTGTCGCTGAAGGGGAAGAAGGCGTCGCTTCCGAGGGCGACGTCGCGACGGGTATCGAGGAAGGCCCGCTTCTCGGTCTCCGTCAGCGGCTTGGGCTGCTCGGTAAAATATTTTTGCCAGTTTCCGTCCGCCGTCACGTTCTCCTCGTTCTGGTTGATGTATCCGTCGATGACGTTATCCCGCTCCGGCCTTCCGAGATCCGCCCGGAAGGGAAGATTCAGCACCTTCTCGTGCTGCCGCAGGAACCAGGTGTCCGCCTTGCTCCCCGCCAGCCGCGTGCAGTGAATCCGGCTCTGCTGACCGGCGCCGACGCCGATGGCCTGACCGTCGACCGCGTAGCATACGCTGTTGGACTGGGTGTACTTCAGCGTAATCAGCGCAATAATCAAATCCCGCTTCGCGCTCTCCGGCAGCTCTTTCTCCTTCGTTACGATCTCCTCCAGCAGCGCCCGGTCAATCCTGAAATTGTTCCGCCCCTGCTCAAAGGTGATCCCGAAAACCTGCTTGGTCTCCTGCTCTTCCGGAATATAATCCGGATCGATCCGGACGATGTTGTAGTTCCCCTTCCGCTTGGTCTTCAGAATCTCCAGCGCCTCCGGCTCATAGCCCGGCGCGATCACCCCGTCGGAAACCTCCCGCCTGAGCATCTTCGCCGTCGTAACATCGCATACGTCGCTCATCGCGACCCAGTCCCCAAAGGAACACATTCGATCCGTCCCCCGGGCCCGGGCGTAGGCGCAGGCGAGGGGGGACTCGTCAAGTCCCTCGATATCGTCGACGAAGCACGCCTTCTTCAGCTCCGGGCTCAGCGGAATCCCGACGGCGGCGCTGGTGGGGCTGACATGCTTAAAGCTGGTGACCGCCGGCATTCCCAGCGCCTCCTTCAGCTCTTTCACCAGCTGCCAGCTGTTAAAAGCATCGAGAAAATTGATATACCCGGGCCGCCCGCTGAGGATCTCGATGGGCAGCTCCCCGCCGTTCTTCATATAGATCTTCGCCGGCTTCTGGTTCGGATTGCATCCGTATTTGAGCTCAAATTCCTTCATTTTTGGTGTCTCCTCCTCTATGAACGTCCCTTCACGTCTGCCTTTCTGCGACGGACGACGATTTTGGCAACGCCTTACTGATTCTTGTTCATCATCCGGCTCTCAACCGTCCCATCCTTCAGTCCGATATACCGAACGAAAAGGCTGATCTTGTTCTCCCCGTCGAGCGCCTTCCAGATCCGGTCTGTCATCTCGTCAATCCCGTCCGCTACGGCGATCCGCTCCGGCTCCCCCTGGAAGGTCGGCAGCGGATTCCCGTCCCCAACATAAGTATGGATAAAGTGCCCCAGCCCGGCGACCGGCGTGTAGCTGTAGGTAAACCGGTTGCAGGCGCTTCCTTCCGCGTCTGCGCTCTTAAGAATGCTCATCTGATAGCTGAAATCTCCCTCCCCGAAACTGAGCATTCCGCTGATCCGCGGCGTCCAGTTCGGGCCGTCCGGCTCAAACGTCCGGCTCTCGAGCGCCTCGGAAAAGCTTTTTCCCGCCTGAAGTCCCTCGGCGATGGTATCCGTCTGGTTCCCGTTGGTCACGATGAGGTGGTTATTAACGCACCGAACCGCGGCGTAGATAATCAGGCTCGGATCCTGAACCTTCGACGCGTCGAAGGGCTCGGTAAACACCGCCCCGTCCCGCTCGGCGAAGATCCGGTTCCGGCTGTTGGCGCTCCGCCCCATGATGAAATAGGCCGTCATCGCCCTGGTCCCGTCCGGCGTCTTCCCAATGATGATCCCTCTGCCCGGATAGGGATCCCTTCCGATGAGCTCCTCCACCGTCCCCATGCGATAAATCTCCATGTTCTCTTCTTCCTCCTTCATCTTTACATCCTCCGCGCCCGTTTCCGGCCGCTTACCGCCCGGCCTGCCGCTCCGCCAGCACCCGCTCAATCGCCCGGGGCAGAATCACCCACTCGGCCTCTTCCATGACCCGCCGCTGCAACGTCTCCGGCGTATCCCCGGGCTGCACCGCAACCGCCTTCTGATCAACGATCTCCCCGCCGTCGGGAATCTCGTTCACGAAATGCACCGTGGCCCCGGTGACCCTGACCCCCCGGGCCAGCGCCGCCTCGTGAACCCGCAGTCCATAATATCCCGCCCCGCAGAAGCTGGGAATCAGGCTCGGGTGAATGTTGAGGATCCGCTTCTCCCATTTGCGGGTAAACGCTTCGCTCAGGATGCTCAGGAACCCCGCCAGCACGATGAGCTCCGTCCGGTTCTCCTCCAGCATCCCGTTCAGCCGCTCCTCAAAAGCGGCCTGCCCGCCGCATTCCTTCTTCAGAATCTCGGCCACCGGAATCCCGGCCGCCTCCGCCCGCTTCAGCGCGTATGCCCCGGCCCGGTCGCTGACGACGAGGGTGACCTCGCCGCTGCGGATGATTCCTTCCCGCTCCGCGTCGAGAATGGCCTGCAGATTCGTCCCGCCGCCGCTGACAAGCACGGCGATCCGTGCCTTTTTCCCCTTCGTTTCCATCCTGTCTCCTCTGTTTAACGTCAGTTCTCGTCTGTCCTTCTGCGACGGATGACGATTTTTATAACCGCTTCGCTGACCCCCTGGAATCGCGCGCGCACCGCGGCCGCAGGATCCCGTGCTCGGGGCTACCGAATGATAATCTTCTCCCCGCTCTCGCGAATCCGCCCGATCTCCCAGGCCTCCTCGCCCTGCCCGCGAAGGATCTCGAGGGCCCGTCCGGCATCCTTCTCCGCGACGATGATGCTCATGCCGACCCCCATGTTGAAGGTATTGAACATATCCCGCTCGCTGACGCCGCCCTTCCCGGCGATGATCCGGAAGATCTCCGGAACCCGGATGCGTTCCCGGTCGATCTCGGCCCCAAGTCCGTCCGGGATGCTCCGCGGAATGTTTTCATAAAATCCGCCGCCGGTAATATGGCTGATTCCCCGAACCCGGATTTCCCCGCAAAGCGCCAAAACGGGCCGTACATAGATCCTCGTCGGCTCCAGCAGCGCCTCCCCGAGGCTCCGCCCTCCAAGGCTTTCGACCGGCTTTTCGAACCCCGCGTCGTCGATATCGAAAATCTTCCTGACCAGGCTGAACCCGTTCGAATGCACCCCGGAGGAGGGAAGCGCCAGAATCACGTCCCCGGCCCGCATTTCCTCCCGCCGGATGATCTTCTCCTCATCAACGATCCCCGTCGCGAATCCGGCGAGATCGTATTCGTTCTCCGGATAGAACCCCGGCATCTCCGCCGTCTCCCCGCCGATCAGGGCGGCCCCGGCCTGAACGCATCCGTCGCAGACCCCCTTCACGATCTGCTCGATCCGCTCCGGCACGTTCTTTCCGCAGGCAATATAATCGAGGAAAAACAGCGGCCGCGCCCCGCAGCAGATGATGTCGTTGACGCACATGGCGACGCAGTCGATCCCGACCGTGTCATGGCGGTCCATCCGGAAAGCGATCCGAAGCTTGGTTCCGACCCCGTCCGTCCCGGAAACGAGCACCGGCTTCCGCATCCCCGCCAGATCCGGCGCGAACAGCCCGCCGAATCCGCCGACGTCCGTGTCGGCCCCCGGCGTCGTGGTCCGCCGGATGTGCTTCTTCATGAGCTCAACCGCCCGATATCCCGCGGTAATATCTACCCCCGCCGCCGCGTAGGCCTCCGATTTCGAATTCATATTCATGAAAAAAACCTCGCTCTTCTATCGCTCGTTATTTCCCCCGCAACCTCAATCGTCGCCCCGGCCCCTTCCCAGGCGCCGTTGCTCGTTTCGGTTGACTCGCTCGCCTCGCTTCCGGCTTCGCCGGACAGCCCACCGGGCTGACGCTTGGCTCACTCCCCATTCCAGCAATACGTGCAAAGCTCGCATTCCGGAAGCCCGATGGCCCGAATGACCCCCTCCAGGGTCTGGAACTCGAGGGAGGCGAAGTGAAACTTCTCGCATATTGTTTCCCGAAGCTTCTTCCCCCGTTCCGTATTCCCGTCGGCGTATTCCGCGATATACCGGAACCCCTCCTCGCCTTCGAGCTCAACGATCACCCTCCTGGCGATGAGTTCAAGATCGCTGTTGGACCGGCTGAAGTTCAGATATTTGCAGGCGTACATGATCGGCGGGCAGGCGCTGCGCATATGAACGCTCTTCGCCCCACTCTCATAGAGAAACTCGACCGTCTCCCGAAGCTGCGTTCCCCGGACGATGCTGTCGTCGACGAAAAGCAGGTTCTTCCCCCGAATCAGCTCGTTGACGGGAATCTGCTTCATCTTGGCGATCTTGTCCCGGTCCTTCTGACTGGCGGGCATAAAGCTCCGGCTCCAGGTCGGGGTATACTTGATAAAGGCCCGGGCAAAGGGTTTTCCGCTCCGGTTGGCGTATCCGATGGCGTGGGGCGTCCCGCTGTCGGGAACCCCGCCGACATAGTCGATGGGATCCTCCCGCCCGGCGGCCTCGTCGTTCTCCGCGAGAATCGCACCGTTGCGGTATCTCATCTCCTCCACGTTAACCCCTTCGTAGGTGGACGTCGGATATCCGTAATAACTCCAGAGGAAGGAGCAGATCTTCTTCTCCTTCCGCGCCGGGCTGAGTACGGTCATCTCCTCGCTGCTGATCTCAACGATCTCCCCGGGCCCAAGCTCCTTCTCGTCCTCGAATCCGGTCTTGTGGTAGGCGAAGCTCTCAAAGGCGGCGGCGTATCCGTCCTCCCGCTTTCCGATGGAAACCGGCAGTCGCCCCATCCGGTCCCGCGCCGCGATAATATGCCCCTTCTCCGTCAGGATCAGAATGCTGGCCGTCCCCTCGATGGACTTCTGGGCAAATCGAATCCCCTCGGCAAAGTTGCTCTTCTGGTTGATCAGCGCGCTGAGCAGCTCCGTCTGGTTGATCCGCCCCCCGGTCATGCTGTCGAAATGCCCTCCGCTGAAGCTGAGATACTGGTCGATCAGCTGATCCGAATTGTTGATGACCCCTGTCATGCATATCGCGTAGGTCCCGAGGCTGGATCGAATCAAAAGCGGCTGCGGATCGCTGTCGCTGATGCATCCGATGGCGCTGCTCCCGCGCATCTCCTCGAAGATATGCTCGAACTTTGTCCGAAACGGCGCGTTGCAGATGTTGTGAATCTTTCGCTGCAGCCCGATTTCCGGATCCCAGGCGGCCATCCCGGCCCGCCTCGTCCCAAGGTGGCTGTGATAGTCGACCCCGAAAAAAACGTCCAGCATGCAGTCCTGTTTCGATACGATTCCGAAGAATCCGCCCATGCTCTTTCTCCTCTTGTGAATGGTAATTCACGTCTGCTGTTCTTCCCTCAAAGGACACCACCGCGCGGAACCGGTTCTCCGGCTCCGCGCGGCTGTTTCGCTGTCTTATGCAAAGAAAAGCTTGCTCAGCGTCATGGGATCGATATATTTCCCGTCCTTGTAAACCCGCATGTTCCCGCTGGCGATCTCGTCGATCAGCATGACGCTTCCGTCGGCGTCGTATCCGAATTCAAACTTGATATCGTAAAGCTCCAGGCCCCGCGCCGTCATCTCGTCCGCAACAATCTTTGTAATCTTCTGGGTCATGTCCTTGATGTCGTCGTACTGTTTCCCTGTCATGATCCCAAGATCGATCAGCCCGTCCTTTGTGACCAGCGGATCGCCCTTCGCGTCGTTCTTGAAAGTGGTCTCGACGTAGGCGGGAAGGGGAGCCCCTTCCTGAATATAGTCGCTGTACCGGCGGTAGAAGCTTCCGACCGCCCGGTAGCGGCAGATCACCTCAAGCCCCTTTCCGAAAACCTTCGCCGGCTTAACCTCCATGGTGGTCTTCCCCAGGTCGGCGCTGACGAAATGGGTGGCGATCCCGGCCTGGTTGATCTTCTCGAAGAAATAGATGCTCATCCGAAGATTGACGTCCCCAACGCCGTCGATCGTCAGCCCGATGCTGTTCTCGCCGGGATCGAAGACCCCGTCCTTGCCCGTGCAGTCGTCCTTGAACAGCAGCTCATAGTTTCCGTTTTCCAGCGCGTAGACATTCTTGGTCTTCCCGGTGTAGACAAGTTTCTTCTCCATGGTGATCCATCCTCCTTCGGTTTTTGAAAAATTGTTTTCCGGGCGCTCCGAACTCCGCCTTAAAGCCTCCCGGCGATCCCCGCGTCCTTCTCGAGTACGGCCCGCGCGTCCGCCGCCCGCTTTTCGGCGAGCTTCCGGGCGATCTCCTCCTCCGAAACCGCCAGGATCTGGGCGGCCAGCAGCGCGGCGTTGGCCCCGCCGTCGATGGCAACGGTGGCTACCGGAATCCCGGAGGGCATCTGAACCGTACTGAGCAGCGCGTCGATCCCGTCAACCCGCCCCCCGGAACAGGGGATCCCGATCACCGGCAGGGTCGTGTTGGCGGCGATAGCCCCGGCGAGATGGGCCGCCATCCCGGCTGCGGCGATAATGACGCCAAAGCCCCGTTCCCGGGCCCCGACGGCAAAATCCCGCGCTGCCTCCGGCGTCCGATGCGCGGAATAAACGTGAACCTCGAAGGGGATCCCGAAGGCCCGAAGCTCCTTCACCGCCTTCTGAACTATCGGCAAATCGCTGTCGCTCCCCATGATGATCCCGACTTTTTTCATGTTTCTCCGCCCCTCCTTCTTTTTCTTTCCCGGCCCGGTCGCTCTCCGAAGTCCTGGCTGCCGCCCGTTCTCCGCTGAAAACTGTCAGGGAAGTGCACGCGCACCGCACGCGGCATGGACAGTTTTCCGGGCGCTCCGAAGTCTCCGAAAAACGAGTCCAATCTTATCAAAAACCCGAACATCGTCAACGAATTTACGAATAATGTTCGTCTTTTTCCTTGATTTTCAAGATTGTTCGTTACCGAACGTTCGTGTTTTAATCGGCCAGCCCCCATCGCCCGCCGCCGTTCTTAAATTACCGCAGCCTTCGTCTCGCAATAGGCGCACCGGTATTCCTTCTTCTCCCGGTCGGCAAGAAAGAATATCTGGTCTATTTCCTGTTCCGTGCCGGTAATGCATCTCGGATTCCGGCAGGCGATCACATTGACCAGCTTTTCCGGCATTTGAATCTGTTTCTTCTCCCGCAGCTCCCCGTCCCGAATCAGGTTGACCGTCGCCCCGGGATCCACGTATCCGATGACGTTAAAATCGATCGGAATATCCGCGTCGATCTTAATGATATCCTTCCGCCCGAGCCGCCCGGAAACCGCCCCGGTAATCATGGCGACGGGCACATCGAGCCCCTCGAGCCCAAGCAGCCGGTAAAGGGTCATCGCCCGCCCGGCGGTAATGTGATCGATAACAATCCCGTCCCGAATAGCGTCTACGTTCATGCCCGCGCCTCCCTTCTCCCGGCGGCCCCGCCCTCCTGAAGCAGCATGAGGATCAGCGCCATCCGCATGTATTTCCCATTAAGAACCTGCTTGAAATAGCAGGCCCGTGGATCCTCGTCCACCTGAACGCTGATCTCGTTCACCCGGGGCAGGGGATGCATGACAGCGAGATCCGCCCGCGCCTTTTTCATCTTCTCCGGCGTAAGAATATAGCTGTCCTTGAGCCGAAGATAGTCCTCCTCGTTAAAAAACCGCTCCCGCTGAACCCGGGTCATGTAGAGGATGTCCAGCTCCCCGATGACCTCCTCAAGGTCCGTCGTCTGCCGATAGGGAATGCCATTCTTTTTAAGGGCCTCCCCCTTGACATAGCTGGGAAGCTTAAGCTCCTCCGGGCTGATCAGAATGAACCGGTTCCCCGGATATCGGCTCATCGCTCCGATCAGCGAATGAACCGTCCGTCCGAACTTCAGATCGCCGCATACCCCGATGGTCAGCCCGTCCAGCCGACCCTTCTCACGCCGAATCGTTAGAAGGTCCGCCAGCGTCTGGGTCGGATGGCAGTGCCCCCCGTCCCCGGCGTTGATGACGGGCACCTCCGCCGCCCGGGCGGCCACGAGCGCCGCCCCCTCCTTCGGATGGCGCATCGCGATGATGTCCGCGTAGCAGCTGACCGTCTTCACCGTATCCGCGACGCTTTCCCCCTTCGCCGCGGAGCTGCTCCCGGCCCCGGCGACGCTAAGGACGTTGCCCCCAAGCTCGTACATGGCCGCCTCAAAGCTCAGCCGGGTTCGGGTGCTGGGCTCGAAAAAAAGGGTCGCCAGCTTTTTCCCGCGCATCCGCTCCGCGTAGGCCCCCGGCCGGGCGATGATATCCTCCGCCGTGTCCATGAGCCCGTCGAGCTCACGAAGGCTGAGATCTGATATGTCGATGACGCTTCTCATCCCGTTCTTTCACCTCTCTGCCCAGCTCCCGTCCGCCGGATTATTCCGAAAGCGAATCAGCCGGCTGATGTCCTCCGGCCGGATATATCCCTCCCGCGCCGCTTCCTCGGCGATGGCATCAAAATCCGTCAGCGATACGTTCTTGACCCCCGCCGCCGCGAGCCGCTCCCGGCCTTTGGCCATGCCATAGGTAAAGATGCTGGCAATCCCGAGCACCTCCGCACCGACCTCCCGAAGCGCTTCGACGACCTCGAGCACGCTGCCCCCCGTGGAGATGAGATCCTCGACGACGACCGTCTTCTGTCCCTTCTCCAGCCGGCCCTCGATCCGGTTCTGCCGCCCGTGGTCCTTGTTTCCGCTCCGAACGTATCCCATGGGAAGGCCCATGATATGCCCGGTAATCGCCGCGTGGGCAATCCCCGCCGTGCTGGTGCCCATGAGAACCTCCACCCCGGGATACTCTTCTCCGATGATCCGGGCCAGCCCCTCCTCGACATGGTTCCGGACCTCCGGCGCCGTCAGCGTAAGCCGGTTATCGCAGTATACGGGACTCTTGATCCCGCTGGCCCATGTAAATGGCTCCTCCGGCCGGAAAAAAACCGCCCGAATGGACAGCAGATCCCGGGCGATCTGCCTGCTTAATTCCTCTCTGGTCATTTTTGTCGTCCTCCTCCTTTTTCTCTGCGAACGACAGTTCACGTCTGTCGTTTCTCTTATTTATGCTTCTTCCCCAAGGAATTCCCGTATGCAGCGTTCGTACGCCGCTGTCGGATCCGCCGCCGCGGTAATCGGCCGCCCGACGACGATATAGTCGCTCCCGGCCTTCGCCGCCTCCGCCGGGGAGGTTACACGCTTCTGATCCCCCCGCTCTCCCTCCGGGAACCGGATTCCAGGCGTCACGGTCAGGAATCCCGCCCCGCAAGCCTCGTGCACCTTCGCCGCCTCCCGGGGACTGCAGACAATACCGTCGAGCCCTGCCCGCCGGGCGTTTTCGGCATAGGCGATCACAACCTCATCGATGGGCCGCCCGATGAGAAGCTCCTTCTCAAGGGTTTCCTGGTCCGTGCTGGTGAGCTGGGTCACGGCAATCACGATCGGCCGGCTCCCGTCCGCCCGGGTGGCCCCTTCGACCGCCGCCTTCATCATGGCACTTCCTCCCGCGGCGTGAACGTTGATAATATCCGCCCCAATATCCCGAATCACCGCCGCGGCCTTCTTCACCGTGTTCGGAATATCATGCAGCTTCAGGTCGAGAAAAATCCGGTGACCCCTCTCCCGAATCCGCCGGACAATCTCCGGCCCCGCGCTGTAGTACAGCTCCATCCCGATCTTGACGAAGGGCTTCCGCCCTCCCTGAAATTGATCGAGAAAGCGGAGCGTCTCCTCCGCGCCTGGAAAGTCGAGTGCGATAATAACGTCCTTACCCATGATGTCCCTTCTTCTCCTCTCTTGTTTTGTTTCAATTCTGTGAACGGCAGTTCACCTCTGCTATTCCCGTCCTCCGTCCTCCCGGGCCTGTCCCCGCAGCTCCGAAAGTGTTCGGATGCCGTATCGGTCCATGGCCGCCGGAAGACCTTCGATGATTTTTTTGCAGGCCAGGGGATCGACAAGGTTCGCCGCCCCAACCTGAACCGCCGACGCCCCGGCCATCATCATCTCGAGCACGTCCTCCGGGCTGCGAATCCCGCCGATCCCGACGACCGGGATGGAAACGGCTCTGGCTGTCTGGTATACCATGCGTAGCGCGACGGGAAACACCGCCGGCCCGCTGAGACCCCCAATCACATTCCTGAGAACGGGCTTCCTGGTCTTCAGGTCGATCCGCATCGCCGTAATGGTATTGATAAGGCTGACCCCGTCCGCCCCGGCCCCTTCGCAGGCCTTCGCGATCTCAGTGATGTTGCCCGCGTTGGGGCTCAGCTTCAGTATGATCGGCTTCCGGCAGACCCGCCGCACGGCCCGGGTCACCGCCTCCGCGGCGGCTGGCTCCGTCCCGAAGCTCATGCCCCCGCCGTGAACGTTTGGACAGCTGATGTTGACCTCGATCCATCCGACCTGATCCTCCCCGTCGAGCCGGGACGCGACATCGGCGTATTCCTCAACGGAAAAGCCGCTGACGTTGGCGATGACGGGCTTTTGAAAAACCTTTCCCAGCCGCGGCAGCTCCTCCCGGATCACCGCCTCGACCCCCGGATTCTGCAGCCCAACGCTGTTGATCATCCCCTCGGGCGCCTCCGCGATGCGGGGCGTCGGATTCCCGTATCGCGGCTCCCGGGTCGTCCCCTTGATGCTGATGCTTCCCAGAATGTTGATATCATAAATTTCGGCGAACTCATACCCGAACCCGAAGGTCCCGCTGGCAGGAATGACCGGATTATCAATCCGCCTTCCGCAGAGCTCTGCCGCAAGCCTCTCCGCGCCCATTATTCCGGCACTTCCTTCCTTATTTTTCTTCCCCGTCCCAGAGGATTTCCGCCTTCTCGAACACCGGCCCCTCCCGACAGACCCGCTTCGCCCCGCCGCGGGTTTGGATGCTGCACCCCATACAGGCCCCGAAGCCGCATCCCATCCGCTCCTCGAAGGAGAACTGGCCGTCCGTCCGCGTCGCCCGGGCCACCGCCCGGAGCATCGGCATGGGGCCGCAGCACAGGAAATAATCATACTTCTCCGGCAGGGCATCCGTCACGAAGCCCTTTGTCCCAAAGGTTCCATCCACCGTCGTAACGGTGACGGCGCACCCCAGGGCGTGGAATTCCGCTTCGCCAAAGACCTCTGCGGCGGAATTAAACCCCAGCACCGCCGTAACCCGCTTTCCCGCGGCCAGGAGCTTTCGCGCCGCAAAATACAGCGGCGGAACCCCCACGCCGCCCCCCAGGAGCAGGGTATGGGATCCGGCTTTAGCCAGATCATAGCCATTGCCCAGGCCCGTCAAAACGTCCAGCTTGCTGCCCGGGGCCAGCGCGGAAAGGCGCTCCGTTCCCTTTCCTACTACTTTATAGATCAGCTTCAGCCGTCCCGGCTCCGAATCGAAAACGGAGAGAGGCCGGCGAAGAAAGAGCCCGTCCATCCGCAGATTCACGAAGCTTCCCGGATGGAGCTCCTCCAGCGTCTCCCCCTCCAGGGTGACGCGGTATACGCCCGGCGCGATGGCCGTATTTTCCCGAATCGCAAGCCACTCCTGCTTCATCAGTCCTGCCGCCCCTTTCTTTCCCTTTCCCCGCCGCCAATCGATCCGCCGCCAGGGGCAGACATATACAAAAAACCCGGCTTCCTGAAATGTGTATATCCATCACAGAAGCCGGGAAAAGTATCCTGTATATCATTGTTGCAGGCCACCGGGGCACCATCCTTCGCAAAACGGAACACTTTTCTTTCCATGCCGCCGCTCCTTCCGAAACAAAGGCTCCGGACATTTTTTACCATAATCACCCTGAAACTGTCAAGGGATTTACGCCTCCGGCGGTTTCTTTTTCAGCTCTTTTTTCCTCTCTGTGACCGTCAGTTCATGTCTTCCATTGTCCTCTTCTTCCTCTTCCTTCCGGCCCCGAACCCGCTCGATGACATTGCCAAAACCCAGGGTCACCGCCTGGGCGACCAGCCGGCTGAAGACCCTTCTGGCTTCCGGCGGAATCTCTTTCCGGTTTCCGATCATCGTCATCACGCTCTTCAGCTTTTCGTTCGCCAGCTCGCTCATCGTTTTGGCCTGCGTCGTTTCGGCCAGGCGAAACATCGTATCCACAAAAGCGCCCCGCTGCTCCGGCGTCGAATTCTCCAGCCAGTCATGCAGGGTGTCGCGGACCACGGAGGCCGTCTGATCAATCCCTGGCCGCTCCTCAAAGCGGGGCCCGTAAACCTGCCAGGTCATCGGATCATGCTGGGTAATGCCTGACGCCGTGGAATAAACCACCGTATAACGCTCGCTGTAATCCATCAGGAGTCCGATGATGCTGGTCTGCGGAATATAGGTATGGATCCGATCCACCACCCGGGCATAGCCTTCGCTCCTGAAAACATCATGATGCATGCCCGGCCCGTCAAAATTCCAGATGCTTTCAATCCGGTCCTGAATCGTGGGAGCCACGCAGGCTGCCGCGTAAACCGCCAGATTGCCGCCCTTGCTGTGGCCAACCAGCCTCAGCGGCCGATCCGTCAGCTCCGCTACCTGCTCCAGATAAGCCTTCGCCGCCTGCTGGCCCGGAACGACCGGCTGATAAGCCATGTCGAAATCCTCATGCCAGCCGATCAGCGTATTGTCCGTTCCCCGGAACGCCACGCAGACGGTTCCGTCCGGCAAATCTATGCACATGGCCGAAAACTGCATCCGCTTTTCGGGATCCGTCAGCGCGATGAAATAATGCATCCTGCACTGCCTGAACCGGGGGCTTTTCGCCATGGCCAGAAACGCTTCTTTTCGGGGCGGAAAGCTTGCGAACGGACTGTCCTGCAGAAGATCAATCCGGGCCGCTTCCTCCATCGTCCACCCCTGCGCGCTGTCCACGCCATGAAAATTCAAATAGCAGACTGTCGACATCAGCAGGGCATCAATACAGTTCCAGGGCGAATGCGCCATCTCCATATCTCCGCGCCAGGCCACGTAATCCGTCATATTCGCCATTTTAAAGATTCATTCCCTCCGTCGATTTTTTCAGGGCATCCCATTCCTCGCGGGTGATGAGGCACTTCCGGGGTTTACTGCCGTCCTTCGCGGCAATAATTCCCCGCTCCTCCATCTCATCCGTCAGGCGGCCTGCCCGGGCATAGCCGATCTTCAGCCTCCGCTGCAGGGTGCTGGTCGAAATCTGGCCGTCATTGATCGCGTATTCCACCGCCTGGTCGAACAGGTTTTCATCCCCGCCGGCCGCTTCCGCGCCTCCCGTAATCATATCCATTCCGGACGCTTCTCCGCCTCCGGAAATTTCCTCCAGCTTTTCAAGAATATTCGGATCGTAGGATGAGGGGTTCGCCTCCCGAACATGGGACGCGATCCGGTTCACTTCCTCATCGCTCAGGAAGCAGCCCTGCACCCGGGTCGGCGCAAAGGAACCCGTCGGCAGATAAAGCATATCGCCCCACCCCAGCAGCTGATCCGCTCCTCCCCGGTCCAGAATCGTCCGGCTGTCCACCGCGCTGGCCGTTTTAAAGGCGATCCGGCTCGGAATATTCGCCTTGATCAGGCCGGTAATCACGTCCACCGAGGGGCGCTGGGTCGCAACGATCAGATGAATGCCTGCCGCCCGCGCCAGCTGCGTCAGTCGGCAGATGTATTCCTCCACATCCTTTTTACAGACCATCATCAGATCCGCCAGCTCATCGATAATGATCACGATCCGGCTCATCGGCTGCTCATGCGGACCGAGGATCGCGTTATAGCCGTCCAAATTGCGAACCTTCCGCTCCGCGAACCGGTCGTACCGCTCCATCATCTCCGCTACCGCCCAGGCCAGGGCCGCCGCTGCCTTATGCGGATCGTTAACCACCGGAATCAGCAGGTGGGGAATGCCATTATAGCACTGCAGCTCCACCACCTTCGGATCCACCAGGATCAGCTTGACCTCATCGGGACTCGCCCGGAAGAGCAGGCTGTTAATAATCGTATTGATACAGACCGATTTACCGCTTCCCGTCTGACCTGCGATCAGCATATGCGGCATCTTTGCCAGATCGCAGATGATCGGCGTTCCGGCGATATCCTTCCCAAGCGCCACCGTCAGAAGCGACTTCGCGTTCTGCATCCGCTCGCTTTCCATAACCTCCCGCAGCGTTACCATCGAAACCTTCCGGTTCGGCACCTCCACGCCAACCAGGCTCTTGCCCGGAATCGGCGCCTCAATCCGCACGGAGGTCGCTTCCATCCCGTAGGCGATATCCTTCTCCAGCTCCGCGACCTTGTTTACCTTCGTTCCCGCCGCCAGCTCCAGCTCAAAGCGTGAAATCGCCGGACCGTGGGTCACATGCACCACCCGCGCCGTAACCCGGAAGCTCTGCAGCGTTTCCTCCAGCCGGCGGGAGCGCATCTCATCCTCCGCCGCGGTATCCTCCTGGGAGGGGGCAGGCCTCGCAAGATCCGTCAGAGGAGGCGCATAATAAGGCGTTGGCTCCCAGAAGGCTTCCCCAGGCGCGTCGATCTCGTTTTCCGCCTTTGGGGGCACCTTCAGCGCTGGCTTATAGGCCTCCACGCCGACCGTCATCTGGACCACCGGAACTGCCGGCTTCGGAGGCTGAGCGTTCTCCCGCTTCGCCTCCTGCTGATTCCGGTTCAGGGCAGGGCGCTGCTCCTGCTTCCTTTCTTCCTCCTCTGTGAACGGCAGTTCACGTCTGCCGTTCTGCCCGGATGACGATTTTGCAGCCGCTTCGCTGACGCGTTCGCGGACAGAATCTGTCTCCTGAGGCCGGCTTTGCATGGTCTCATCCGCCTGGCCGCGTCCCCACCTGTTTCTCAGCTCCGCCGCCAGTGCTTCGGCGTTCGAAGCTTCGCCCGCACGTCCGCGTCCCCATCGATTTTTCAGCTCCGCCGCCAGCTCCTGCGCATCCTGGTCCTCCGCCGGCGCTTCCCTGTGGTCGGTTTCCCTGCGGTCAAAAATCCTGCTTCGAGGCACGGAAGCTTCCTGCGGCTCGGCCTTTCCGGCTTCCCGGTTCTCCTCTGTAAACGGCAGTTCACGTCTGCCGTTCTGCCCGGATGACGATTGGGGGACCGCTCCGCCGACCCGATCGCGGACAACATCTGTCTCCTGCCGGAGAGGCTCCCGGCTGACACCAGGAGCCTGGTCCTGGCCGATCGTCCAGCGGGTTTCCGGTTTTCCAATTTCCTCACCGGTTACCGTGCGGCGGGGTTTCCGTTCCGCTTCAGCCCGAAGCTGACGCGCCGCCTGTTCGCCGGCGGTATTCCGCAGCGTCGATCCGTCGCTCAGCCCATCGTATTCATCCCGGGAGGTTCCGAAGATTCCCTTCCTGCGCGCGGGCGCTTCGTCAGCGGAGCGTTCCTGGGGGGGCCGATTAAAGATCCGGCTGAGCCATCCCGCCTGAGGAACCGCCGCGGTCTGCCGGGCCGTCAGCTGATCCTGCCAGGCGGCCACCGAGCTGTTCCTTCCCGTTCTCTCCGGGTTTCCGAAAACGGGCGCCGGACCCTGAACCGGCGCGCTATACCCTGCTCCAGGCTGCTGTACCTGCTGCTGCGCCATTTGCTGCTGTTCAATAATTCTGGCCTGTTCCTGCTGCCAGGCCGCCTGACGAAGCGCCTGTTCCTGCTGCCAGGCCATCTGTTCCTGTTCCGAAAGATTTCTTTGCTGCTGCTGATCCTCTTTTATGCGTCCAGCCTGTCCGGTAATCAGCTCCCGAAGACGAATCGGGGTCATCCCCACCGCCATCAGGGCACAGAAAACCGTCAGCAGAAACAGAAGCGTTGACCCGATGATATTGCCGAGAAATCGCCACAGTGGCCAAGCCAGGCTGGCTCCCAGTCCTCCGCCGCCCGTTCCGGTTCTCGCGCAGTCCTGAAAGGCGCCGGATACAACGCCTCCCCAGGTTCCCCCATACTGTCTGTGCAGATGTTCCATGGCATTCCCGCTGATCAGCATAATAAACCCACTGACCGCGAAAAAACAGATTAGAAAATAGATCCAGGGTCTGACAGGAGGTTTGCGCTGGGTGGACCAGATCACCAGAATTCCAGCCCAAAGCGGTACAGCCGCCAGAATCATCGCAAGGCTGCCGCATAATCCGCAGCAGACCCTCCGAAGTCCTTCGAAAATATTTCCGGTCATCCGCAGATCGACCGCCATGAAAATCAAAACGCCCAACGCGACCAGCGCCAGCCCCGCGATCATCCTCAGCGCCAGCGTATCCGCAGAATAAGTCGGCGCCTGTTTTCTTCCCCCGCTCCTCTGAGCCATTCGTTCCTCCGTTTTTTCGTCTTCATCAATCTTATTCCTGCTCCATCAGAATAACGCTTCTCAGCGTTCCGTCCAGATCGCTGAGAAGCCTCAGCTGGCACGAACCGCAGGAATAATAATCGCAGGTACCCTGAAGATTCCGGTTCAGTTCCGCCTTCTCTTCATCCCATTCAATCGAATAATCCGGCTCGCCCAGAAGACTTCTCCATTCCGTTTTTTGCGTCTTCCCAACACACAGGCCGGAAAAATTACCCCTGTCCGCCCGAATTCCCTGAACGACACTTTGATCCCACTCCTCGCTCAGAAAATCCGTCAGCACATAAATTCCCCGAAAGCATCCTCCCTCCAGGGAAAACATCCTGCCTCCCTCGTACACATCCGGATCCGTTGCCAGATGATATCGATCCGTAAGCGGCTTCAGTCTTTCTCCGATTTTCAGAGGCAGGCCCGGAAGGCTCCCGCTGGCTGCCATGTCCCGAATCAGCGCATCGCTGTCCGCCGAAAGCCTGATCATTTTCGGTACGCCAAGCCGGTCCAGGATTCCGCCCGGATCAAGCCGGAGAAGTGCTTCGATTTCGCACCAGGCCAAATGAACATCCCCGGCACGGTCATGAAGGGTGCTGAGCTGACCGACCGGATACAGAAGGGTTAATCCGGTCTCGTCCATGCGGTAATCATCCGGGATCGGTGTTGTCCGACCAGCTGGAAGCATGGGGCTCAACTCCGGCGAGACCGTCTCTTCCAGATAATCCGTTATCGCTGTCTCTGCCGCTTTCGGATCGACAAACAGCTCACGCCAGGCAATTCGCCGGCCGGACAACAGATCCAGGTTCACCGCCGTCCAGACGGAGGTCTCCTTCGTGGTCTCCACCATGCCCTCCGCCAGCAGCGAAACGCTCAATAAGTTTTCAATAATCTGGCCATGCCAGGTCGTTTGAATCCATCCGCTCGAAATCAGCTGACTCATCCGGGTCAGATATTCCGCGACATGGGCGTCCTCCGTCAGCGTCCGATTGATTTCTTTTTCTTCCGCCGGGTTCAATCCCTGCACCACAGGATAGGCCACCCTGCTTTTCCCCAGTTCCAGGCTGTTTTCCGTCAACGCCGGCTCTGCCCAGGCCGTCCCGCTGAACATGATCATCGCCGCGGCCAGCGCTGACGCCAGACGCTTTTTTACGCTTGCGCTCTTCATTCCCTCAACCTCCGGAACCTTTATTTTACATCCGTTTCAAAAGAAGCGCAAGTTTCGCGGTTTGACAGTGCTAAAAACCTTTCATATAATATGGAAAAGAACGCCTGTTCCGCGGAACGACACTGCTTTGTTTCCACATCCGTTCTTTCATGAAGGGAGGCAATGTCCATGGGCCGAAAAGCCGGAGAAAAAAGTATCTGGCAAAAAACCAGAAAGGTTTTTCTCAGGATCATGGGTGTCCTGTTTTCCCTGATTGCGCTGGCTGTCGCCTGCTTTTCCCTGATCATGGCTTATTCAAAGCCGGAGGAATCATCTTCTCCGTCCCCACAGCCTCTCCTTACGCCCAGTCCGGCTCTGAATATTTCGGAAGAAAGCGATCTGCACAGCCTGATCGCATCCTTTCCTATTCCCGTTATGAGCTTTATGAGCGGCTCCGGCCTGCGCTTTGTTTCCGCAGCCTCTGCCGACACGGCACTGGAAAACGGATTTGCCCGGGTCGCTTCTCTCTACTGGCAGACCGAGGACGGGCAGCCCCTGATTCTGCGAAGCATTTATCCTGCTTCGGCATTCAGTCTGCTTGAAAAGGATTTTCACTTTACGCCGGTTTCAGGGCCTTCGCTATTCGGAAATGCGTCGGTTCGCATGGAAAACGATCAGATTATTCGGATTCATGTAAAGACCGAAAAAGGCCTTTATGCTGTCAATTGTCCAAAGGCGCTTGCGGACCGACTTACGGCCATCACCCGTTCCCTTCAGCTTTATGAAGCCGGGGACGATTCATCCCCGGCAGGCTGATCCCCCTTTTATTGCGGTATCTGTTCCTGGTTAGGGAAAAAGCAAATCCCTACTGCTTTCCGGTCGCAACAAAAAGACCGCTCATCGTTGAGCGGCCTTGATGCTCCCCAGGTAGGGCTCGAACCTACAACCCTTCGGTTAACAGCCGAATGCTCTGCCATTGAGCTACTGAGGAATATGGAATCCGGCGGCGACCTACTCTCCCGGGCCGTTACCAGCCAAGTACCATCGGCACTGAAGGGCTTAACTTCTGTGTTCGGTATGGGAACAGGTGGAACCCCTTCGTCATAACCACCGGAAATGGTGATCTCCATAGTCCGTTCCGGTTGGAACGGTCGGCCCCTTCGGTCGTCCTTTTCTTCCTCCTCCAGGGCCCTTTCGGATACTTTCGCATCCTGACAACTGCACAGCTCATGATTCAGG
>JAFRHH010000030.1 GCA_017433405.1 Clostridia bacterium | reverse complement strand
TCAGGCTGTAGTCCTCGATGTCCTCCGTGGCCGCCAGCAGCTTCCCGATCTTCTCGTAGCTCTCCGTGGCGTCCTCCACGGTTTCCGCGGTCGAGATGCTCAGGGCCTCCACCTGCATGGCGCTGAGCCGGGCCTGCTCCCTCAGGATCTTCAGATAGGCCCCGGCGTTCACGGCCGTCGGCGTCAGGTTGACGCAGTCCACGATGGTCTGGGCGTATTCCTTCCCAGCCTTCGCCCCCAGCGTCACCGGGTCCACAGGTGTGCCGGCGCTCCAGAGCTCCCGGGCCGCCTCGAACACGTGTCGAAGGGATTTGTTGCCGAACATGGCCGGCGTGGCAGACTGGAAGATCTCGCCCGCCCACTCGTCGGGCGCCCGCAGCAGCGAGCCGATCACCGAATACTGCGCCTGCTCCCAGGCGCTCAGTACAGCCACTCGTCGTCACCGTCCTCTGCCTCGTCCTCGGGCTCCGCCTCCGGCTCCGGATAATCGTCCTCCCAGCGCCGTGCGTTCAGCCAGCTCGATGCGTAGGGGATGCCGATGAAGCGCTGCCATTGTTCTGATGCTTTCTGTCTCCGCAGGGCGGTGGCCATCTGGTCGATGGTGGTGTCGTCAGGCCTCAGCTTATCCCAGGCCTTGACGGCTCTCGCCTTTGCGGGTTTGCTACCGTCCGCCTGGCGGGGGTAGTATTCCCAGAACTTCTCGAAGCGCTCCGGCTTCCAGTCCGGGATGGACTTCACGCGCCGCCCCCTGCGGGGGGCTTCGGGGGGATTGTTAGATATATTATTACTCTTTATTGTTCCCCCCGTCATTTTTGACGGGGGACCCCCGTCATTTTTGACGGGGGGTCCCTTCATTTTTGACGGGGGGTCAGCCGGGGCGGCTGCCGCGGGATTGATCCCCGCGTAGATCCGCCGCTGGGTCTTCCCGCCGACGGCGTCCTCCCTCCGGATGTACCCGCGCTGCTCGAGCACCCGCAGCAGGCGGAGCACGGTGGCGTCGCTGATCCCGTACAGGGCCATGAAGTAAGCGTTGCTGGCGTAGCAGTAGCCCTCCTGATTGGTCAGACTGCTGATCTCCGCGTACAGCAGCTTGGCGCTTGCCGGGATCTCCGGATCATACCGCACCCGCGCAGGCAGAACAGCCCAGTATGCCGGTTTTTCAATGTTCAACCGTCTCCGCCTCCTCCCTTGACAAGCGCGCTCTTCCGTGGTAAAATCGTCTTGTTTCAGTGATCCCTCTGGGATTACGCCTCGCGGAACCGGTCCTTCCGCGGGGCCTTTTCTTTTTCTGCTCATATCATTCCGCCTTCCGGATCCGGGCCGAGGTAGAGCTCCTCGATGCTGACCCCCAGCACCGTCGCGAGCTTCGCCAGGTGAAACGCGCTCGGCCAGTTTGCCCCGTATTCCCACGCGCGATAGGTGTCCGCGCAGATGCCGGCGGCCTTCGACAGCTCCTTCTGGTTCATCCCGGCCCGTTCCCGGCAGGGACGCAGCCCGGCCAGCGTCGTCAGCTTCCCGGCCTGGATCTCCTGCGCGATGATGACCGCCTCCGCCCGTTCCTGCCTTCTTCCTTCTGTCATGCTTTCTCACTCCCTTCCTCTGCCTTCGGGAACAGATCCTCGAACCGGCATCCACAGGCCTTCGCCAACTTCGGGATCCACTCCGCCGATGGCCAGCACGCTCCGCATTCCCATTTCTGGATGTTCTGCCGGCTGGTGCTGATCGCCCTGGCCAGCTCCGACTGGGTGAGCCCGGCCGCCTGCCGGTAAGGCCGCAGCCCCGACAGGAAATCCCGCCGCCGCTTCATGCGTAGGTCCTCCGCGGGTCCTTCAGGAACAGCGCGGCCTCGCAGTAGTTGACGAAGCCGTCCTTCGGGAACTTCACCCGGCTGCCGATGATGACCGTCGGCACGCCCAGCGCCGAGGGATCTGTCTTCGCCTGCACCCGGATGTCCTGGGGGTCGCATCCGAAGTACGGGGCCACATCCTCGCAACTCAGCATCTCCTTGTCGATTCTCTTGATCTCCTCGAGGGTTGTCCGTTTGCGCATGCTGTCCTCCTCTCTCAATACTCCGTGTCTGTCGGCAGGCCTGTGCCCTTAGAATAACGGAGCTGCACCGCAGCCTGCACGATGCCGTCCAGCTCCGCCGTGATCACCGCGAACTCTTCGACCTCGGATCCGTCGTCGATGATCCCGTTGCTGCTGATGCGGATCAGATCCTCCGACCGGTGCTTCGCCGTGAAGTCCTGGATCCGGTAGATCAGGTTGCACACCGCCTGCGGCAGCGACATCCTGGTGATCTCCGGGATCAGGGCCCGGCCCATGCTGCTGGATGCCCGCAGGTGTTCCAGCGCCAGCATCGGCGCCGGATACACGTCGCACATCAGGGCGACCGTCTGGTCCGGCGGGACGATCTCGCCGGATTCGTAGGCCTGCACCGTCCGCACCGCGCAGCCAAGCAGCTCGGCTGCCTTCTCCTGGGTGATCCCTGCGGCGTTCCGGTGCCTCGCGTACATGGTTTTGAAGTTTTCCATTTTCACGCTCCTTCCGCACCCGGGGTGCGGATTTTTTAACGCCTCCGGAAGCCCCGCCTCGTGGCTTAAAAGACGGGGCTTCGCTAAAATGGAGGCGTGGCCCGGTAGAGTGGGATCTGCCACGACAGACGGAATCGGGAGGAAACTGAACTCAAGAAAACTCCCGCCGCTGCAGGACCTTTGCCGGGCCTGGCCCTTCGGAAAGGAGGCGGCCCCGCGGGAATGAGCGATACCCGCGTCATGCCTTGGCCGCCTGGTGAGCGCCGCCGGAGTTGAACCGGCCGGACCGGGTGGATAGGTCCCGATCCGGATACCGTCGCGCCCGTGTGGTGCGGGATGGATGCCTCCCGACGTGGCTTTTCTTTCTCCTTGTGATTTCTTCCGCGCCTGTGCTATGATGGGATTATTCTCACAGGGAGGTTCGTCATGAAAAATACTGATGATCGTAATGTCGCCGATATCCGTCTCTGGGAAGACGAGCAGCGCGCCTTTGATCAGTTCTGCACAAAGGATCAGGCTGTCCTTGATGCCGATCAGCGGCATCTTCTGACAGAGAGGCGGCTTGTGAATCCATATCCGGACGCTGAGTTTGATGGGCTTGCTTTCCTGATGACGATCAGCAGCCTCGGGAAGGAGCTGCGCGCCTGGCAGAAGCAGCAGCGTCAGATGGGCGTCGAAGATCGCCGGCGCTGGCGCGAGATGGAGGAAAACGCGCGCGTTTCAAACCGGGCCGCCTGGTGCGCGGCCGTCGCGGCTGCCTTCTCCGCCGTAACGTCGCTGCTGACCTTTCTGCATGCCGTCCTCTGTTAACGGCCGAGCACAAACCAGAGCTGGGCCCATGACACGATCATCGCGACGGATGACAGCATCAATGCTGTAAGAGAAAGGAGGTCCGACGCTCTGTTCTCCCAGTGATTGCTGGACAGGTAATGGCCGGTAAACCGGAACAGGTTGAACACCAGTGCCCACACCGCCAGCGTATGGAGAATAAAAAGCATCGCTCTGAATACCGTCATCGGTCTGCATCCCCCCCCTGTTCATCGTTTATGGCGCGGCCGGACCGGGTGGATGGTTCCCGATCCGGATACCGTCGCGCCCAGATGCGTGAGGTTCAAATGGGCCTCGATCCATAAGATACGCTTAAAAAAGAACCATGTCAATCAAAATTTGCTATTTCCGGTACGATTTGGGACTATTGCTGAAAAAAGATCCTTGGCCATTGTATAATCTTCACAATACTGACAGGCGGTGAGAATATGACACGGCTCAGGGAATTGATCGAAGAAAGAAGCATAACGCAGCAGGCAGTCGCGAATGATCTCGGCTGGCCTCGGCGCACATTGAACAACTATGTCTGCGGCACCCGAGAGATGGACCATGCCGGCATCTGCAAGGTCTGCGATTATTTCGGCTGCACGGCGGACTATCTGCTCGGCCGGACCTCGGCACGCCTGCCGGCTCTCACCGATGAGCAGGACGAGCTGGTCCGCACCTATGAGGCGCTGCCGCTGGCGATCCGCCAGGCGGTCGACGGCCTGATGGCGCCGTACCGTGCCGGCTCTGAACAGAAGAAGGCCTTGTGATTTTCTTCCGGGTATAAAAAATCCGGTGTCCGAATCCGGACACCGGCGACAAAATTCATACTTGCATTTTCCGGGACCTATGATATAATGACACTGCGAAGTCGATGAAGCATGAGGCATGCTATCACCGAAGCGAAGCCCCGGGAGTTGCCGCTCCCGGGGCTTCTGCCGTTTAACGACCGGCTGACGTCGTCAGGC
>JAFRHH010000029.1 GCA_017433405.1 Clostridia bacterium | reverse complement strand
GGTCAAAAGGTGCAAAAAATCCACCAGAAAAGACAAGCGCGATTTGATGCTTGCCTTTTTTGATGCCTCCGGAATATGATTCTGGCCAGGCAGGGGACGGATCCCGGCCCGGTGGCCAGGGATTCGGACGGACAGAATCAGAAGTCAGGGAAACGGAGGGAGCATATGACCAGTTCCGAAAGAGCGGTTCATCCCGTGGGGAAGACCTTCAGGCAGCTGGCCTACCGGGATCGGCACCTGATCCTCATGTTCCTGCCGGTTTTCATCTATTATCTGATCTTCTGCTACCTGCCCATGCTGGGGCTGACGATGGCCTTCCAGGATTTCAAAATGGGCAGCGGCTTCGCCGGGGTGTTTTCCAGCCCCTGGGTCGGACTGAAATGGTTTCAGCAGTTCTTCGGCTCCGCCTTCGCCTGGCGGCTGATCCGGAACACCTTTCTGCTTTCCTTCTGGAGCCTGGTCTTCGGCTTCCCGATTCCGATTATCTTCGCCATCTGCATTACCCAGATGCGGGCGAAGCGCTTCGCCAAGACGGCCCAGGTCATTACCTATCTGCCCTACTTCATTTCCACGGTGGTCGTGGTGGGCATGATGACCAACTTCCTGAGCCCTTCCAGCGGCATTATCAACCAGATCATCAAGGCCTGCGGCGGGAAGGCGATCAACTTCATGGGGGATCCCAAATGGTTCCGCCGGCTGTATGTCATCTCCGGCTCCTGGCAGAGCTTCGGCTTTAACGCCATCATCTTCGTGGCGGCCATCATGGGGATCGATCCTTCCCTTTACGAGGCCATGAAGGTGGACGGGGCCAGCCGGTGGCAGCAGATCTGGCATCTGATCCTTCCGATGATTTCGGATACGGTGATCCTGCTGCTGATCATGACGCTCGGGAATATCCTGAACGTCGGCTTCGAGAAGGTGTATCTGATGTATTCCCCCGCGGTGTACGAGACCGGCGACGTCATCTCCACCTACGTCTACCGCCAGGGAATCGAGAACAAGAACTTCGGCTACGCTTCCGCAGTGGGCCTGTTCTACTCCGCGGTGGGCTTCATCTTCGTCGTCGGCAGCAACAGCCTGAGCCGCCGGATGACGGGGTCGTCCCTGTGGTGAGGGCGCGCGGCGGAAATCAGAGAGGAGGCGGAACATGACAACGGCCACCAGAAAGATCCATAAGCCGGATTCCTTCCTGACGGAGAGCCGGGGGGACAAGGCGCTGGATATCATCATCTGGATCCTGGTGATCTTCGCCGTCTGCGTGACGGCCTATCCCTTCCTGTACGTGGTCAGCGTCTCCTTTTCCGACGGCGGCATGGTGAGCCGGGGGGAGGTCTGGCTGCTGCCGAAGGGCTTTACGCTGGACACCTACCGGATGGTGATGGACTACAAACAGCTGTGGGTTTCCTATGGGAACACGATTTTCTACACCCTGGCCGGCACCCTCTGCAACATGGTGTTTACCTGCCTGGCGGCCTATCCCCTGAGCCGGAAGCATTTCTTCCTCCGGCGGAAGCTGAACTTCTTCGTGGCCTTTACGATGTACTTCAGCGGCGGGATGATTCCGACTTACATGGTCGTGACCGGCCTTGGGCTGTATAACAGTCGGCTGTCGGTGATCCTGCCGGTGCTTTTGAGCACCTATAACATGATGATCTGCCGCTCGGCCATGGAATCCGTGCCCAACGACCTCTTCGAGAACGCGGCCCTGGAGGGCGCCAGCGACTGGTACATGATGACCCGGATCGCCGTGCCCCTGATTAAGCCGACCCTGGCGGTGCTGACGCTGTACTACGCTGTGGCCCGGTACAACGATTTCTTCAACGCCATGCTGTACCTGGGGAAAACGGAGCTGCAGCCGCTGCAGATGTTCCTGAGGCGGATCCTGATTATGAGCTCCTCGGAAATTCTCCAGAGCGCCGGGACGGCCGCGGCCGACGCCGCCGCCCGGAACACGCTCAAGATCCGCTACGTCTGCATCGTGCTGGCGGCGGTTCCGATCTTCTGCATTACCCCCTTCGTTCAGAAATACCTGGTTTCCGGAACGATGCTGGGGGCGGTCAAGGGATAAGGGCGCCCCGGCTCCCGGAGGGGAAGCCCCGGCCCGGAAGGGACGCGGCGAAACTGGTTTCATGCGGACGGAGATCCGCAAAAAATAAAAAGGAGGAATCCCCATGAAAAAGACCCTGAGCATCCTGCTCGCCCTGTGCCTGGCGCTGGGCTGCGCCTCCGCGTTCGCGGCGGAAACCGTCAGCCAGCTGGCCATGAACTCCTGGTATTCGACCGTCGACCTGAAGGACGCCTATCTGCTGAAGAAAATCGCGGATAACGCCGGTGTGACCGTCGAATGGAACCTGATCGACCCCACCACCTATTCGGACACCGTCAGCCCCATGCTGGCCGCAGCCCAGGATCTGCCGGATGTGATTCAGCTGCCCGACACCGACCCGAACATGACCTATCTGTCCTCCGGAATTTTCGAGCCCCTGGACACCCATTTTGACATCATGCCCAATTACAAGAAGTTCCTGGACGAGAACCCCGTCATCAAGGGCTCCCTGACCGCGGTGGACGGCCATATCTACTATGTGCCCCAGACCGTGGTGACCAACAACTATCAGCCGGTTATGATGTACAACATGCCCTGGCTGGCGAAGGCCGGCATCGAGGCGCCGACCACGCTGGACAAGTTCGTCGAAATGCTGCGGTATTTCCGGGATAACGACATGAACGGCAACGGAGATGCCACCGACGAGATTCCGATGAGCATCCAGAGCTCCTTCCTGCCCTATATGTTCGGACCGGCCTTCGGCCTGGATCTGGTCAGCGGCTTCTATGCCGACGATCAGGGCAAGGTTCACTACGCCGCTTACGAATCCGAGAACTACAAGAAGTATCTGACCTTCCTGAACGACCTGTATAAAGAAGGCCTGCTGGAGGTCGAATTCACCAGCCTGAACCGGGACCAGATCACCGAGCGCTGTGCCAACGACCTGACCGGCGTGACCTTTGACTTCAGCTGGCAGATGAGCAACCTCTATTCCGCCCAGTATCCGAACTATGACAAGGAAACCGGCATCATTGCCGGCGCGGCTCCCCTGAGCGGAGAGTATCCCGGATTCTACGTCGGCCGGAATCCCGTCAGCGGCGTCTTCGGCATCAACGCCAAGAGCACCCGGCTGGAAACCGCCATCAGGTACCTGGACTACGCCATGGGCGAGGAAGCTCAGGATCTCTACGTTTGGGGCGAGGAAGGCCTGACCTACGAAACCGACGCGGAGGGCAACCGCCACTTCCTGCCCAAGTGCACCGAGGATACCATCTGGTACCAGGGCCTGGGCATCAACGCTCCCAACATGCCCTCTCAGCAGAGCACGCCCGCCACGGACGTTCTGCTGCCCGCCTGGCACGTTCAGAACGACCGCACCTTTGAGGAGCCCTATATCCGCGCTCCCTTCCCGGATGTGTATTCCACGCCCGAGGAAGCCAGCACCCTGAGCATGTACCTGGTTGACCTGCAGACCTATGTGGACGAGCGCGCCGTGGCCTTCATTTCCGGCACCGCCTCCATCGCCGACGAGTTCGACAGCTACATCTCCACCCTGCAGTCCCTGCAGATCGAGGAGCTGCTGAAGGTCAAGCAGGCCCAGTATGACCGCTATACCGCCGCCGTGAAGTAAGCAACGGCCGGGCAGACCAAAAGAGGGGCTGTGAAGCATATCGGGATTGAGAAATCCCGGGCTTCACAGCCCCTTTACTACATAAAGCGCTTACGTTCAAACCGCAACAGGATTACCGGTTGAGATCATCAAGCGTGTCCTTCAGCTCCGCTCCGATGAAGATCAGATTGATACCGGATTCGATAAAGTAGAAGGCGATGAGGAGACCAATGCTGATTGCCATCACTGCGGGGTGCATGAAGGAATAGATGCCAAGAACGATGTCCAGCACACCCAGCAGGATACCGATCAGCATCATGCCGAAGCTGGAGCCTTTTGCCCGGTCCGCAATGGACAGGACAATGCTCAGCACGCCGTGGATGACGAACCAGCCGGCGGCCATGAAGAGCAGTACGGAGTTGTTCAGCTCAGCGGCGCCGGGCACAAACAGACCAACGATGCCCAGAATCAGGGCAAGAATCGCCAGGCAGAACTCCACACCATAGCGCCTTTCACGAATCGCCTTTACGATCCCGAAGATTCCGGCGATGAAGAACAGGACGATAATGAAATAGCCCCAGCTCATAAAGTTCATGATCGGCGTAGCCAGCATCAGAATGCCGCTGACGATCATCAGAATGCCCATGATCAGGAATGCGATGAAAGCTGCCATGTTTGATCCTCCCTCACAATAACAGGAATGGTAAAAATTTCTCTCCTCTGTGAACGGCAGTTCACGTCTGCCATTCTGTCCGGATGACGATTTTGTAGCCGCTTCGCTGGCGCGATTCGCGGACAAAATCTGTCTCCTCTGTGAACGGCAGTTCACGTCTGCCATTCTGTCCGGATGACGATTTTGGTACCGCTCCGCCTGAGCGTTCGCGGACAAAATCTGTCCCTTATTGTACTGTTTTTTCATGATTTGTCAAAGGAATTTTGCGTATTCAAATCAAAGCCCCATCCCGGTATTCGGGATAGGGCTGCGCCGGTTCAGACGCCCGGCTTTCTGATGCGATGCCCGATGTTCCGCCGCTTGTTTACTGATTGTTTTCAGGCGCGGGAGCGTTTTCCGGATTTTCAGGGTTCGCGGGGGCTTCCGCGGGGGCGGGGGCCGCCGTGGAAGCGGGAGCCTTACGCCGGGAGCTTGTGGTCCGCTTCGCGGCGGATGCTGACCGGGTCGCTGTACTACGCTTCCTCGGGGCGGCGGACTTGGCTTTTGCGGCAGGTTTTTCCGCTTCGCCCGCCTTTACGGCGTCGGAGGAGGCCTCCGCGTCTGCCGGCTTTGCCGCGGCTTTCGCCTTCGCGGTCGGCTTCTTCGAAGCGGTTTTCTTCTCCGCGCCGGACTTTTCCTGCTTCAGGTCATCGGCCTTCTGCTCTTCCTGTTTCCGATTGATCCGGCTGAAGATGAGGGCCGCGACGGTCACGGGTATCGTCACAGTGGCCTGAAACATGGCATTTGCTGCCCCCCAGAAAAAATCAAAAAACATGATGTTTCCTCCATTTCTGCCGATCTTCTGCATCCGTTTGCAGGATCGCTGTCAATTCATTGCCCGGATCCACGCGGCCAGCCGATCCAGAACATCCCGGCTTTCCGGAAGATCCGGCTTCAGGGCCGGAAAGGCGTGGGTCAGTTCCCGGTTCTTATCGTAGTAAATCAGGGTACAGGGGTGCCCGGCCGTACGCAGGGCGGCCGCATACCTTTTGGTATTGTTCCGCAGAAAATCCGCCCTGCTTCCAACCAGGAAGACGGGAGGGAGATGTTCCGTCACCTCCGGACATTCCGGGTTCATGTAATGCAGCAGGGAGGAGTCCACGACTCCGTTCCCATACAGATTCCGGCTGTAGACCAGGCCCACCGGATCCTTTCGGGTGGTGTAAAACAACCCGCTGAAGCAGGCGAGCGCACGAATCCGCAGCGCTTCGGGCTGCAGGCCAAAGGCGGACTGCAGCACAGGAGAGTCCGTCACAGCGACGGCATAAACAGCCAGAAAGGAGCCGGCGCTTTCGGAAACAACGGTCACCCGGTCCGGATCGCCGCCATATTCCGCCAGCTTTCCGGAAACGAAGGCAAAGGCTGCGAGCAGATCCCCGATCTCCTGCTTTACATCGGTTTCCGTCATTCTCCGGTATTCCGGCGCAAAGACCAGAAACCCCTGTTCAGCCAGGTTTTCACAGAAGGTCCGCGACAGTTTCCGCGTGCCGACCACCAGCCCGCCGCCGTGAACCATGATCACGACGGGAAGGAGGCCGGATCCCCTGGGCTGTGGACAGAAGATGTCCACAGCCAGGGAAACGCCGTCCGCGGTCTGAAAAGGCACATCCGGAACCTCCAGGAGGCTGTCGCGGGGGAGGGAACTGGCTTCCGTCAGGGCTTCCCTCGCGCTGCATTTCCGGTCCAGTTTCCTGACCGCAAGCCGGAAAAACGGATTCATTCTTTCCTGGCTTCAGGGCTCTGGGGCTGAATGGTCTTGGCGACTTCCTTCACGCTCTCAGCGACATCCTTTACGATTTCCTTGGCCTGCTTCTGGCTCCCTTTCACGAGCTCAACCGCGTTGTCAACCTGCTTCACAGCCTGCTCATTGACCGTTTCCTGGACTTTCTGGATCTGTTTCACGACTTCCTTCGGCCGGATGGCGGGAGCGGGCACTCCGGGCGGGGTGGGCAGCTTTTCCGGCAGGGCGGACGCCAGGTTGTCCTGCATTTCCATGAGCTTCGGGAAGATCTTGCTCCAGGCTTCCTTCCGGGCTTCATCGATCACTTCCGCGACTTCCTGCATCTGTTCCCAGTAGGTTTCCATGATGTCCCTGAATTCTTCCCACTGTCCCTGGGGATCGTAGTCGCTCTCATTGTCCCATCCCCACAGGGGCAGGAGGGGCAGGAAGGACTTCATCAGTTTTTTGTTTTTGCTCATTTGGGGTTCTC